>NZ_DDKA01000007.1:0-141244 GCF_002339225.1 Sphingobacterium sp. UBA2610
AAACATTTAAATTTATCATGGCTGTGTGTTATAATTTTGCAATTTAAATATAGCAACTTTGCTATATCCAATCACCGCCACTTTTTAAACGTTTAGGACGCAAGTGATCAAATGTTAAAAAATATTTACGGTGATTTTACTCCGTTTTATCAATGGTCGTTTCTTCTTCATCGAGCGGCGCCGGCGGGATTTTATCGACATTGCGTTCGATTTCCTGTGTCTCTACATGGACCGCAAATTCAGACGGTTCAATTGGTATTTCCATTTCCGTAGCATACTCCCGTGTAAAAATCGCACCGAAATAAAGAATCGCTGCAGTATAATATACCCAAAGCAAAATAAGTACAAATGAACCTGCCGCCCCGTAGGTATCCTGCGTGGCCGAACGTTCGAGGTAGATGCCTATCAGGTAACGACCGATAACAAATAATATAGCCGTAAACAGGGCACCGGCACGAACAGTCTTCCATTGAATATTGACATCGGGCAAGGTTTTAAAGATCACGCTAAAAAGGATGACAATAACCACAAAGGAAATGACAAAATTGATGACGTTCATCAGCACGACCGTTATTTCCGGAAAATAGCGCTGCAGCTGCCCGGTTAGGGCCAAAATAATGCCGTTGACGATCAAGGTAACCACCAACAGAAAGCCCAGGCCGATTACGAGCGAAGACGATAGCAATCGGTCCTGAATTAGTTTTAACCAACCCTTTTTTGGTTTTGGGCGTACATGCCATATTTTATTGATGGAGTTTTGCATATCGCCAAAAACCGTGGTTGCCCCGATAATCAGGGTCACTATACTGATCACCAGCGCCATATTGGATTTGCCCGACAGCTGAAGGTTCTGAATAACCTCTTCAATCTGTTTGGCGGCGCTATTGCCCACTAAACCGTTCAGTTCGGTAAAAACCTTTCCCTGAATGGCTTCGGCACCATAAAATATTCCGGCCAATGCGATCATTAAAACCAATATTGGACCAATGGAAAAAACGGTATAATACGATAATGAAGCGCTGTATTTCATGGAGTCTTCATTGATAAATCCCGATACCGTATTTTTCAGTATGGTCCAATAGGTCTGTAGCTTGCTTGTCTTTTCCTTTTTTACATCCATTGCTGTCGTGTTTTTAATCTTTATTTTTCAAATTCTGTCTTGTCTTATAAGAAAGAAACTCTTAAATAGGCCAGAACGTTTGTTTTTTTTAGGAAAATATAGTTCGCGTTATACATTTTCTGCCTGCATAGTAGCATAGCCTATGCGAGGAAACACGAAATAAGTCCGCTCAAAATCAGGCAGTAAGCCGCCACAAATTATCATAAAAGAAATAAAGCAAACTAATGATTAATCTTCCTTGTTCCTCTACAAACAGCATATAAAATTTAAACAGCATACAAGATTAAAAAATAGTATAACGAAAAGATGAAAAGTAATCAGAACGACCCGAATATATTAAATGACCTTATTAAAATCAACAATGACCGCATCGAAGGATACGAGCTGGCTATTGATCTGGCCAACGAGCAGGGCGAAGGTGCCCGGGAAGCTGTGTTCAGAAAGATGATCGGGCAGTCTGAAAAGTTTATTGCCGAACTCAGTCCACTGGTTGAGCTTGCTGGCCAATACGCGACTGACCGGACAAAATTAAGCGGTGAGCTTTTTCGGCTGTGGATGGTGATCAAATCAAAATTATCGGGCGGTAATATGCAAGATTTATTGGAGCATTGTGAGCGCGGCGAGGCAGCGTTCCGAGAGGTTTACGAAAAAGCGCTGGCGGAGGAAAACAAGCTGTCTATCGGGGCCAAAAACTTGATCCAGATTCAGCTGAGCCAGCAGCGGGAAGCCCATGAAAACATTAAAATTCTGTGCGGGATCTAGATTTTTCTGCATCAATGAGTCAATGCAAAAATAGTAAGAAAAAAAATAGGCTAGGGAACCAATCCCTAGCCTATATAAATACAATAATCTAACTTGCCTAAGTTATCCAAAAAAACCACTGTCAGCGCAAGAATGTTTTAAAAATTTTTCGAAATTTAATTTCCTATTCGCGCCAAACGTCCGTACATCTCCACAAAAGCGCATTGATCTAACAGCCACTTGGATTTTTGCTTTTTCTCCAAAGTCCAGTCGACATCAAACAGCCCGTCGTGATCCCTCATTTTATACCATGCGCGGTCTAGGTTTTTCGCAAAAATGTCCAGATACTTTCTATTTCCATCCTGTTCAAATAAACTGATATATCCTCTCATCATTACAGCATGAAACCATACATTACTATTCTTTAACACTGGAAAAGTATCTTGGTCCATGGACTGAAAAAAATACGCTAGACAAGCTTTTGCCAGCTCTTGGGCATCGACCAGATATTTTTTTTCCTTGGTAAATTTGTAAAGCAACGCTGCTGCTTGCAACATCTGTCCAGCATTATAGGAATACTTGGCTTTACCAATATTTCCATTGAGCTGAATATTATCCCAATACAGCTTGTCCGCAGGATCTTGCAGTCCTGCCTTTGTCCACTCATATAAATGTCGCGCTTCATTCAGATAGTCTTTCTCCTGAGTAGCTTCAAATAGCTTTAGTGCAAACACTGCCGCAGGAGCATTGGAACAGGTATTTTTAGATTCCTTTTTCTGTTCACACCAATAGATTCCACCACCGAGCTTGTCGTCCGCACCGCTTTTTACAAAAGCCCAGATCTCTTTCGCATGCTTGAGATAATCGACCTTTTTTGTCTGCAGATAACTATCGGTAAAGTCAATACCCAACCAGACGTTATCATCATAAAACCGGTCTGATGCCGGAGCAGAATTGATATAGGAAGCATAACCAACGGGCTCCCTGGAATGATCCCTATATTCCATTAATCCTAGTAGCACGCGCTGGTCAAGGATCTTTTGATAAAGGGCTTTGTTCTTTGGGAGCTCCATCAATGTATTTACAGCGGAAAAGCTCCCCGAGAATGGCCATAGGTAGGCATATTTCTTTTGCCCGGCCGCCTGTTCGGAATTATCAAGATAGTCCGCTTTAAAGCTCGCGTCGAAAGGATATTTCTCAGTCAACAGCTGGTTTTTGGTATTTCCATACTTAGCGTAAATAATAGCTAACGTTCTTTGGGCACGTTCGGCAGACTGTCCCTTATTGAGTTGACCATAGCCTGTTAAATAGCATAAACCCGACAGCAGCACGGTCGTCGTTATCTTAATGATTAGTTTCATCAGCATATGTACTTTAAGAAGCCCCCGGAACCTTTTGGGTCAGGAAGACTTCTTTGTATTCATTCCATTATTTTAATTTATTTTCATAGCTTGCTAATCCTTCAAAAAGCATCGCAGCACTTGCATAGGCAGTAATTTCACTATTGCCAATAGGGGGTTGCGCCCAGGACGGACCAAAGAACAGCGTCGGTAGACTTGTTCCCTTGGTCCAGGCAATTTTACCATTATTGACCAGAAATTTCTCAAACTTACTGCGGTAGGCTGCATCAATTCCTTCCTGATTTAAATAGTCTACAAAATATCGTATAAATATCCCTTTAAACAATGCGCCGTCGCCGCTTCCCTCGTCGCGCAAAATATTATTCCCGCCATCGATACAACGTGTGATTGTGTAATAACTAATTTTTTGCGCATCAACCAGATAAAGCTGATCTTTAGTAATCTTAAAAAGCTCCACTGCGGTACCAAGGAACGTCCCCTGATTATAAGTAAGCGTCGTCATATCCACATTACCTGTCTGACCATTAATATTATCATAAACAGCGCCTGTTGACGGATTATACAAGGTTGCCTTTTGCCATTCGTAGATCTTCTTGGCCCAGGTCAGGTAGTTTTCATCTTTTGTCAAACGATATAATCTAGCTGCCAGAATGCTAGCTGGCCCATTCGAGCAGGCATTTTTACTATAGCGCATATCTTTCTTCCAAGCCAATCCGCCGCCTGCATATTGCTCATCCCACGCACCAATAATATCTTTCCATAAAAGTAATACGGTGTCGAGGTATTTTTGCTCCTTGGTAATTTCATATAAGCGCAATATGGTCAGTGCATTCCATTCCATATCATCATAGAATACGTTATAATAGGTATTGCCATTTTTGATCTTCACACCTTCAAACCATTTGCTGAAATAGGCACTATATCTGCTGTCCTTCGTTCGTAGATAGGCATCGATAACAACATCCATGGCATGTGCATTGGGCCAATATTGAAATCCCAGATCGGATTGATTGATCGCATTGTTAAAATACCCGGACTCATTCCAGAACCCGGCAATCATCTTATCGGAAACCTGTGTTGCAATAGCTGTCCAGCTTTCCTCGACGGTGTCTTCATACGGGTAGCTGTCCTCAATCTTGGTGCATCCAAAGAGTAGAAACAATAGGGATGACAGTATAATCATTTTATTCATCGGGTCTCCTCCTTTAATTTGGTACGACAGTATGCGTATAGTCTTTGTCGCCTTGTAAAATCATCGCTATTTTTGTTGGATGGCCGTCTACTGCATCTACAAATTTCCATTTATCATCCCATTGCGAAAGATTGGACAATATGCGAACGAAATAATAAGAAGGAGCTGATGAACTATTGGGCGGACTGTCCGTCCCGTTTTGAGTTCCCAGCTGTAAGGTTTCAGCCTTTCCGGCCTTAACGGTTTCCATTTGGAACTTATAACGTTGGTCGCGGCCCCAACTTTCCTGTTTAAAATTGATGATACCCGTTGCAGCCCAAATTCCCTTCCCTTGATAAGGTAGATCCAACACTACAGCTCCGGATGGCGAGAAATAAACGCCCATGTTTTTGATCTCTGTGTAGGTAACTGCTGCAACATTGAAATCTATTCGAATACGATATACTGCGGTCTTAGCAATGCTGTTACTTCCGGTTTCACCTTCTTTTATTTTGGTTTGATCTTCCGAATAGAAAACACGTCCCTCAGCAGACTTGCGATCCGTAAAAATATATTTTTTACCGGCTTCCAATTTTGTAAAGATCTCATATTCACCGTTCCCTACCAATTTAAAAGGTAAAGATGAGGCAACATCCGTCCCACCCTCAGTTGCCTCTCCAGTGATAAATAATTCATCGGGGATTTCCGCAAAGCCTTCCAGTGTTTTGATGTTCAATACCTTCTTAGCTTTGCTCAACACCCGTTTCATTCCACGGATAGCGTAGACTGACCAGATTACATCGCCGCTCTCACCAGGGTTGATCCCCGCTTTCGTCGCGACCTGATTCAATATTTTGTGACTGATATTGGCGCCGTTTGAGTTTCCATTATTATCCGACGTAACTGTATAAAGAGGCTTGCTAAAATCGCCGTCGAGCTTGTCAAAGACAACTTCATATTGAGCTGCCCCACCGTCGGCAACCAAGGCCGACTCCCATTCAAAATACAGCGCGGCGGAGCTGGAACTTAATAAGTTGACAGCTTTTCCATCTGCAGGGGCATATAGGTTCTCAACAGCAGACACCTCTGCGTCAGCGTATTTCATATCGTCTTTTTTACAGGAAACGATGCTCGCAGCCAATGCGACCATTGCTATAACTTTAAAATACCATTTCATGTCTTTATCCTAAATTTATGGTTCGAAACGTACATTTTTTTAATGCGACGTTTGCGCTAATTTTTTTAATTAAGTTTAGTTTGAGTAGCCCTGATTGTTAGGCAATAAATTTTTATTTAGATCGATCTGGGTTCGTGGTATCGACCAAAGATAGTCTCTACTTTCATCAAATCGACGGATATCCAGTTTGATATTGCTATTGTTACTACCATATTTAGCACCCAATACCTGGCCGTCCAAATAAGTTTTACCGGCCTTCCAGCGCATGATATCATAGTAACGCAATCCCTCAAGTGCGAGCTCGCTTCGCCGCTCATTTCGGACAATTGTTTTCAGATCCCCGGTAGTCGGAAAGTCTAACGCTTTTGATGCTTCAAAACCAGCCCGCTGACGAATAGGTCTGATCGTCATATCCCACACTGCTGCATTGAGTTGTCCCAGTGCTTCTTTTGCTTCTGCATACATCAATAAGATATCGGCGTACCGAAACATGATGATGTTCAATCCTGCATCGTATTTTACCGTTGCTGTTACATCGTAGTATTTCTTTACGTAATACCCTGTGGCAGAAGCGTTGGCACTTGCACCCTGATATTCGTCGAGCCGTTCCTTATCGCTTGTACCCGAGCCGGGTTTAATAAAAATCTTGCGTGTTGTACCGTCAAAATCTGTCCATTGTCCGCCATGGAAAACGATGGTTGCGGCCATGCGTGGATCGCGGTTCACATAGGGATTACTATCGTTATATTGCGGATCCGTTGCAATGGTATTTCCGCCCAGTGTCAAATAATTATCAACCAGACTTTGCAATGGTGCATATCCGTTTAAACGTGCCTGTGCAGAGATCGGTGCTGCATCATATAACTTATTCCAGGTTTTTAATAAAGGTACATAGGCATAATCCAGAATAACCTCTGAATTATATTCATTGGCTGCAGTAAACAACTCCGGATAACTGCGGAATAAAGCGTAAGTGCCAAATTCCGTTTGTTTTTTTATCAGATTTTCACAGTATTCCAATACTTTATTCCAATTGCTTTCATAGAGATAGGCCCGGGCTTGAAAGGCTGAAGCGGCCCCCTTGGTAATCCGGCCACGGTCGTCTACCGGTAAAGCATCTCTGTTCGGTAGATCGGCCATACATTGATCCAACTCTTGATGGATAAAGGCCATGATAGTCGCTTTTTCTGTCCGAGGAAGAGTCTTAGACTCTTCCAATGAGATATCTTTCGTGAAGAAAGGCACAGCGCCATAGAAATTAACAAGTCTAAAATAGAGAAATGCACGGATAAAGCGTACCTCGGCGATACGGCGTTTTTTGAGTGCCGCATCCATTCCGGGTACACGCTCTACATTCTCTAGATAGACATGGCAGGTCTTAATACCACCGTAAAGATCGGACCACTCTGCCCCAAAGCGGCCCAGTGTTGGATCGGCGGTTCCATTACGAATTGCGCGCTGGTCTGTGTTTGAGCGCCCCTCAAAAATATTATCACTCAGGGCTTCATCATTCCACATACGATCTGCTGAATACAGCTGATTATAGGCCATATTGACCATTTTTTCGGCGTTGTCTGGATAGTCCCAAAAATTTTCATCGGTAAAGCGATCTGTTGGCAGCGTATCCAACTTATTACAGGATGTTAATTGGAGAATTGCCATTAAACTCAAGCCTCCAATAAGTATCTTATATAGTTTCATTACATAAAAGGTTAGAATTGAATATTTAATCCACCGCCATAGTATTTCAACGTCGGATAATTGCGGGCACTATTGGCCGAACCACCCATGTTAGAATCAAATTCGGAGGATTCGGGATCTATCCAGGAGTTTTTGCTCAAAGTCAGCAGGTTTTGGGCATTGATGAAAAAGCGAACACGCTGCAATCCCAATTTCGACACGACTTCTTTGGGTAACGAATAACCTACCTGTATATTTTTCAATCGAGCGTATTTCCCGTTGAAAAGATAGAGATCAGAATCTTTCCCAAAGTTGTTGGTCGATGCTGTTGATCCATTTGCAGTCAGTCGGGGCCAGCGTCCATCAATATTGGTGGGCGTCCAGTAATCGAGTTGATGCTGATAAATGGTATATGAATAATTCTGATGAAATGGTTCGATCAACTCTCCCCGGATCATCATATCGCGCTTGCCTACCCCTTGCCAGAACATACTAAAATCAAAATCTTTATAATTCAGGTTATAGGTAAGACCAAATGTAAACCGGGGGAATCCATTGCCCAACACAAAGCGGTCGCGTGCATCGATAATTCCATCGTTATTGCGGTCGACATACTTTACATCGCCGGGGCGCAGATCTGCTGCCGTAATACCGCTCGGCAAGGCCGAAGTTTCAATATCCGTTATATTTTGAAAGAATCTGGCCATCTTGTACCCATAATAGGAATTATAGGGTAGCCCAACACGCGTTAATTTAGTAATGTTATCGACTGTCGAAATACGGTCATCGCCGGGCATCGCAATAATCTTATTGTGACTATCGCCCATATTCGCATTGATCGTATGGTGGAAATCGCCTGTTGTAGCCCGGTAGCTAAGGTTGATTTCCCAGCCCTCATTGTTCATTTCACCTAAATTCTGATTTTTTAGGGAGGTTCCGAATGTGGAAGGTATTTGAGGCGACATCAAGATATCAACTGTACGCTTTTTAAAATAATCGAAACTGGCCGTTAATTTATCATGAAAGAAGGTGGCGTCCAACCCAACATTGAAATTATAGGTTTTCTCCCAGCGTAGATCCAGGCTGGCATAATTAAATCCCGCAGCAGAAACAGGTTTGTTGTTAAATCCATAACTGTTCTGATAGGATTCATAGGTAAAATAATACGCATAGTCGTCTACGGCCTGATTGCCAAGAACACCATAGGTAGATCTGATTTTTAGGCTACCGACATGTTGTTTATACCAATTCATAAATACTTCGTCGGATGCCCGCCATCCGAGGGATCCCGAAGGAAAGAAGCCCCAGCGATTAGCTTTCGAGAACTTAGAAGATCCATCGTAGCGAAAGCTAAATTCGGCAAAATACTTACTTGCAAAGTCGTATCCGGCACGACCGAAGATCGAATTGATACTATTTTGCAGTGTCCCATTTGGTGTCACACGGGCACTCACGGGATCGATAACTGTCCCTGTCGTAGGTGTGCCGAGGACAGGATCAGTAAATTTCATTTTCAGTTCGTTTTGTCGGCGTGTATAGGATTCGTTGGATGCTCCAAACAGACCTGATACATGATGGCTGCCAAAATTTCGGTCATAATCCAGAAGGAGTTGAAAGTTTAACAACGAGGCTTTTTCGTTAAAATCTTCGGTATTGCGGTCTGAATTGACGTAGACCTGAGGTTGCGTGGCATCTGGACTGGAATATAATGGCACCTGGATTCTACGGATAGAACGGTGATCGGCATAGATGTCCGCTCCGAAGATACCACGCAGTTTTAAACCTTCGAACAGTTTTGCTTCGAGATTCAGGTTGATATTAAAATAGTCGTTATCATTTTTAATATAGCCGCCTTCATTCAGTTCGGCCAGAGGATTTTGATCTGTCAGTGCATTGTTGACAAGATATTTTCCATTATCAGCCTGCATGCGATAGTAGTAATAAGGCGGAAGTCTGGAAGCATTGATAATGGCACTTCCGGCCGTGTTGCTCATGTTGTTGTTGCGGGTATAGGCTAAGATTGAGGTCAATTTAAAACGTCCGATCTCTGTACTGAGGTTGCTCCGCAAATTGTACCGCTTAATGCCAAAGTCCTGTCCGACAAAGTTGCTGGGCTGATTGTAAAAGCCGCCGGAAAATAAATAGGAACTTTTATCTCCACCCCCGGCCACACTGATATTATATTTTTGCTGGAAAGAGTTTTTCATGATTTCCGGCAAGTTCCACCGCTCGATATCCTGATGGGCATATAAGTCTGCAATAGCCTCTGGTGAAAACTGCGGATCCATTCCTGAGTTGGTCAGTGCAAGATTACGAAGGGTCGCATTTTCATATCCTGCAACAGGTGAAAATAAAATCTTAGGTTCTTGCACGCCCCACTGGGTGCCGACAGTCACCGCAGGCCGCTGATTTTGGCGTCCTCTTTTGGTGGTTACCAAAATAACGCCATTTGCAGACCTCGAACCGTATATAGCCGTAGAACCGGCGTCTTTCAATACCGACACCGTTTCGATGTCATCCGGATTGATCTTATTGAGTGTTCCGCCTTCTGTAATAATTCCATCGATCACCACCAGCGGCGCATTACTGTTTATGGTAGATATTCCACGAATATTGATATTCATCGAATTATCATTGGGGTCCATGCTTTTCTGTTGGATGGTCAAACTGGGTGAGGCTCCTTGAAGGGCTTGCGTTACATTGCCTACAGGTCGGTTTTCGAAAGTCTTCGCACTGATCTGGTCAACGGCCCCAACAACACGCTGACGTGTCGTGGTACCATAGCCGATTACGATAACTTCTTCGAGCTGACTGTTGCTATTTTTCATGATCACATTGAGCTGCCCCGATCCATCGGTCCGCAGGGAAGACAGTTCTCCGCTCAATGCATCATAACCAACAGAGGAGAATACCAAGGTTGCTTTGGGTGAAAGATTTGTGAGGGTAAATAGACCATCACTATTGGTGGTAGTACCTATAGATTCATTTCCTTTGACCCGCACAGAGACATTTGCGAGCGGTTCGCCACGTTCATTGGTCACACGTCCTTTTACGGGGACTTGATTTGGGGTAATCGTAAACTCCATCGGTACGGACGTTATGGAAGCTTTTGGCTTATCATAAATGACCACAGTCTTATTATCCAACTGGTAGGACAAGGGCTGATCTTTAAAGATCTGGTCTAATACATCCGACAATTGACGGTCCCTAACTTTTATGTCAACAGGCTTCGCGTTTACCATCTGCCGTTCAGTGTACAGAAAATTGTATCCCGTCTGAGATTTGAGTTCCCTAAATATTTTCTTAAGGCTCATGTTGGAGTATTCTAATGTTACCTTTTGTGCAAAGGTGGTAGCGCTAACCTGCATAAAAGTAACTAAGATAATTATGGTTGTCAATCGCATAATAAGCCATAGTTTACGGAATAGCAGATACGCTATCTCCTTTTTTCTGATATAATTTTGATACATTTGTAAGGTTTATTTGCAGTGTATTCGAGTCGTCCAAAACAGAAACATACTGCAGATTGGATAGTTAAAATTTAATTGTCCCAAACGGCAACCGAGCTCCTTCAGGATCTTGGTTGCTTTTTTATACCCCCCTTCGTGGCTATTCGTTTTGTCGTTTTTTGTTCATCGGTTCGTTTATTTAGGTTATTGTGTCATTAATTATTTAGCGGATTATTACGGCAGTACATGTATTTTTTTTCCGTCGATTCTGAAATGAACGGCACCCGTTTTTTCGAGCAGGCTTAAGACTTTTTGAACATCATCAAAACGCGATATTCCGCCACCAAATTTCTCGGTCGTTTTTTTACCTTGATAGATGACCTCCACATTATACCAGCGTGCCACCTTGCGCATGACACTTTCGATATCATCTCGCTCGAACATAAATTCGTTGTTTGTCCAGGCAATAACCGGCGCAGTATCTATTGGACGGGATTTTAGCACCCCATGAGCTGTAAGGCTCGACTGCTCACCCGGTGCTAATAACAATTTTTGACTGTGGGAACTGACCTGTACACGACCTTCCAGTAGGGTGGTCTGTACCGCCGATTCGTCGGCATAACTATTTACATTGAAATGGGTACCGAGCACTTCGACCTGCTGATCTGCTGCCTGCACAATAAAGGGGTGTTTGGAATCCTTCGCTACTTCAAAATAAGCTTCACCGGTCAGTGTGACAGTTCTGTTTTTTTGATTTGCAAAACGAACCGGATAGCTGAGCGAAGAAGCCGCATTGAGCCATACTTGTGTACCGTCAGGTAGCTTAATCCGATAGGTTTCTCCTTTGGTTGTCGATAAGGTATTTTGCTCGATTTCGCCCTGCGAATTATCGCTGACTTCGTAAATCAATTGGCCATCTGTTGTTTTAGAGATTCTTATACCCGATTCTTCCGCAATCCGACCGTTTTGTGTTTCATGTAGATGAATCTGCTTGCCGTTGGCCAGCGTTAAGGTCGCCGATTGTTTTCCGGGTGATATCACATGTTGTGCAGCTTGCGGAGATACGTTTTTAGTTTCAATGGTAAGAAACCAGCGACCAATAAATAATAGTCCGATAACAGCAGCTGCGCTTGCGCCAATACGTTTCCAAGTCCATAGCGATTTTGTTTTTGGTTTATTGATCTGGAGATGCAATTGGTCCCAGGTATTATCCAGTACGGCCAATAAAGTTGGATCGTCCAACAGATGTTGATCGGCGGGATCGTCCAAAACCTCCTGGATGAGTTCTTGAAGTAATATTTTATCCCTGCCTGATTTTACATAGGACAAAAACGCACGGGAATTTTCTTCGCTAAGTTTTCCCTGTATATATCGCCTTAACGTATATCGAAGTGTTTTCTTTTCCACAATTGGTTATCCTCTTTTCAGCTAATACACTTCAGCGGTAAACGTCATCTGCTCTACCTGCAAATTTATTTTACTTTTTTTCTGTGCAATGAAAATTAGATGCGTTAATGCTGTTGGAGAAGTATAAAAGAAATAATGAGCAATGTGGATTTATCCAGGATCCCATGCTTCTCTTTGATATATTTTGTAGCTTTTACGATGTGGTCGTTGATGGTGGATGTCGATATACTCAATAAGTCGCTTACTTCGGCGTAGGTTTTGCCCTCAATTTTACAAAGTTTGTAGATCAATTTGCGTTGTGGCGGCAGCTGGTCAATGGTCTGAGACAACCATTCTTCATATTGCTTTTCATAGAGTTCTTCTTCGACGTGACTGTATAAGGCTGTATTGTGAAGGCTAAGATATGCCTGAACTTGTTTTTCGAGGTTATTTCGCCGGATAAAATTATAGACAGTATATTTGGCGATCTGGAATAGATAAGATCGAAAAGACTGCTCGGGATCAATCAACTCCCGTTTATCCCATACTTTAATAAATACTTCTTGTAATAGTTCGACTGCGTCTTCTTCGGACTTGACCATCTTACGGATGTTGAGATAAATACGCCCGCTATACCTACTGTAGACCTGCCGAAAAGCACGCTGGCAGCCAGAACGCAGGGAGATCAAGACAGACTTCTCTTCAGTATCGTCGTATTTTTGTGCGTACATTGTCACGTTTTACCCTTTCATTACTAGCAAAGATTGCTATTTGTTTATAATATCCGGTTATTGATCTCCAATCTTAACATTTGCTTACAAGCTAATAAGCGTCACAAAAAACAATTACATGATGCAGGAATATTTTATAAGTTGGTCTTTCACGCACTGTGTCTAGTAATTTGTGGATTACTCCCTTAATCTGGTTACGAACAAATATAATAAAACTAAAACGGTTTTGCTTTTTTTAATAAAAATTTAAAACGATTAACAAATTTTGATTTTTCTCAAACATGCATAGCAGGAATTCATCCGGCACATAAAAAGGAGACTACGATTTTACTTCGTGTCTCCTTCATAGCCCAACAGTACCTGTCGAAGCTTTTCTTCAGACCTCCTTCCCACGCTTACTAGGGCAATAGGTGAGATCGGCCCCATCGCCAAAGAAGAAACAGGAGCAAGGCGAAGCCCATGATCCAAACCTGCTGGGCAGAGCGCATTTGGATACCGCTTTTTTCATGGCTGACCTGCTTTTGTTTTTCCTGTTGCCTTTTTTCAGCCAGCTCCAGTACCTGTTTACTGACTCTTTTGGCTGACTCATGCAATACTAAACCTCCCGACCGGGCAGACAGACCACTATCGGGATAGAAACGAAAAGCACTGTCCGTCCAAAAGTACCAAAGGCGGGAAAGCGTATCCTGATGGTCAGAATATAACGTTCGGAGCTGCTCGGTATACTGCCGGTGCGCATCCGTTTCTTGTTGTTTCTGATATTTTTTACTTTCGTAGACCTTGCAGGAGCCCAGCAAGAATAAGAGTCCCCCATAAAATATCATCTGGCATAGCCTTGTGTTCATCCTTCCTCCTTTCAGTCCAGCCAATTTGAAAACGCATAAATGGTAGCCAAGGGGCGCCGCTTGGACAACACACGATTATCCACATTACCTTCCACAGTCACGATCCAATTACCCTCCTTTTTGCGCACAATCCCCACATGATTGATACGCTGGAGACTAGGGCTATAAATGGCGAAGAGATCTGCCTGCCGCACAGTCCCCTGCTCGATCTGCCGTGCCGTATAACGCCGAGTCATTGGAAAAAGTGCCGGGCTCCAGGCATTGCGCGGAGCTGCAAGGCCAGCTTTGCCATAACACCAAGAGACAAAAGCCGCACACCAGGCATTTCCTTTCCCAAGCCCAACATAGCGCAGATAGGTTTCTACCCGCTTACCATCGTTTTTTCCTGTCGCCTCCCGCACGCCGATTTCCTGTACGGCGAGAGCTACAATCCGTTCGCGCGTACGCGGTAGGGTATTGCAATGCGCTGAGGGGAGATTCTGATTCACTGATTCTACATGGATATTTACAGATCCAGCGTAGTTGCCAGATAGATTCGAATACGCTACAGCAGCATTGCGAGCACGGCCAGGAAAGAGAATAGCGATAGAAAGAATACCGAAAAATAGATAATGCATTGTTGCCATGAGGTCAATTGGTTAAAGTGAAGACTAAATTCCTGCCGGAAAAACTTAAAAGGCTGCCAAAGCATTTCCTGAAGCCAAAAGCAGCAATAAATAGCCGCTAGACCAGCAAGTATACCAAAGAGCAGCAAGGAGAGGGTACCAAGATCCAATACCCCAGCTGTCGGATCGATTGCTTGTAGCAAGAATCCCGATAAAATAAAAAATAAAAGAAGACAGGCCAGTACGATGCCAAGCAGCTGCCTTCCCGTTAAAGGCCAATAGATATCCTCGATATCGGAGACCATTTGTTTTTGTACATATTCCATTTTACTTTTTTAAAAAATTATTTAATCAGATAAGTCCCTAGATACTGGCTCCGTGCATACTTTATACCATCTCTTTCGCAGCAGACAATATAAAGCAAGAGCTCTTTTCCGAGCAGTGAAGGCGGGATATCCAAGGCGACCTGTTTCTCGCTGCGCAAGGCTAGGCGCTGACTTCGGATCGCCACACCTTCTTTCACCTGATATGCGATCAGTTTGACATGATCATCCCAGGCACAAAATGAGGAAAAACTATCGTAACTGACCAGTATCCGCCCAGTTTCCTCGACTATATCTGAGACCAACACCCCAGGCAACGTACCGTCGCTGAGCCATACTTTTTCGGGATCCACAAAAGGTCCCTCTTCCTCTTCAGCAATGGCCATGTTAAGTACATGTGAAAGGGCGAGGTTAAAGGGATATACGAGTCTTTTTTTTCGTTTGGCTAGAAATTTATATCCATCAGCCAGAATCGATTTCAGTGGTGACAAAAAACTCATTGCCAGCGCAAAACGTTTCTGCTGGTCAAGTTGGGCAGCAGACCGTTTCTTATTTGATTTTTTCTTCATAATAGAAAAAAATAGAGGGGAATATCATCCATAGCGGACGATATTCCCTATGAATAACTAAATGAGCTGTATCAGCCCCAAATAACTACTTTTGGATACGCGCTTTTTCTTGCGGTCGGCCATAAAGATCCACAGATGCGCCGAGCCACCGAGCAAATGTGCAGGCACTACAAAAGTCGTGGTACCTACCTGGCGGGTTGGCACGATAGAGGGTGCCAAAAACTCGTCCTGTTCGGGATGATACCCGATGATGTACACACCGTCATCGTCTGCTGAGCCGTAGATGTCATTGTTGTTCGAATCCCAGGTGACCGTCATCTCTTCATCGGCGAAAGACGCACCTTGGGGCGGCCCCAGAAAAAAAGCTCCGTCGGCAATTCGGATTTTACTATAGTCCAGTGTAAAGCCCGGATAAGTACCCTGGATAGCCAAAGGCAGATTAAACTGAAACGCAGCATTGAGGGGTGTCTGCCGATCGGCTTTTTTCTGTCCGAATCCGACCTGCAGGTACGAATTGATGGGCATTAAAAAACGCATCAGCAATTTGAACTTTGCCTGCGTGATCAGCTGCTCCTGACTAGCCGGTTTATTACTCTTTTTATAAAGCCCTTTGAGGTAGTTGATACTCTTCCAGCTGGAGCCTATCACGGAGCCGGTCTTACCGCTTATACCTCCGTTTATTCCATTTACTATTGTTCCCATTTTTCTGTTTTTTAAAAATTAAACCCTTGTCAGTGGCTAAGACATACCGGTATTTAAGTCTGACTCCACAAACGTAAAAACTTAAAAAACAAAAACATACAGCAACAAAAAGACTGACAGAACATTGGCAGGAGCAGTTCGGTAATTAGGCAGGGAGCTGGCAGGACAGCCCCCATATACCATCCTTTTTATACACTTGCACCCGACCAACACCCAAGCAAGTCCCGGCCCTGCTCGGGCTTTCCAGCAGTTTTCATGCGGTCCGCTTCGAGTCACACCCGAACAGATCCCGATGGCCACCCGAAGAAAACCCAAGGAACGGTCGAACAAAGGTAGGCGAAAGGTTGAAGATGGGAAGGTGTTGGTCAGGTATTGCTCCGAAAGACAAAATAAAAAGGTCCTCCGAAAACGAAAGACCCCAAAAATAATCTCAATCCATCCTGGATTTACAGATTCCAGTAGGCACGTTTAAACCGTTCTACGCTGGTCTGCAAAAACAGGCGTTTGCCATTTTCCTTACGTACCGTTCCGAGCATCCCCTTATGCTGGTATCGGTATAAGGTTCTCTCGCTGATACCGACAAATTCCTGTACGTAAGCCGCATCCCACCAGACCGCAGCGCCTTCATCAGGGATTTCATTCTTGATTTGCATTTTTTGCAATTTGCTGTACAGCATATGGAGGGCAAACAATATCGTAGCATCATTCCCTTTATGTGTATTTTTTCGTGTTTTATTCAAAATTATCTTCATAAAATCAGTATTAACATTACATCCTTTGACTCGTGTTCGCCATCTCTTTTCCCTCCCTGACGATACCATGTATCTGAAACTTACCACTAATGGAATTCTGCTCAATCCACTGGTCAAAATATTGGTATTTTCCCTTTTCACCGCGGTTTATTTCTATACCAGGAAGGAATACATGATGGGCAGTCACCCCCAGCACGTGCTTGAGAGAAACCGCAACACTTCGGTGTACCTGTGCAAAACTCGCCTTGGGTAACAGGGCGAGCATATTACCGAACGATTCGTTGACTTCAACGAAAGTTTTATCATTCATCCATATTCTGGTCTGATTATTTTTTGCTTCAATATAACAGATCTCATCATAGTTTAGCCTCTTTTTTACAGCCCCCCGTTCCCCATAGAAAAAGCACTTATTATCATCATTCAAGTTATTTAAACCATAATGCTGAATTCTCTTTTTTGCTCTGTCCATAGCTTTATAAAAACGTTCCTGTTCGAAGGGCTTGAGAAAATAATCGGTTACCTCGTAGTGAAACATTTTGTCGCCTACTTCTCTATTCGTACTGCAAACAATCACCTGAAGATTTGCAATACCCGTGTTGCCCCGCTTGAGACTTTCCAGCTGCCCCAAAATATCCAGTCCCCCAACGATGGGCATCTCAATATCAAGAAATAGAATATCCAGTTTTAAGCGACGCAAGGCCACTAAGGCTTCCTTGGGATTGGTCGTCGCATACACACATTCGACACCATCTGTCAAGTCTACGTATCTTTTAAGATCATCTACAACATCAGGATCATCATCCACAATCCCCACACAGATTTTTTGGAGCCGTCCCTCCTGCTTTAATATTTTTTTTATTGTATCCATGTTAAAAATTTATATCCAAGTTCAAGTAAAATATGCCGTCAGCCATTTGTTTTATCAAGGAAAATGCTTCGCCGTATTCCAGACGGAGCAATTTTGTCAATTGTTCTAAACCAGTGCCTCCTTCTTCAAAGATCCAGGCAGACTGTGATGAAACCTTATTGGTACAACTTATTGATACCCTCTCCATATCACTAAACACATAAATAATACTTTCAAAAGAGCTGTCGCTATAATCGCCGTGTTTGACCATATTTTTATACAGGCTCAATAGCATCATGGGAATAATCGGATGGTTCCAGTCCTGAATATCCGACTGCAGATGAATGTGATGCTCACCATACAGGCGCATCAGCTGCTTCAGATAAAAGAGCTCATCTTCCAATTTTCCCGATATATGCTGTCTAAAGTTCATCGTTCGTATAGCATAGGCTTCCAGACCAAAGAACAATTCTATTCGGTTCAGAACTGCAGGTCGCTTTCGTACCAGACGGGTAAAGCTCTGTGTCAGATTGCCCATGAAATGAACGGCCCAGTTACGAAAAAGCCTTGCTTTCAGACTTTCTAGAGAATGTATTCTTTTCCATCCCAAATGCCTGAAAAGACCTGCACTGAGATTGTAAATGATCTCAATAGCCAGAATTAAAATGCCTTTGAGCACAAAAGTCACATAGAAAGTAAATACGTCGATTCCAAAGTCTACCGCTCTGAACAATTTGGGGTTTTTGAGTACTTTCCGGCTAAGCTCTGTCGGAAATTGATATAGCAGCAGAAAAACTGCCAGGGCTGTCAGCAAAAAATAACCGATCATGATGCCCATCCGTTGCAAGGTAAAACGCCTAAATAGCGCACGTCGCAACCAAGCCCGATTCGTATAGCTAATGCCCAACATTAAAGGGGCCATTACTATGATAACAAATACATGCCACCAGCCGAATTTATAGATATTGACTAGGCTAATCAAAGCAAAATAGCATCCCCAGAAAATAAGGTGAAAACTCGTCGATAATGGTTTAAGAATCCTGTCCTTGCTCATAATTGGTTTAGGTAATAAGAAAAAACAAATCTTTATTTTAACAAATAAATTATTTTAAGAGACAATTTATCAATTAAAGAAGATTTACACAACCTTAGCCCAAAAAAAATACGTTTAAACGTTCAACCATATTTTTCTGAACTTTTGACAGGCTATTTCAAATTCCTTGATTCCAATAACCACCGAACGGCGAGTCGCCAGATCAAAGAGCATTCTTTCCTCCCCCACAACAATCGGAAGCCAACAGCTTTGTAAAGGCATCTGCTCTTGTTTTATCTGCAGCTCATGATCAAAGATTGCTGGCAAGCATTCCCATTGGATCAATTCTTCCGCAGCAAGGTCCCCTACAAGATCAAGGATATGCTGCAGTGCCGGTTGGTAGTCGGATTTACTGTTCACATATCGTCCTTCCTCTCCAAACCGAAGGGTAATTTGCCCGTCTACCATTGTCATGATGGCAGTTCTAATCGGTATTCTTGTCCAATAGCTCAGGATAGCGATCCCTTCCCGTAAAAGCAGCTCCGATCCATGCAGTCTGACTGGTACCCATCCCTTTGAGGCGGGACCAGCACTAAGCTGCCCATCGATAAAAAAGATCAGGTCGTAGTTCTTCCGCAGTGCTTCCTTGAGCTTTAAGAGCGGATTGCCCTGATCAGCACGAATGAAGATTAATTCGTCCTCGGTCGCTTCCCGGCCAAAGGAGAGCCGGAACTGCTTCCTGTAAATCTGTCCCTGTGCTTCAAAAACATCCGAACGCAATAATATGGCCAGTTTATGCCCGAGCAGCATCAACACCCTTGCGATCAGGCCATATGGACCAATATGCAAGCAGGCCCAGATGCGAGGTCCCAGATCATTGGTAGGCCAAGCTTTGATCAGCTGCGCTAATAAATTGTCATCTACCTGATAATGCTGCTGATTGGACCATTCCTGATGTATTCGCAGGAAATGGATTAGGGCCCCTGCATGCGTAATCAATTGCCAGTGATATAAGAGTGCTACAGCTTTGAGCGATCTATGCCAGCTGTGGCTATTCAGGGCTAATGTATCTGTCATTAAATCGGGGTCATTCCCCATACTTTGAGGTATATTGTTCATACGAGTTCGACTAATTGGTTATCAAAAAAGGGTGTCCGGATCACCCATCAGGTTACTACTAATACTTAGAAGTAGTAGATATCACATTTTTCCTCTTCGGTGTCGCTCAAGAGCTGAGCTGTTTCCGCATGGGAAAACGTGCAAAGCGCCTGGTTAGCCAAAAGCTGCAATTCTATAAAAAGCTGTTCCATATTAATTTCATCTTTTTTGTATCCGTCCAGCACCAAACTTGCCCAGTTTGGTCACTTTGCTTTCGGGCCAGGAAAGCGAGGTGATCACAGTGGCGAATTTGGCAGAAATCCAAGACATCAACTTCATTTTTGGGTACATAGGTTTTGGATTAGGGTGAAATGCCATTTTTTTACTCCGTTAAAATTCACCCTACTTCTAGACCTGTTCGCCATCTCCCCAGATCTATGTACACTTTTTTTTGAAAAGCTCGCTCCTATTTACTAGAATACATTTTTCAACAGATTAAAACCAATAAATCAAACAGTTAAACCAGCCATTATTAGTTAAAGTTGATCTTTATGGAAAGAAGTTATGACTTTGTCCTGCCACAGGAATATGAGCCTGTTACCTCTCCGATACAGCGTCTGACTTATCCTATTCGCAATGCCCAGGTACAGCATTGGCTATCGGTACATAACTGCATCTGCGAGCAGACTTTTGATGGCCGCTATGGCTATCTCTATTATTATGAATTTTGGATGGAACATGAAGAAACCATCCCAATCTATACCTCAATGGGCGACCTACATCTTACCTACCCTTTGCTAAGTGACTCCCCCTTAAGGCAAAGCCATTACACACAGGATTTTGCTATTGAATTTGCCAAAGGGCGGGGTGCTTATCTTTATCTTGCCAAAGGCGAATACCGATTAACCATTCCAAAAGGTCGTCACATCTTGGTGGGCTTTATTTTGGATGCCGGGCTTTTTCGGCCACCTGCCAACCGGCACTTCGGTTTTTTGGATCATCTGGTACAGGCCAAGAAGAATCAGTCACCGCAGTCGGACAAGAGTGTTACCTTCCGTGTGGGCGATGTCACCAAGCAGCAGCTACAATTGCTTTTCAGCAAGATCAACCCCAATATCCTCGACAATGAACATATGCTCTTAAAGCAGCTGATCTTTCTGATCCAGCTGAGCCGTTTTAAGATACAAGACGATGGCAAGGAAGAACTGATTGAGCAGGCGAGGAATTTACTGCAGATAATGATTTTGCACCAAGGGGCGCAGGTTCGGTTATGTGATATAGCTGGAGTACTGAGGAAGTCCAGAGATTATATCAACGAAGAACATAAAAAAAAGTATAAGTGCACATTTCATGATTATCGGAATCAGCTGCTATTGCATCATATTGCTTCCACTATCGTGGGCAATGAGAAATTGGCTACTACGGCCGAAGAGTGTGGATTTAGCAGTGTTATTGAACTCAACAAATTTATCAAAAACCAAACAGGACTTACTCCGGGATCTTTTAAGCAGCAGCAGGAAAATGCGAGCAATGACCCCTTATCTGCCCGAGGTGCTCAAGAACCGCCTTCCTAACCAATCCTGTTTTCTGCCAACCGATCGCTTGTTTTCTGCTTAACGCTCGGCTTTTTATCGCTGTAATTTAGCATTGTAAAACTTAGTAAGCGATCAACAAAAACGGCAATGGAACAAAACGGAAAATATATACAGTATGATGGGGCTGCAGCAGCGAATACAGTTCAAAACGTGAGGTCACGTAGCTGGTTAGGGCGCAAATTCACTGGGGTGGTTTCGTACATCAGGAAGCATCCCCAGGAGTTTGTCTTGCAGGTATTGACTTTTGCTTTGCTCTGCCTGTGGATCTATGTCGGGTCGAAAAAGGTATTCACCTACGCCGAATTCAGAGCATCCATGATCAGGCAGCCTTTTGCCGATCAATATGGCATTGTACTGTCGTATATCCTGCCAGCCGTGGAATTAGCCACAGGCATCCTCTTTATTTTTGAAGGGACAAAAAGAGTGGGATTTTGGGCAACGCTTATACTGATGCTTATTTTTTCAGGTTATGTGATTCTTGCCCTACGCGATATCTGGGGCAGTATTCCCTGCGATTGTATACTCGAGTTTCCGATCAGCTGGAAAGCCCATCTTTGGGTCAACTGCTTGATCACAATTGCATGTACTATAGGCCTACTGCTTGATAGAAAGATAAGGATTTCGCATCAGAGGAAATTGATGACGAGGTTAGCTTCATAAAAAAATTAGCAATAGTTGCCACAGCGGAAGCTGAGCCCTAGGCTGGTTCGGCGGAAGGGCACGTCTGCCAAAAGACATAGGGCTTCTCGCCCTTGATAAGCTTCACTTGCCGATCAAAAAGAGAATAACTAATACAATTTTTAAACACTAAACATCGATATGCTATGCATATGAGAAAATTCAAAATTAATGTAATGGCCTTAGTAGCTTTGGCCGTTGCAGGAGTAACTGGGGCGACATTGACCTCAGCAGGATTGAGCAAGAAAAGCTCAACTCCATGGATCGAAGTAACAACTAACTCTTCATCCGATCCCAATCAAGATCAATTGGGCGATGAGATTTCAGATCCGACAACAGGTAGTGGTCCTTGTGTTTTGACAGTTAAATCCCAACGTTGTGCTGTGCAATTCAATAATCCAAACGATCATGATCTTACCGACATGACCGTCGAGGAAGCATTGCAGCAGTCTGGTGTATCTATAGCAAAGAAAGCCTATAGGCCCTAATGAAAAAAAAAAAGGGCCTTGCAATATGCAGGGCCTTTTAAGTTTAACGAGGTATCTGTATCACATCTGAATTTAACATCACACTCTGCGGAATTGGGAAAATATATCGTACATCATTAGGATTAAGGATATATTCCTTTCCTTCATAGTTTCTATGTAATACAATTGCGGTTTCTTTCGATAGATTTAATCTCCGAAGATCCATCCACCTAACTCCTCTAAAAAGCAGCTCTTTTTTGCGTTCATTAAGCACAAATTTTAATGCCCCCTCCTGGTTCAATACTGGAATGGACACAGCACTCTCTCGCTTAAACCTACTTGTCAGTAGCCTTTTGAGGTATGACATGCCTTGATTTATCTCCCCTTTCCTGACTAAACATTCGGCCAGCGTAAGGTAAGACTCATCTAGGGATAATCCCGAAAAATCCACGTAATTTCCACCATATGTACCTCTGAACGTTATTTTCTCCGGATCCTCCGATCTAAAAAACAGGGTTTTTCTCAGATCATTTTGATCAAAGGAATTATAAAAGACATCCGGAATTTTTGCATACGTTTCGCTTATCAGTTCGGCATAGTCTGGCATATCATAAAATAATATTTCCGTATTTCCTGATCCATAGGATGGAAATGGAAAATTCAAATTCGGATCAAGGCTATTGTAATTTAGTAATGTATGATCAGCCTGAATCGTCTTCATGGAATAGGCAGAAGCACTATTGTAATCTTCAAGAACGAGATAAACTCTGGCAAGCAAGGCCTGTACGGCAACTTTATCAGCTCTATAAATCGAAAGTCCTTCCTGTGGCAAAAGCGATTCTGCCTCCAACAGATCTGCTATTATCCTATCATAAGTTTCCTGAACAGTATTTCTTGCATTTTTTTGCTCAGGGTCACTTTCTGTACGCAGCGGAATTCCATAGATAGATCGTTGCTTATCTGCGGGTAATGCAGCAAATTGCATCGCCAAATTAAAAAACATTAAAGATCGTTGAAACAAGCATTCACCTTTAATACGATCATAACGTACTTTATTTGTCTCATTTCTTGCAACTTTTTGCAGTCCTTCCAAAATAATATTACAATACAATATCCGACGATATGCACCGTTCCAGTCTTCGCTTTCTGCGTTTCCAAATATATCAGGTTGCCATAAAAAGGCAGCCCTTTCGAAATCTCTTGACACGAGGCCTACGGAGGCATCATGAACTTCGTACTCATCGCCACTTATCATTCCTAATGTATGACTTGAAGACTGGTTCATTGTCATTGAATTGCCTAGCAAACCATCGAAGTCATCCAGCGTTGTAGGAACGGTTTGACTTTTGTCCCGTTTTAGATCCAGGTAATCCGGATTACATGCCAGCAGAAACATGCTGCATAAAAATAATAGTAATGTTTTCATCTTATTAGCTCTTAAAAATCAAGTTGAACGCCTATTGTGTAAGTTCTTGGTTTAGGATAATTAGCTTGATAAAAATCGGGATCCAATCCTGATTTATTCGCCCTATACAGCATGCCTAAATTATTAACGACAGCAAATACCCGGGTTTGAACAGATTTTACATTCCTCCATTTGAAGGTATAAGCCATTTGTATATTGGAAAGCCGTACAAAATCACCTTTCTCAATCAATGCCATCGAGTTTGCATAAAGCGCATCCCTTCTATTATCCACGTTTGTGGGCGTAGCAGGCACCGTCGTAAACTGCTCATCTCCTATTTTCTGCCAACGTCGTTCATAGTCACGATTGCCAATACCATTCGCAAAAAGTTTGCTATAATCAATAGATGCTCTTCTGAGGTAAAATCCCATTTTAAACTCAATGTTTGCATTTAGTTCGAAACCCTTATAATTAAAGCTCTGCATCAGACTGCCCTGCCAGGGCGGGAATCTGAGACCTACATATTCGAGGTCTTCGATCTTCGCATTGTTCATATATTTCAGGTAATCCTGATCACCGCTCGGCGTCAAGATCATTCCATTTTCGGCACTTAGCCCCCCAAATTTCCATGCGTAAAGCTGATCAAGTGACTTTCCTACTGTCGGAACAGGACTAGTTACATAGCTTGAAGTCGAGACCCGAGAAGCAGCCATGTAATCCGTCACCTTATTGCTTGTATAGCTCAATAGTGTATTGACTGACCATTTAAAATTACCCTGCAATAGCAAAGCACGTAAATTGAAATCAAGACCTTTGGTGATCATGTTGGCATAATTCACTAAGTTATCGATGTAATAAGTACCGTCTACAGGACTAATTCCTGTGGTGGGGTCATACAGTTCCTGCCCGATGAGATCGGTTCCTTTTTTATGGAAGTACTCGACCGAACCTGTTAATCGCTGTTTCAAAAAGCCAAAGTCTAGTCCAAGATTTAAGATTTTTATTTTTTCCCAACGAAGATTTGGATTGCCCGCACTGCGGAGCTGGCTATAAGGCAAACCGGTCATCAGATCATAATTATTAAAGAAGGCCGAGGGCAGGGCACTCAATGCGGCATTGATATTTCCATTGACTCCATAGGTAGCCCTAACATCCAGTTGCGAAAGCCAGCTATTTTTAAGGAAGTCAAAGGCAATTAGCTTTTCCTTGGCACCCAAAGACCATAGCGGTACACCTTTTTGATTGGTCTTTACACCAAAGATATTCGAGGCATCCCAACGTACACTGCCGCTGAAACTATGTCGGTCTTGTATGGTTAATGATGCATTTGCAAAATAGGACAAGAATCGCTCGGTGATATCCTGCATATTATTGGGCGGGACAGGAACACGGGCCGAACCGTTTGGTCGCAGCTTGTACAGGGTAGTATAATCGAAAGCAATCTGATTCGTCAATATATCCCTGTTGTAATCAAATAAACGAAATCCAGGCAGATCTTTCGTCAGGTTGGCACTGATCTCCGCTCCAGCCAATGCGCTGAGTTCATAATTAGTAGCAAACTTTTTCTGATAATTTCCTTGCAAACGAAAATTATGATTAACAATATTACGGTTAGTGCCACCTTCCAATATACCACCGTATGGGATGATCCGCGTCATATCGGTCTGCGTGTATTGGTTGACAAGGTTACGTACATAATAACTGTCCTTATCGTACCAATTCTGCGAGCTGTTGCTTATATTCTGGTATTGATATTTGAGATCCAGAGACAATCCGTCAAGCAACCTATAATTTAATCCGGCCGCGAGCAACAGATTCTTGCTTTGGGTCGTTTTATTTAAGAGCTCACGGTCTTCCAATGGCTTAAAATCCCAATTGAGCAAGCCTGTGCTTTCAGCCTGTTCTACATATTCCCGTAGATATTTATAGTTGGTTGAAGCTGCAGTACCATCCACATTACGCAGAAAAGTATATGGAGATAAGGTTCTTGTTCCGTTCAGATTCGTCAAGTTATAACCATTATTGGCATTGTCTAACCTTGCAACCTGCACTTCGGTATTCAGTGTTAGCTGGGATGTTAATTTAAGCTCATTAGCTCCACGCAGCGTGTACCGCTGTGCTTTATTACCGATTACATTCAGTAGATCCTTATTGAAGCTACCCGAAAGCACAAAACGGTTTTTGGTAGAACCACCGGAAAGCATCAAGTTGTAACGCTGCGTTACTGCCTTTCGGTAAAGCTCCTCTTTGGCTTCCTGCCGAATATCCTGCATTTCCATACGGTTTTTAATCTGGTCAAATTCGGTCTGATCGATCTTATTTTCCTTCAATTTGAACAAGAGCGAGACATAATCGGGCAGCATTGTCTGATTGGCTTTCTTATAATAACCACGGTCGAACAATGTTTTTTCGACCTCCATCATGCTTTTGGAATCCAGAAAATTGGGATTGTAAAAAAGGTCGGGCCGATCGGACAGGACAAGCTGAGTACCGAAGCTTACTTTTATGGCATCGCCTGTCCGTCCTTTTTTTGTTGTAAGCACAATCACTCCGTTACCAGCACGTGCCCCCCATATACTGGCGGCAGCGGCATCTTTTAATATCGTGATACTTTCAATGTCATCAGGATTGATCGTATTGATACTTCCTTTGTATGGAAAATTATCGAGGATAATCAATGGCTCAGTGCTGGACTGAATGGAACTCAGCCCCCGAAGCCGTAATGCAGGTTCGCCTACATTTTCATTGACATTAAACTTCCGATCGAACTGGAGGCTTGGAGTAATACCTTCAAGTCGTTCAATGATGCTACCATGGGGATTAAACTGCAGTTGTTTATTGTCAATAGTATTAAACGAACCCGTTACACGACTTTTGTCCACCTTGTAATAACCCGTATTAACCAATACCTCGTCCAATTTTTGTTGACTAGCGGATAGTACAACGCTAATATGCTGGTCCCGCCCCTGTTCCAGTCCTATTACCTTGCGTTCAAACCCAACCATACTAAATTGGATACGGGAGTTACTGCCCAGGAGGAAAGCAAAGGAACCATCCTTTGCACTCGATTGCTGCAGCCCTTGGGGCAACAACACAATTGACACCTTTTCTAAGGGATTTCCGGTACTATCGGACACTATCCCGGTGACCCGATTTTGCGCCCATAATAGTGCTGGGAAGAGATAGATATAGAATAAAATGATATGTTTCATTTTCTAGCAAAGATTAAGGATTAACGATTGATATTTTTGACTTGCGAAACGCGTAGCATAGGTACTTTTTGATCCATGATAACGATTTTCATACCGTAGCGTTTCAGTTCCTGTTGTACAGACTGTAGCTCCGTTGCCTGTCGCATGGATTTAGGGAATGCAAAAGATGCCATGAAATCATTTGGTATATCCGTTTCGTTAATGACAGCATTTTCATCTAGCTTGAGCTGTTTCATATTTCTGAGCGGTGCAGAAACAAATAGCTGAAAATGTGGCTGATCAAAAAAGGCAACCTTTGCCTGTACACTATCGGCAGATTGCTTTGCTGATAAGGGCTGCTGCAATAGCTGTTCTACGGCCGATAATGGCTTAAGTCTTTGCAGTGCAGCGTACCGCTTTCGGGGGCCTCGAATAAGCTCTACTTCTAATCCAAAATGAGCAAGTATTGCCTTTTGAAGCCTTTGCTGTAATAGATGCATGGCGTCAGCATCATTATACGATGCCGGTAGTTGTAGGGCATAGCTATAATAATTGTGCAACATCCAATCCTTTACTTTCAAGTCCTGTGCATAGTCGCCTTGATAGCTTGGTACAGGTTCATTAAAAGATTGCTTTTGCAGGGTAGATGGCAAAACATTCCACTGAAAAGCTGATGTAATATCAAATAGTTGGAAGACATCCTGATGAAAAGCCTGATAAATAAGCTGGTCCAATGGATTATTGATTGAATAGATCAACATACTATCCCTGCCACGATGGATAGTCAGGGGAACCGTAAAATATTGATCCACAAACCCAGCCATCTTAAAGCCCTTTTGATCGACCAAAAGATCTGCTTTACCATTGTTCACTGTAAACAAGGACTTGTTTGGATCTATAGCTTTAATAGCATTGTTCTGCACCATCTTGGGCATATCTTCATGTAGGATCAATGCGATATTCTCCTTGGAGACATAGTCTGACTTGGGCTTAGCGACCACCTTACCTTTGTAGATCCAGATCATATGCGGTAGGCTTTGGTGCGGAAACATTTTGGCCAATACCGTATCCTCGGTAATGGACCGATAGTTCCAAGCAAAACGCTCGGCTATTTTGATCAGATCTTTACTAGACTGATAAGTAACTGGGATAATCTTTACTTTGGACGGATCCAATTCTTTGGAGATGGAATCCATTTTCATCAGGTAGTACAGACAAGGCTTACACCAGTTGGCCCAAAAGTCCAATAGGATTAACTTGTCATAATCGGCACTCAGATCACTGATTGATTCAGCTTTAGATTTAAGGTCAAATAGCTTATACTTTGTTGTATAGAAATTTTCCGGCACTTTATCGCCTACATATAAAGAACTTGAATCGGGCGTATAAAACTGTGCTTTTAGCATAGCTGGAAAGCACAATAGACATAAAGCAATTAAAAAATTCAGTTTTTTAACTGCTGATCTTGAAAGTAGCCCATCGGCCCCGCTGTTCTTGCGGGGCGTCTGAGCTGATAAACTAAACATAGAAACTAAGAAGTATAAGATCACAGGTACTGTGATCTTAAGTATTTGGATATATAGCAGTGCACTGCTATTGGATTGTAATTTGAATTTTTTCATCATTTTAGGAATTGGCGTTGGATTGGGATACGCGATGAAAGAAATCTGAGATCGCTTTAGAAGTATCTATCGCTTCTTTGTTTACCTCTAGTGAAATAGATACCTTACCAAGATCCAATTGAGTCATGTGGATCATTAAATAAGCTATCAGGACCCGGAGAAGTTCGACGGAAAATTCAGACAATTGCGGATTATCTTTCGTTTTTTCGTTATCAACCGTATCGGGATGCAAAACAACAATATAGTCTTTAATTGCACTTAGAGGATACTTATCCCAAAAGTCTTGAACATTTTTCACAGGATCATATCCTGCTCTATGAGTTTCATAAATTACCAAATCCAGTAGAATCAGGTGAGCGTAATTAGATCTCATTCATTAGATTTTTAATGGCGAGTTTAGAGCATACCTATTCCAGTCCGATTGAATCGGTTGCTTTTTAGGCCGTAAACCGCCCGTAATAAAATTGATTAATTGGGATAGCTAGAATTCTATTGAATGGGTATGACTCGGTATATAATTGGGCATCTCGAATTCCATAGCTGATGTGACCAGGCCGTTGCTGGCTGAATCGCACCGAGCTACTCGGGGGATTTTATAAGGTTTTTTGTGATTTGTTTCTTTTGTTTCATAGCTCTAATTTGATAGAGCCTCAATGTCTACTTATTAATTAGGCCGAGGCTACTGAAAGTTCGAGCTCCCGGTGGTAATCGGGGGTAGTTTCCTACCAGACACAATCAGTAAGACCTCGGCCCAACAATATATATCATTGTTCCGAGGTGTCTACTTACTGCTCGTGTCTTAATCAATTACCACATTGCTCGAACGAGATCTTACGAAGTAAACACCTTCTAATTTCCTCAACAGAATAGAAAAGTGAAAATACAGCTTATTTACGTCTTAATCATATATAGTTTTATTTCTATAGTTACAACTATAGACAAATATAGTAATAACTATAGACATTGCAAAAAAATATTTTGCGATGACCAAGAAATCCCAATTTGAGCTTGAAATTGTAAAAAACAGCATACAGATCCGGAATAGTTACAATAAATCACAATCCTATTTTGCGATGTTATTAGACGTGACAGATGGATATATTGGAAACATTGAGAATCCAAATCGGCCGGAAATGTACGCCCATGATCAAATTAATGCAATTGCTATTGATCTTGGAATATCACCACGATTATTTTATCCTGATATAGCCATCGATCAGCTATTACCAAAAAGAGATGCTCAAGCGAAATTAGAAAGAACCAATTTAATCAAATTAGGCGTAGACAATTTGATTAACTCTAATTTCTTCGATTCAAAAAAATCAATTAAAGAAATCATAGTAGAACTTAATCAACAGGATTCATATTTAAAACTAGATCTCACTAATAAGGATTTAACAGATATACTTCGACCTATTGCCAAGTTAAACGCTTTGAAAAGTGTAAAGGTTGGAACAAAAAATTATTACTCGAAGTCTTAGTAACCAATACTAATCTATTTTTTGTAAAAAGGACAACAGTGCGAAATGATATCAAATTTAAGGATATTTATTTGGGAGTCACTATTCTTCCTTTTTGTTTAGATGAGCACAGGTTCTTGAGGTTGGAAGGAGCTAAAACAAGTTTTATTTGTTTGGGAACCTTTCTCCATTTCTTAAAATTGTTTTAATAGCATAATGAAAAACTTTGATAATAAAGCACTTCTGATCATTGGCCTGATTATCGGCTTTTTTTCGGGAATTGCTTTCGTAAATAATTGGCTCATTCTAAATAAAGGATTCCCAGCTGTAGGACTTTTTAAAATTCCTTTCGAAGCTTCAATATGGGGTACTGTAAGCGACTGGGCGATACTTTTTATTACTGCATTTACGGCAATATATCTGGTTAAAACTTTTAGAGAGCAAAGGGTAATTACACAATTGGAACAGAGGAGATTTCTAGACAGTTATCTCCCTATATTGGAAGTAAACGATATTATTTATACTAATTCAAAATCACATAGTGAAACAAAGTTCAATGTAATCATTAAATCCAATGCCCTACAAAATTTAGAGATTAGTCATAATTTCCCAGATTATATTGAAGTTGAAATTCCTTCCGTCATTAAAAACGTAATGCTCGCAAAAGAAAAAAAATTATCGTTCTGTGTTATTATGGAACTAAACCCAGTTTTCATTGAAATAAAACAATACTCAGGGCACACCATAATTTTTCAATATCAGGATTATCTCGGCCACAAGTATAAACAATACTTATTTTTTCTTGGCTCAGACAATGTATACATGCAACCCGCATTCAGAATTGATAATTAACAGTTGATTTAGTTTATATTCATATTTCAGGGTACGATTATCAATTTTGATAACAATCTACATTTCATCCCTTGTTCAATTATCCGATAGAACCAAAATATCGTAATCACTAAATCGTAATCACTAATTTAAAAATATGCCATTCCTTCATTGACATACTCATCTTCCACCGACTTGCCCTTAGCAAGACTTCTAGGCGAAATCACCTTAGACGGAATTGTTATCTCACAGATGATTCTAGCAATTTCGATTAATTCGTCATGCATCGTCGTGGTAAATGGAAAATTTAGTTCATAAGGTAAAAGAATTAATTATTGCTCATTTTATTGATTGTTTGACATATTTCATTTATTATTTATAAATTATCATCATTTATTTATCCAAGTTATGATTGACAAAAATTTTAAGATAGAAGGAACATGTAATGCCATATTTAAGGGGGTTTCAAACACCAAATTCCCAGGACATATTCATTTCAATTACCAAACAGGAGGAACAATAAGTATATCCAGTAAATCTTTTAATAAAATATTGGATCAAAGAGATCTAATTCTAAAACAATCAATAAAAATAATTTCAGGCATTCTCAATAATGGAAAAAAATACACCATATTAAATCCATTTTTAGCAAAAAGAACTGTTTCCGGTGGAATTTATACTCTCGTTTTTACATTCAAATATCTACTGGAAGATTCCTCTTTTTCTTCGATAGAGTCTATATCTTGTCGGAAAATAAGTTTTAAGATATCAGGATTAAACAACTATTTGTATACTGGAAAAATAGAATTTAACCGCGAAAATAAATCAGTACAAATAATCAGCACTCTACCCGAAGATAAAACATTCCAAATTGACGATAATCTGTCGGTAAGTTTTTCTTGGTTACATATCGTTAATACAAAGATGGAGGGATTGAGTAAAACTATATCTAAAGACGTTATTGTGGAGTTAATCCTTACAAAAAAAGCACCTTTAAGACATTTACTCAGCATTTGTGAGAAGATAGAAGTGTTTTTCAGCATCTTATTTAACCAAAAGGTTGTTACATATGACTATACATCTGTTGCTTTTATACAGAGTAAATTTAAAATTTACTCTCAACAATCTGATTTAGATAATAGGTTATCTCAGTTAAGATTTCATGAAAATATTTTAGAATTAAAAAATACCCCTGACATTTTAGAAAGTATTCTTTCAAAATATCTAAAAAGATTTGATGATCTGAGGGATATTTATTTGATTATTTACGATAATTTAAACAATACAGGTCAATTTTCTACAAATCAATTTTTAAATGTGGCCCAAGCACTTGAAGCTTATCACCGCATACTATTTGATAAAACTAAAATTCCATCTGAAGATTTTAAACCTTTAGTAAAGCGTATAAAAAATACTTTAGAAAAGAGTGATTATACATTTATATCTAATAACATCGCTTTTTCAAACCAAATAAATTTAAAAGAAAGGCTTGATAATTTATTAGAGATTTATGGAGGAGATTTTCTTGAACACATTGGATTTGATGATGAATTCTGCAAAAAAATAAAAAATACTCGAAACCTGCATACTCATTTATCTGATAAAAAGAAATCTCAAATATTTGAAAATGATATAATTCACGCAACAATAAAAATTAATATTACATTAATATTTTTCATTTTGCACTACCTTGGAGTAGAAACAAATTTTTTAAATCAATCAATGATAAGGTTCTGGCAACGGAGATATTATTTTATTACCGATATTTAAATTCGATTATATTCAATTCCAATTCAAAATACCAGCTTTAAATGCTAAAAATCACAAATATTCTATTATACTATTTTATTTCATTTAAATTCATTGTATCTTAACTACAAATCTTAAACTAAACCGCCATATTATCAAAATTAAAAAGTATTAATGGGAGAATTATCGAAATCAATTGGAGAAAAGGGAGAAGAAATAGCTAAGTTTTTATTTGAAGAAATATTAGGCTACTCCAATCTTGATACTGGAATAAAGCTGAATTGTATTCATAAAGTGAAACATAAAAGCAACGGAGCTAAAGGCGAAAGAAGTACACATGGTATAGATGGTTTCGTTTCTTTCAAATCACCTGTAGAAGACGAAATATTAGAATTAATATTAATGTCTTCGAAATATACAAAAAGCTCATATCCTTCCTCAACCAAAACTAAGACTACTTTTAAAGATCATCTAAAAGATCTGGCCCAAACATTCGAATGCTTTTCAAATTCCGAATTTAGAAATAACACACTAAAACAGTTCAGTGGAATTAGAAGATCAGATACCACAGGGGTTTTGGTATGGCTTTCCGAGGAAGCGCCAAACAACACGTCCATATTAGGAGAGATCAGTAATTCTATAATTGAATTTGATATGGCTTTTGATAGCGTTATAGTTGTTGATAATGCTCGTATAAATTTTCTATATAATAGCATATTTAACTTAAGACAGTTGGAAGGAAATGATAATATTGATTTTGTTTATATAAACAATTCATTAAATCCAAATTCATTTGCCGAAGAGCCCTTTGGCAAGGTTTTTCCAATTCAATATTTGTATTCTGATATTATCCCTATAAGAGTTTCAAAAGAAGGTAAAGTTGAACTTCATATATTTTTAAATATGGAAATTAATGCATTTGCTATGGAACAGATCATTGGATTAGCCAGCTCAATAAATACATTAGGAGCTATCAATAAAACAGTTTTGAATTTTAAAAATTATAGCTCACTTGATCATAAATCTCTAGTGACAACTTCACTAAGGAATTTTAGACAATTTCAATTTGAGAAAAACTTTTATGTTCAAAAATTTCCAAAAGATTTTAAAAATTAAATCATGAGTGATTTTTCATATTTACCTCAAGGTGACCTAATAAGACAGTTATTAGTTAAAACCAATATAACTGATTTCAAAGTTTATACTCTTTTAAGGGAGAAGGGTGTCTTTTTATCTAATCAAGAAAAAAGCAGTTCTGTACCCTTATTAATGAAAACAGTTATCAGCCCTGGTGACTTCCAATATTTTTTAGAGACACAGAAAACAAAAGAGGACAAAACTAAATACAGAACAGCAAGCATTCATTGTGAGCAAGATTTTTCTTTGACTGATGTAATAGAAAACGGAATAGATATAAATAAACTGATTGAAGAAAGTACTCCTTATAAACAATATTTTAAAGTAAAAGGCAGTCCAACATTCTACCTTGCAGATAGTGATACGGCTATTCTAGATTATGAATTGGAAAGAGAAAACCTATTATTTGATTTTCACAGCAAAACGTCTACGCATTCTGGAAAGGTAATTATCAAAAAAAATAAAGACAAAGGCCTCCAGTTAACTTTACAACAGAATATCACTGCTAAAGAAACCCTCAGCGTTAATGAACTAATCATCAGGAATGTAAAAAAAAGATTGACTGATAAATCAATCATTAAAACTGAATCAGATTTTGTTCGAATTCGATTTTGTGATTTTGACAATAAAAAAAGGGTACAATTTCTTCAATCATTCATTTTAGCTAAAATCGTCTATTTAACATTTTCTAGTATTTCAGATGTTGACCTATATTTAGATGAAAAGGTAGAAAGCCATAAGGATATTCAAAAATTTTTAAATGAAATAGATAATCTAAAATTAAGTGGGAAGGCCTTACAGGATCATATCCTTCTCAATAACTCTGCTTATTATCCGAAGCTTATCTTAAGTATGATAAAGCTTAAGTATAATTTAAATTATCAAGGGTTGACCGGCAAGTGTGATATTACATTTAGTTTCCCAGACTATATCGCCAAGACAAAAGATATCAATTCCGAACTTCAAATAATATTAGATGTTCAACTGGATAAAGAGTTTAAATCCTATCAAAACCAACAAAAAATTAATAAAGAAATTTATGATATAATCGAAAAAATAAAAATATCTAAATTTAATCAATATAAATCGACAGGAAATATTGTTTAAGAGTAGTAATTAAAAATTGAAGGTTAATCACACTTTGTAATCAAATAAATTTTGAATAACTTAGAGAGAATAGTCGAAAAATTCGGCACCTATTTTGATTATATAACCTTATATTTGCAAAAATTTTTGAGTACAGCAAATGGCAGCATTGGAACAAATAAAGAGCTTGATTCGTTCGTTTGGCGAAGGAGACGACAGTCGTTTCTATGCTACTGCTATGCAAATAGCTGCCGCTGAAGCGCGCCAAGGCCATACTGCCTTAGCCGAAGAGCTCAAAAAAATGATCGACAAAGCTAAACTCTCTAAAAGTAAAGAGTCTGTTCTGATCAAAAAGCTTCCTGTCAATAGTGCTCAAAAAGAATTAGAAGATTTACTGGAATTAGTTCGCCCTGAGGTAAAACTTATGGATATGGTACTTTCAAAAAATGTACGAAACTCTATCCAGCGTGTACTCGATGAGCAACGTAAAATAGGCATCCTCGAAAGTCATGGTTTGACTGCTCGTAGAAAGCTTCTTTTTACTGGTGCTCCAGGCTGTGGTAAAACAATGAGTGCGCATGTTTTGGCGAGTGAACTGGGCCTCCCCCTATTCATCATCAGGCTCGATGGGTTGATTAGTCGATATATGGGTGAATCCATTGCCAAACTTCGTCTAGTATTTGACGCAATGCGGGATTTTAGAGCTGTATATCTTTTCGATGAGTTTGATAGCATTGGTACCTCACGCTCCGCTGGAAATGAAGTAGGCGAAATAAAACGTGTACTCAATAGTTTCTTACTACAGATTGAAAAAGATGATTCGAGAAGTTTGATAATCGCTGCAACAAATCTCCCAGATGCTTTGGATGTGGCACTATTCAGACGTTTTGATGATATCATCCAGTTTCCTCTTCCTACTGAGGAAGATATATACCAATTATTTGATTTAGAATTCACTGGGTTTGACCTCCCCTCTACTATAGATCTAAGAAAAGTTACTCATAAAGCCATCGGATTAAGCTTTGCAGACATTCACCGTATTGTAAGTGATGTATGGAAAGATTATCTCGTCTATGGCGATAAAAATGTGAGTGAAGAAAAAATACTACATTATGTAGAAGGAAGGAAAAGACCTTTTTAAGGGACTTATTCTTTTTTCCAATATGCCAGAAAATAACCTACCCCATCTAGTAATAGATGGAAATTTTTATGATGCCAAAAATTACACCTCTAATATTCAAGGTGGTCCTACTGTATTAGCTCGTGGCGGTATTAATCGTCAGCAACAAGGAGATTTCGTCAAAGTCAGATTCGATGAAGCTTTAAATGACTTTTGGAATGGTAAACAGATTCAAGACTTTGTTTATATAGTTTTTAAATCCGCCCCGGACTTCCCACTTGATATTGATAAATTTGATGATAAATCTAGTTTCCGCATTGCATTTACGAGGATACTTGAGGGCAGAGATAATGATGGGAATGCTTTTGAGTACCAAGAGGCTGGAATATACTTAGACAAAACAGCAATCACTAACTTTCTAAATAAAGTAGATGAATTTCTTACTAAGAATACACCTCAAAGTGAAAAGGCGGGCAATCCTAAACCTAGAAATTATTCTTTAATAGCAAATATAGAGGATATTCGTGCTGCCACTCTAGCAGCATTTTGGCAGGAGCCTGAAAATGAATTTCCTAATGCGGACGAAAGTATTTGGTGGGAAGTATGGTTAGATTACGATAATAACAATGACTACATTAAACAGTGCAAAGATTTTCTACAGCAACAAGGAATCCAAATTGGCCAACAGTGGATCTGCTTTCCTGAGCATACTGTAGGATACATTAAAGGTACTCCGCGGCAAATGGAAAACTTACTCTATTTAGAATGTCTAAGTGAGTTACGTACACCTCGTGATTTGACAGATTTTTTCACATATGCTACGCGTATCGAACAAGATAATTGGATTAATGATTTGTTACAACGAGTATCCAATAGCTCTGACCAAAATAAAATATCTGTATGTCTATTGGATACCGGAGTAAATCACGGTAATCCATTATTAACTCCTCATATTGAGGAACGCTATCTCTCTACAGTTTTTGCCGATGGCCATGTTGCAGACAGAACTAATATGCGTAGTGGCCATGGAACTCCCATGGCGGGATTAATCCTGTACGGAGATCTATCTGAAGTATTTGGCCACAACCACCCTGTAAACATTCCCTTTAAATTCGAGAGTGTAAGAGTTATAGATCACAACAAACCACATGACCTCCTGAATTATGGTTTCGTAACGATCGATGCTGTCTCTAATGCCGAAATCATGAATCCCGATCATAAACGCGCAATTTGTATGGCTGTAACATCTAATGATAATCAGCATTTGGGGAAACCGTCACTTTGGTCCGCTACTATTGATATGCTTTCTTTTGGAACAGAAGATATTAATGAAAGAAACTTGTTTATCATTTCTTCTGGAAATTTAGCAGACGAAATTCGTAATGAATATCCACTAATAAATGATGACCATAGTATTAATGATCCCGCACAAGCATTTAACGCTATAACGGTAGGAGCATATACATTGAAAGATCAACTAGATTTTAATCTATTTCCCGAAGCTGAAATTCTAGCAAATAGAGGAGCTATGTCACCGTGTAATACGACATCTTCTATTTGGGCAAATGAATGGCCTAGAAAACCCGACATTGTAATGGAAGGTGGTAATCAAGCGATACAACAGGGCGCTGTATTGAGCCCGGATTCACTTCAATTATTAAGTACTTCCTGTGGAAAAACGTTAAACATGCTTACAGCATTTGGAGACACCAGTGCAGCCACGGCTCTCGCCAGCCGGTTCGCCGCACAACTTTTCATCCAATACCCGCATTTTAGGCCAGAAACCATAAGAGCTTTGATGGTTCATTCCGCTATTTGGACACCGGCCATGTTGGGAAACCGAAACTTGGGGGATTTATCTTTTGCACAAAAAGTCAAACTTATACAAACCGTAGGATATGGTGTTCCAAATCTTCAACGGGCAGTGCATAGTGCCTCAAATTCACTTACTCTAATATGTGAAGCTGAATTAAAACCATATCAATATAATGAGTCGAGGATTAAAACGGACCAATTTCATTTATACAACTTACCTTGGCCGATAGATGCATTAGCAGAATTATATAATACACCGGTAAAATTAACTGTTACCCTATCCTATTTTGTCGAACCAAATCCTGGGAATAAAAGATATGCAAAGGCAAACAACTATATGTCGCATGCATTAAGATTTAAAATGAACGATACGAACGAATCTCCGGATGCATTTGCAGGAAGAATTAGTGCTGAAATGCGGGAAGATGATTATCAAAATGAGGGCCGCGAGCGAAACTGGAAATTGGGTGAAGACATACGGAATAAAGGATCTATTCATAAAGATATATGGGAAGGCAACGCTGCTGATTTAGCAACTCGGAACATTTTGGCAATATATCCGACAACAGGATGGTGGAAAACTCGCAAAAAACTAAAACGCTATGAAAATACAGTTCATTATAGTCTAATCATTAGTATTGCCTCCCCAAATAATGATATTGATATCTATACTCCTGTAAAAAATATGATCGAAGCTAAAGTACCTATTCCTGTTGAAATTAGAGTTTAAACGTATAGGGTAAGTGAATGGTTAAAAACATCAGGATCTGAAACCAGATACATAAATTAGGGGATTCGAAGTAAAAGAATCAAGAGCTCAACTATCAAAATATAGATAAAGTATAATTAGATGATTTATATTAGCCAAATCCGAAATAAAAAACCTACAGAGGGCCGCGACCATTATCCGTATAATATTCCGTCATTGTCTGCACTGGATGAACTAAAATTTCGGAGTCCTGTGACCTTCATCGTAGGAGAAAATGGTATAGGAAAATCAACACTAGTAGAAGCGATAGCCATCAATGCCGGCTTTAATCCTGAAGGTGGAAGCCGCAATTTTAATTTTAGCACCATGGATTCCCATTCCGCTTTATTTGAAGATATCCAAGTAATACGAACGGCATATCGCAACAGAGATGGTTATTTTCTCAGGGCTGAAAGTTTTTATAATGTTGCCACCGCAGTAGATCAATATGAAGCTCAGAAATCCTATGGTGGATCGCTCCACGAACGTTCTCATGGTGAAAGCTTTCTCTCATTATTACATCATCGCCTAAACGGAAACGGACTCTATATCTTTGATGAGCCAGAATCGGCACTGTCTATAATAAGCCAGTTAAACATGCTGAGCCGAATAAGAGAGCTTGTAGAACTGAGATCCCAATTCATTATCGCAACACACTCCCCCATCCTAATGGCCTATCCCGAAGCTGACATCTACCGGGTATCTGAAAATGGAATAAAAATGATTGCATATCAGGATACCGAACAATACAAATTGATGAAGTATTTTATGAATAACCACGAACGGATGCTATCCGAATTTGGCTTCGATTTTTAAATCAAAAAAATGGAAAACAAAAATAAATGCAAAGAACTCATTGGGAAAATAGTTGTGTTATATAATCGTTAATTTCATAATTGATACATAAAATATGGGGTATTTATTATAGTTTTATGGCTAGCTAGTTAATCTAAATTAAAGTCGGCAAGAAATATTTTTCAGCCAATATCAGCTTTAGAAATGAAACGTATAATAACAGTATTCTTAGTTTTTTTATCAATGCAGATTAATGCACAAGATCTTAAACACCTTAATGATGTCGCAAGTAACGACGGCATACCTCGTGGAAAAGCAATTATCTATGGTAATTTCATCCAACGATTAGGATTCAGCAGTGGAGGTTTTCCGCAGGACATACGTTTGATCAATACAGAAACAAAGGAGGTTTTTTCATTTAGAGTGAAGCCGACATTCAAATCATCAAAGGAAAATATCTTCATATATACCATTGAGCCGGGTAACTACGCTATTCTAAATTATTGGTGGACCAATAGTAAGTGGTATGGTGGCAAAATGTATACAGAGTATATTTTTAAGAATACGGATACAACAGATGGCTTTGAAGATAAAGTAAATGCTGGCCTGATAAATATAGATGAATTAGAACGCTTTACTTTTAAGATTACAGAAAACTCATTAAACTATCTGGGAACCTGGCATTTTAAAACGCCTCCTGTTTCATTCACGGATGACAAGGTCATACTCGACAAGAAAATGAAAGATAGGTACAAAGCCATTGACTTTTCACAAGCTAATCTAGTTATACCAAACTAATAAACTCAAATCAGGAATTGACAAAACATGTCATGTAAGAATCTCAAGCATTATAAAATATAACAACAAGACTCTTAGCGCATTGCAATATGAGAATCGAAAATAAAAGAGTTATTAATAGAAGACAAATTAATAAGGCTATTATAGAGGATGATAAAAAAGGTTTAATCTTGACAGATTCAAACCTAAATATTCTAAATAATCTTGGTTTTGAAGAATTCCGCCTCTTAGATTTTGCCCCTAATGGCCATATTATACTTTTGAATTCCAAAAATTGGCTAACAATACGAAATGCAAATAAAACGACAATTACAGCTTTTGACATTGAGACTAAACAACAACTCTTTTCTACAGAAAAGTTCCTGGGATATAGAAGCATAATAGATAAATCATCTAACTATTTTTTACTTGAATATTATCGTGGACTATGTTGTGTAAATATTAAAAACGGTGAGGTAGTTTTCAAAAAAGATAAAGTCGACAAAAGTCTGTACAATGCAGATTTACACCTTAAAAGCAATATTATTTATATTCCAACAGAGAAAAAATCTATTTTAAGGTATCACTTTGACAATCACTGTTTCGATGAAATAAAACTTGATAATGTAGGCGGTACGAGTTGGATCAAATTTGATAATACCCAAGCCTATTTATTGATAAGTGACAAAAAAAATTCATTGCACTGCTTTACACACGACAACATGGTGAAACCGATATGGTCAATAAATTTTTCCAAATTTAAAAAAGATAATAGAATTTGGTGTTACAATATCATAACAACTAAGAGCAATTTAGGTTGTATTCATGGATTTATGCCAGAAAGTGGCCAAAATGCGTACGCAGGAGGTACATTATATATTTTCGATATCCTCTCAGGCGAAATAATTGACTCCTTAGATTATGCAAACATTCAGGAAAAAATAATCACCGATTTTCAAATAGATGAAATCATTATTGATGACTTGACGTCACTATCATTGAAAACTAAAACATTTCGACAGACACTGATGGCGTCATATCTACAATAGCGCTGAATAAATATGGATCATTTAGAACCTATACCATTATGGACATTGGTAGCTAACATCAAACAGGAAATTAGCTATGGTCAAGGGAAAATAGAAACCCGCTATGGCACGAAACAGTTTAGCCCGGGCACCAAAGTGTATATTATTGATTGGTATGCTGGGATGTGCCAAGATATTACCGTAATCGGATTGTCCAGAGATACGAAAAAATTAATTACCATTGTTATACGGGCAGAATGGATCGAAAACTTCCGCGTCAAGTTATGCTACAACCCTAAAGTATGCTCAAAAATAAAGACCTACTTTGATAAGGAGGAAACTGGAATGCAGCGGTATACAGAAAAATTTGTAAATGATATGTTTATCGGTATACCTCAATGGAATGAACCGCTCAGTTAGTTGACGGTGGATCATTGAATAAAATATAACAGCATCAATTCCTGTCGCTCTATAATCCATAATTTAAGATTGTCTTCTCTATATGTTAGAAGTGTTAGTTACTTCATTGAGATCTTACTATCCTAACCTCAATCCCAAAAGATACAATTCTGAATTTCTCCTCCAACAGTATCATAAATAAAAACGTGATGTATGAATTTAGTAAATTGCATTATGGAAAAGAAAACATTTTGACATCATCTGTTAAATTATTCGCGCTATTTTATGAAAGTATACTTCTTAATACCCGTTTTATTTCTTGCTTTCGCTTGTCAAAGCACAACTAAAAAAACACCTAAAGCAAAAGCTCCAGAAGAAACTTTCAATTATTCCGCTTTTGAAAAAGACTATGCGGAAATACTGGAAGCGATATTTAACCATGACACTTACATCAATCGATTGATCATAACTGAAAAACCTGAGACTTATATTGAAAACAAATTTAAAAAAGATCTGATACATACGTCCTATAAGAGGGTTATCCTCTGGGGGATGCTATTGGAATCCGGGAATTGTTTGACCATCTTGGTTATAACATGCAGGATTCAATCGGTTTCCTAAATCAGACAAGAGCCAGGGATACAGTCTTCATTCCCCAATCGATCACTCACAAGTATATGGTTAAAGACAGCAATAGATTGACTGAGGAAGAACGTTTCTTAACGAAACTGGTCTTCCACTTACCTATCCTGACACGTGACGGTCAAAAAGCCTTTGTATCCGTGGATCATATCTGCGGTGGATTATGTGGCCAGGGGTGGTATTTTATTCTTGAAAAAATAAAAGGCAAATGGAAGGTTGTTAAATATGAGGATACTTGGATAGCTTAAGACCAATAGCAACATTGGATGATCACGAACGCGGCTTGAATAGATTATTGGATTATGAAACGAACAGTATTTTCAATGGCGTATTAAAAAATACTATATGCTATTTTTACAGCAAATTTGTATTTTGTAACCAATTGGTAAGAGCAATATGATGGCAGACGACGAACTAGAAAATGTAGATCCAGACGATATCAGCGATTTACTCGTTAAAGTTGAAAAGTCATTTGACATGAAGTTTGAGAGCACCGAACTGATGCACATTTTCACTTTTGGTGAACTATGTGATCACATTGCCAATAAAATTCAACTAGCACATTCGAAAGACTGCACAAGCCAACAGGCTTTTTATAAACTGCGTGATGCAATGGCATCAACATTTCAAATAGACCGGAAAACAATCGCAACCGGCACTACTCTCCTTGGTCTTCTGCCAAAACAAAGCAGACGTTCTATGGTAAAAAAATTGGAAGTGCACTTGGGATTTAAACTTCATATCCTACGACCGCCCTACTGGGCATCCGTTACACTTGCGATTTTACTGGTGACATCTTGCGCTGCACTATTCTTTAATTGGCAGATCGGACTTGCAGGACTTGTATTTTCAAATGCTGGACTTTGGTTTGCAAAAAAATTCGGCAACATACTTAACCTGCAAACAGTTGGGCAATTAGCAAAAAAAATGACACGTGAAAGTTATTTCAAATCTAGACGTAACCCGAACACTTTTAATAAAAGCGAAATTGAAAAAATACTAGTTGATTTATTCAGTAATGATTTAGGGATAGACAAAAGTAAACTAACAAGAGAGGCAAAACTCAGCTAAATCCCAAGGAGGGTACTATATTTGCCACGCAATTACTGAACAACAGACAAATTTAAATAAGGCTATTCTACATGCAAGACCACTAGTTGCATAAAATTTCTTTAAATTAGGTTTGTGGACAGAACAACAGATATAATTATTATTAAGTCAATTGACCAACTTCCATCAATAGATGAAATCAAATCCATTTCAAGAGAAAGAGCCCTAAAACTTGTTTTTAAAGGAAATATAAACAAGCAGCGCGAACAAATTGGCCAAAATCTCGAATATGAACTTTCTGGATTCCAGGTTTTGATCCATACAATAGACCCTGAACTTAACATTGTAAAACTAATTACAGATAAAGAAATTGAAGACCACCAATAATTTTTTGAGCAATGTGCAAAAGATTACAGGCAACTAGGCCAACAATTAGTGTTTATGCTGGTTGACAAACTTGATTTAAATTTAAACAAGGATTTTCCAATGGATACTTTTAATGAGTTAAAGTGGGATGAACGACAGATCGGGAAAGTTGCAGAATGGAAATATTTTGTCCATGGTTTTCATTGTGGTTTTCAAAATATAATAACCCGGCAGTATATTGAGGTTTCGCTTGTTTTCGGGCTTGAGTTTGGGGATTTAGATCCGTATTTTTTTGTGAAGTTTATCCTATCTTCACAAAACTATCACCCACTGCCAATTCCCCTCTTTGAAGAATATGCTGACGGGTCAAGAATAATAAAAAAAATGACCTCATTAGGAAAATTTGAAGAGATTCCTTCTAATGTCCCTGGGCACACTGGCATTGCCGTCACAGATAGAGAGAAAGTTGAGATTAAATCCGACTTGGATTTAGAAAAAATATTCGTAAAACATATTGAGGAAATTAAAAAGAAACCTAAATTCAACCTTTGGAAATTTCTTAGCCTAAAAAGATGAGCCTAGCGATAATGGTGTTTCATATGCGTGATTTACAAAAATTAGGACAGAATTGCTCCCGTTGGAATAAGGAACATCCCTATACTAGTAATAATTAAACAAATTATTACTAGTATACTTAGCAACACGTAGCTAATCCCTCCATTTTTATAAGTAAATGCCAAAGTCTGAAAAGCAGCAATAGCTAAACTTAAAAGCATAAACCAATTCCATATGATTGTAATAGTATCTGCTAAACCAACATTATCAACAGCACTATAGATTATGCTCGTTCTAACCGTAACTGTTATAAGAAACGAAGATATCCCGATAATTAAGTTACACTTGTAAAATGTATTTGGCTCTTCAATCATGTTTGGCGTTGCATTAAGCACTGAATTTATTATTATACATCAGGGTATGATTGTAAATAATGAATCGTAATCACTAATATTTAATTTCAAATTTTAAATCCTAATAATCTTACCACCGTTTATCCATACGGAATTATAGAAGCAATTGATTAGTAAAAACTATATATTGCCTTTAAAGTACGATCTTCAAAATAATGAGCTTTTGCAGCATCCGACTTTCGCTGTATGGAGATCAAAAAACCTTTTTCATCGTAACGCATTTCCAGCTCGCTTACTTTTCGTCCATTCCAGATATCTTCCATCAGTTTCAGGTTTCGGTTTTGATCATAGACATACTTTTCGGTTTTGGAATCAAGGGAAGAAGGTACATCGGTAAGTTGTAGTAAAAGCCCATCCTTGAATTGGTACAATTCTGATGGTGTTTTCTCAACAGCACAGCCATTATGTAAAAACAACACTGCCGGATATCCTTTTACATAGTAATATGTCTTTTTTTGATAACAAGTATCTAGATTACCACTATTCTTGCTAAAATTGAAATATTCGGTACGTTCTTCTGCCTCGAATTCGTTTTCAGTATAGTAACGATATTGCAAAGAAGAAAAATCATTATTTGCCGTCATTCTCTTCCAAATGCTTTCGTCTGGTAAAACACCCTCTAAAATCATTCTGTCCACTCCTCGAACTTGCTCTCCCTGCCAATCATTGTTTTGCGGCCTATTTGGCATCTGGGCGTTCAAAGTGAAAGTTCGGATGATATCAACTTTGTTATTCTTATTGTATTGATAGCTGCTGACTTTTACGATGCCATTGGAATAATCTATCCTTGCTTTTTTATCGATGAAACCATCTGAATTATAGGAGTATCTAGTATAAAAAGCGGTATCAGGTTTTTCGTTATTATATCGTATGCTCCTCATACTTACGATCGTACCGTCGGGGTTAAAATCGTAAATATATTTCATCCCAATCTTCTCTTCACCCTGAAGCAGAATACGTTTTACTTTATTGCTTTTTATAAAATTAGAATTGAATGAAAAAACGGTTTTTGTAAAATAATCATCGTCCTCTAAGGGGTTAACATTATAGAATGGTAGTACCTGAGCTTTTCCCACAGCCACAAAACCAATAAACAACATAAGGGTCAAGAAGTAGCAAATATTATGTTTAGTGTATATCATACTTTCAATTAAGAGGAATTTTGGTCCCATCAAAGTCTACACTCAAAGATAGTCACTTCCCCATTAAGACCTGCACCTTAAAACAAAAAGTCGGAATAAAATCTTCAGCTCACCTTATCAATAGGGTATTTTCCAATATTTTCCATTTTTGCATCCGCTGTTGTCTGATTCGTATCTCAGCTTTTATGATTTATTGAAATCGAAAATTGACAAAATTTTGGTTACCCATCCTTTAACATTTTTATGACTGGTTAAATGGAAATAATTCTTAACTACAAAAGGAATCATTTTTAAGTTAGGAAAGCTCTGAATATATACCAATAAATCAGATTCTGTATTTATCCTTTCTAAAACCGACAGGACTCGCCCCTCGATAAGGCTCCTTAATTGACTAACTCTTTCTTGCTCAAGCATAGAACTGTCTAAACTTAATATTCTGTTAATAAGAAGTAACTCATCGTAATCTGACGCCCCTAGACGTTTAAAAACATGCATTTTAAGGTCGTTCAATTCAAGATTGTTAATAATAAATCCATAATCAATATAATAGCTATCAGAATAATATGATTTGTATACTGAAATTACTTTATTTATTCCAGGGCTTTTCAATATCCAAGTGTTTTTATTTCTAACAAACTTGTGTGGTGATAGAATTTGATCTACTGCTTGCTTAAATTTTATCTTATCCATAATTAATAAAACTCTAAAACCGTATTAAAACTTATCCTAAAATAGTTTTTCCAAAACAGTCTCATATCTTTCTAATTGACTAATTCCTTGTCCCGCAACTGCTTCCAATATCTTATAGCCTTTATGTAGAAGATTCCCTTGCTTCAGGTTCGATTTAGTAAAACTTTCACCTGCCCCAGACTATAACATTAGAGGATAATTTCTATTTGATGGGATTGGTCTAATTGAAAAAACTAATCAAATTTATGTGTTTTAAATGGATTAAATTCGTTGGGAATTCCTTCAGAAATGATGGAATATAATTTCCAAAAATCCGAACTGTACACATTAGTATCATAACACAAAGAGTCACCTAAAATATTTGAGTTCGGCGATAACCGTTCCCTGTTTCAATCACAGGTTTATTAAATTCTTTCAATCTATTTATAAGTTCACAACCAGCTTTAACGGTAAACTTTGTACTATCTGAAATACGAGCTATGACAAAGCTATTATCGTCCCTTTCAGTCAACTGTCCAGACTTAGCAATAGCATGGTTTATTTTTTTGTAACATCTCCATCTTTCAAATGCGTAATTCAAATATTGACCTATATCAAGAATATCAAAATTTATTCAAGAAGGTCTTTACCTCATCACTAACTGGAGAATTATTATAATTTTCTATATCAGTATAGGCTTTACCTAAATCCTGTCCCAACCGTTTTTTTAAATTGGGGGTTTCGGAAAAATCCAATTTACCCAAAAAACTTAGATAAATGGCATTTTGAACTCGCTTATCAACTAAAGGCAAATTTTTCGTTAAAAAATTTACCATAGCATCAAACTTATCTCCATCATTTTCAGCTATCGCTTCCTGCATAAATCGCTTGAAACAACCCATTTGAAAGGTAATAGACGCCCTGTAATCTTCATCTGAAAGCTCCTCTTCCAAACTCGGAAACAAATCGATCAATTCCTTAATAAATAAATCTTGGTCTTTCATCATTATTATATTGGAACAACTTCCTTACTTTCCTCCCACTTTAATCAATAGAACTTGAATACGAAGATAAAATTAACGTTTAATATAATCCCTATATTCTTCCTGAACATGGCCTAGCCACTGCTCTACAGATTTTCCCAGTTTCAGCCTTGTTCTGATTTGATCGTCTGTTAAATACTGTATCATAAATAAAAACCTGATGTATGAATTTAGTAAATTATACTATGGAAAGGAAATCATTTTGGCATCATGTTTTAAACCATTCGATAGATTTATGAAAGTATGCTTTTTAATACCATTTTTATTTTTCATCATAGCATGCCAAAGCAATGATCAAAAACAGGTACCAGTCAAAATCCAAAAACAAGCATTTGATTATGCAATTGTTGAAGATGATTATGCTGAAATTTTGGATGCTATAATTGCCTATAACTCCATTTCAAATGAAGTAGCTAAAACTAATAAACCCATGGCCTATATTCACCAATGGTTCATCAAGGACTCGCTATATAATGCCTACGACAAAAACTTTATGCCTGACGGTCTGAGGATCCAAAAATTGCTGGGCTTAGTAGGCCATAGCCAGCAAGACTCTACAGGCTATCTCTATCAGGTCAAAGGAAGGGATACTGTATTTATTCCATTACAAATCAAAAAGAAATATAACGTTGCATACCATAAAAAAACAGAAACGAAGGAGCAATTTCTATCAAGCTATACATTTCACTTGCCTATCATGTCGCATGATCACAATAAAGCATTTGTATCATTAGACTATGTATGCGGAGCACTTTGCGGTCAGGGTTATGATTTTATCCTGGAAAAAATTAATGGAAAGTGGAAGGTGATAAAACGTGACTTTACCTGGATAGCTTAAAAAGATAGTGTTCATTGAGTTTCTCTCCTATTTTATCAACTAAAAGCTGTTTGCTTTTCCTTCTTACTATATTTACTTAAAAAGGATCGCAACCTTGGCTAGGTTTCGGTCGGGTTATAATACAACATCCAATAGACACAAAATGACACTCGAATTAATACCTGTAATAGAAATTGGATATAACAATCAGGGCATTCCAACACCAGACAAATATCCTTATTGGGAATACCCTATATTATGGGATAAATATAATGCTGAAAGCTACAAAAAAGCAGGTTTTAAAGACGATTTAACTCCATATTTAGCCGGTTCATCATTTTACGGTCTTTCTGAAATCAATAACAAAAAGCAAATAAGAAAAACAGGTCGAAGACCTAAAAAAGATCCTGCTAAAAACAGATACACGATCTCCTTCAATGAAGAAGAACATGCTCGTTTTTTGGCTCTTTTTGACCAATCTGGTATGCAGGTGAAGGCACATTTTATCACCTCCTGTATCTTTGAAAAGACCGTAAAAACAATTCAAATTGATAAAGGAACAGTTGATTTCTATATGCGACTGACTTCTTTTCACAGTCAATTCCGCTCTGTAGGAGTCAATTACAACCAAATTGTAAAGCTGTTATACAAGAATTTTTCTGAGAAAAAGGCTGCTGCTTTCCTCTACAAACTGGAAAAACAGACCTTAGAAATGGTCATTTTATGCCAAAAGATTATAAAAATCACTGAAGAATTTGAAGAAAAGCACCTAAAAAAGCAGTCTTAAAATGATAGCAAAAATTGGAAGAAGTGGAAATTTATATGGTACATTAGCATACAATCAGCTCAAAGTAGAGCATGAAAACGGACAGATTTTGTTTGCTAATAAGATGATTGAAACAGCAAGCGGACAATATTCTGTTACACAATTAGCCAAATCTTTTGCTCCATATCTTATTGCTAACCGCAATACAGAAAAACATACCTTACATATTTCGCTCAATCCAGATCCGAAAGATGAAGTCAATGACGATAAATTCAGGGAAATGACAGAACAGTATATGCGTGAAATGGGGTACGGTGAACAGCCTTTTATTGTTTTCAAACATACCGATATTGATCGTAGCCATATCCATATTGTGTCGGTTTGTGTAGATGAAGAGGGTAAAAAGATTTCGGACAAATTCGAGAAAATGCGGTCTATGAAAGTATGTCGTGAACTAGAAAAACAACACAGATTAATACCTGCAACGGAGAAAGAGCGTAACCAGAATGACAAGATTTTTCGCCCAGTTGATTACAAATCTGGAGATGTAAAAAGTCAAATAGCATCAGTAGTTCGTCATCTACCTACCTATTATAAATACCAAACGTTAGGAGAATACAACGCTTTACTTTCCTTGTTCAATATTACTACAGAAAAAATTGAGGGAGAATTACACGGAAAACCACAGCAAGGTTTGTTATATATTCCATTAAACGAACAAGGTGAACGAGCAGGTAATCCTTTTAAGGCTTCACTCTTTGGAAAGAATGCTGGACTTGCTTATTTAGAACTACATTTTGAGAAGTGTAAAACTGATATCAAAAATCACCCAAATAGGAAAACTATACAATCTGCTATTACTATTGCCTTACAATCTACAAATAATTAAATGGATTTTAAGAAACAGCTAGCTGAACAAAATATTAATGTGATCGTTCGTAGAAATGATGTAGGTCGTATTTACGGGATGACTTTTATTGACCACAATTCTAAAACGGTTTGGAATGGTTCTCGTTTAAGTAAGGAACTTTCTGCCAATACTTTTAATGATTATTGGAACAATAATATAAAACCTGAGATAAAAGAGATTGTGCAACCTCAATCTAAAATATCAAAATCCAACGATGCGGAAGATTTACCCGATGAAAAACCTCATCAGTTATTTGATTTCCTAAACTCGACTAAACAAGAAGACGATTTGATTGAAGGATTAGGCGGCTTGCTTATTCCCGAAACACAAGGCGAGGATTATGAGGAACTGAATTTTGCTAATCGGATTAAGAGAAAAAGAAAACGCAAGAAACAGTAGTAAGTAGCCAAATATAACCATTCAAAGCCAATGCCTACTAGGTAATAACACCTATGGCATAGAGCCTTTAAATTCACGCCCGAACATTAAAACTTTAGATAATGCAGGGAGAAGACGATTTAAGAGGGCTTGCCAAGATAATGGCTTTTATGCGGGCAGTCAGTATTCTTTTGGTGCTGATGCACCTTTATTGGTTCTGCTACGGTTTCTTTTTAGAACGTGGTTGGACGTTGGAAGTAATCAATAAGATATTAGGCAATTTCGACCGAACAGCGGGCTTGTTTTCACACACCCTTTACACCAAAGCATTTGCTTTGGTTTTGCTGGCTTTAAGCTGCTTAGGAACAAAAGGCGTGAAGAATGAGAAGATAACCTTGTCTAAAATCTATGTGGCGTTGAGCGTTGGGTTTGTGCTGTTCTTCCTAAACACACCGTTGCTAAAACTACCTCCGGCAACAGGCACATTTCTTTATATACTTACTATCTCCTTAGGTTATATCGCTTTGCTGATGGCAGGCGTATGGATGAGCAGATTACTGAAAAACAATTTAATGGACGATGTTTTCAATAACGAGAACGAGAGTTTCCAACAGGAAACAAAACTGATGGAAAACGAGTATTCCGTCAATCTGCCCACTAAATTTTACTACAAAGACAAATGGAACAACGGTTGGATAAACATTGTCAATCCTTTCAGGGCATCAATCGTATTGGGTACTCCGGGTTCCGGTAAATCTTATGCTATCGTAAACAACTACATCAAACAGCAGATAGAAAAAGGCTTTAGTATGTACATCTACGATTTTAAATTCGACGACCTTTCAACCATTGCCTACAATCATCTGCTGAAGCATCGGGACAAGTACAAAGTTCAGCCGAAATTTTATGTGATAAACTTCGACGACCCACGCAAGAGCCACCGTTGCAATCCACTCAATCCCGAATTTATGACGGATATATCTGATGCCTACGAAGCGGCTTATACCATAATGCTGAACCTTAACAAGTCGTGGATTTTGAAGCAAGGGGATTTTTTTGTGGAAAGCCCAATTATCCTTTTAGCTGCCATTATTTGGTATCTGAAAATCTATGAAGATGGTAAGTATTGCACGTTCCCTCACGCCATTGAATTACTGAATAAAAAGTATTCGGATGTATTCACGATTTTAACTTCATACCCGGATTTGGAAAATTATTTGTCGCCCTTTATGGATGCGTGGCAAGGTGGAGCGCAAGACCAGTTACAAGGACAAATCGCATCGGCAAAAATTCCGCTATCAAGGATGATTAGCCCACAACTTTACTGGGTAATGACGGGCGATGATTTTACGCTTGACATTAACAACCCGAAAGAACCTAAAATTTTGTGCGTGGGTAACAATCCCGACCGTCAAAATATTTATTCCTCAGCTTTGGGTTTATACAATTCGAGGATTGTAAAGCTGATAAACAAAAAGGGACAGCTAAAGAGTTCCGTTATCATAGATGAGTTGCCCACAATTTATTTCAGGGGACTGGACAATCTTATCGCAACGGCGAGAAGTAATAAGGTAGCGGTATGTTTGGGTTTTCAGGATTTTTCGCAATTAACAAGGGATTACGGCGACAAGGAAAGCAAGGTAATACAGAATACTGTCGGTAATATATTCAGTGGTCAGGTGGTTGGCGAAACAGCAAAAAGCCTTTCGGAACGTTTCGGTAAAGTATTACAGAAACGCCAGAGTATGACGATTAACCGCAATGATAAATCTACCTCTATTTCGACACAGTTAGACAGCCTTATTCCGGCTTCCAAAATCTCAACACTTACACAAGGTTTGTTTGTTGGTTCTGTATCAGATAACTTTGATGAACGTATCGAGCAGAAGATATTTCACGCCGAAATTGTAGTGGACAATGAAAAGGTAGCGGCAGAAAGCAAAGCCTATCAGCAAATACCGCAAATCTTATCTTTTGTAAATGAGCAGGGCGAGGATAAGATGAAGCAGGAAATAGAAAACAATTACAAGCAGATAAAATCAGACATTCTGAATATTGTTGTTAGTGAAATGGAGCGTATCAAGAATGACCCTAACTTACAGCATTTGGTGCAGAAAGAATGATTATACTAAATATTTTTGTGATTTTTCTATTAATATATTGTTAGAAGAATTAAAAGTAACAGCACCATTACGTCAACATATAAAATGCCAAATTTTAATACTCATAATTTAGCATTTGCTTAAATAAACAAATTAGTTACATTTGCATTATGGATAATACTTCTTGTACACGACAACAGGCAGACATTAAACAAATCAATCGCTGTAAAGAAAGAGTTTCGGAACTCCACAGTTCGTTTGACTATTTGTCGAACGCACTTGAATTGACTGGAAACAATGTAAGACTGAAAATTCTGTTTCTTCTTTATGAAGAAAAACGACTTTGTGTTTGTGATGTGAGTGAAATTCTTGGAATGACAATTTCAGCGATTTCTCAGCACTTGAGAAAACTTAAAGACCGAAAGCTTATTGAAACCGAAAGAGAGGCGCAAACCATTTTTTACTCATTGACAAAAGAGTATGAGAAAATGTTGGACCCATTTTTTAAAATACTTGACGATAAAAAAAATTTAGAAACAATATGGTAACGGACGGAAAACTAATTGGGACTGGACTTTTGACAGCAATAGCAGCTTCATTATGTTGCATTACACCTGTTTTGGCTCTCATAGCAGGAACAAGTGGACTTGCTTCAACTTTCTCTTGGCTCGAACCTTTTCGTCCATATTTTATCGGGTTAACTATTTTAGTGCTTGCTTTTGCTTGGTATCAAAAATTGAAACCGCAAAAGAAAATTGACTGCAACTGTGAAACAACTGAAAAATCAAACTTTATGAAAACAAAATCATTTTTAGGAATTATTACCGTTATGGCGGCTTTACTTTTATCATTTCCGCTTTATGCTCACATTTTTTTTCCAAAGACCGAAAGTAAAGCAATTATTACCCAAACTTCCAAAATTCAGAAAGTTGAGTTTACAATCAAAGGGATGACTTGTTCAGGTTGTGAACACCACGTTAAAACGGAAGTTAGTAAACTAAAAGGAATTGTGGAAGTTGTGGTTTCTTATGAGAAAGGCAATGCCATTGTTAAGTTTGACAACAAACAAACAAGTATTATAGAAATTGAAAAAGCTATCAATTCGACAGGTTATAAATCACTAAAAAGTAAAATTATATCATAATGGAAATTAAATTACAATCAATTATAACTTGCCCAAATTGCGGATACAAAAAAGAGGAAACAATGCCAACAGATGCTTGCCAATATTTTTATGAATGTGAAAATTGCAAGACAAGATTAAAACCATTACAAGGCGATTGTTGTGTGTATTGTAGTTATGCCAGTGTTCCTTGTCCATCAATACAACAGGATAAAAAATGTTGCTATTAGAAACCAATTAAGAGAAAAAAATGTTCAGTTTTTTCAAAAAATATTTTCAAAAATTTAAGAAGAATACTTATGCTATCAACAGAAAAAACATTATCAGAAGTAATTGAAGTACTAAGACAAAGGGGTTATACGGAAGACTTTAATCTATTGGAAGAAAACATTTCGTACAAAATAGACGGAGAGAAAGTTAATTTAAGGGACATTGTTATTGATAAAATTTATCGTTTTACTGGGCTTAATGACTTGGAAGATGAGGCTATCTTATATGCGATGAGAAACCAAAAAGATGGAGCAAAAGGTGTTTTCGTAAATGGTTATGGTACATACTCTGACAGTGCAGCAAACAGCATCATTGAGCAAATATCAGTTGACGAGGACGATAATGATGATTGGACGATAGAAAATTAAATCACAATGACTGAATTAGAAAAAATTTTACTGCAAAAAGCTATAAAACCCACCGCTATGCGTTTGTTGGTGGTTGAAAAGTTATTGAAACAACAATATGCAGTAAGTCATAAAGAGCTGGCAGAACAGTTTGAAAAAGCAGATAATATTACTCTCTTCAGAACACTTAAAGTATTCCTGGAATACAAACTTGTCCATACCATTGATGATGGAAGCGGAGTGATTAAATACGCACTTTGCCAATCAGGATGCAATTGTAATTTATCAGAACTGCACACACATTTTTATTGTACCGACTGCAAACATACTTTTTGCCTTACTGAAACAGAAATTCCGAACATCGAAGTTCCTCAAAACTTTAAATTAGATGGAGCTAATTTAGTTCTTAAGGGGAAATGCGACAAATGTAACAAATAGATTTTTTCAACTTTGCAATTCTATTGCACAATCTATTTATTTATATTTGTAGCTGATGAAACTATTTATATTCATATTCAGTATATATTTTCTGGCATTATCCGTAATGCCGTGTACTGATGCGTGTGGTATGGATACCAGTAATACTTCAAAATCAGAGCTTTCTAATACAAGCAATGGTCAAACGAAAAACGGCGATTTATGCAGTCCTTTTTGTTCTTGTGCTACTTGTCATACCGTTGTGAATTTTACGTTTCAAACGTTCAAAATAAACGAGGCAAAGCCAAGTCTTAGCAAGATACAAAAATTCCCACTTCAAAATTTCAATTTCATTTCCAATTATCACGGAAACATTTGGCAGCCGCCAAAGATTAATACTTAATATTTTCAGCAAATGTATTTATTGGTAATGGATGATATATTCATTTACTATTAGATAGGTGTATTATCTAAATTGCACATTTAGCTGTCCTTTCTGTAACGGACAGAAAGTATTTATATCCATTATTATTAATTATTAATCAAATGAATTGTGTTAGACAGTATCATAAAATTTAGCATTAAGAACAAGCTCGTCATTGGAATAATGACATTGTTGCTCATTATTTGGGGAGTGTGGAGTGCCACAAAATTACCCATTGATGCCGTACCCGATATTACAAATAATCAGGTGCAAATAATTACGGTTTGCCCCACATTGGCGGCTCAGGAAGTAGAACAATTAGTAACTTTTCCGATAGAGCAAAGCATTGCTAATATTCCCGATTTAGAAGAAACCAGAAGTATTTCTAGGTTTGGTTTGTCCGTAATTACAGTTGTATTTAAGGAAAAAGTAGACATTTATTTTGCCCGACAGCTCATTAATGAAAAACTGAAAGAAGCAGAAGAAAAAATTCCGAACGGAATAGGAACACCTGAACTGGCTCCGGTCAGTACAGGGCTTGGTCAGATATACGAATATATAATACATCCCAAAAAGGGAAGTGAAAATAAATACAATGCCAAAGACCTTCGTACAATGCAGGACTGGATTGTTGCAAGGCAACTGTATGGTACACCCGGAATTGCAGAAGTAAATAGTTTTGGTGGCGAGCTAAAGCAATATGAAGTTGCTGTTAATCCTAATCGCTTAAAGGCTATGGATATAAGTATTACCGATATTTTCAACGCTCTTGAAAAAAATAACCAAAATACAGGGGGAGCATATATTGATAAGAAACCAAGTGCTTATTTTGTTAGAGGTATTGGTTTGGTTACATCATTAGAAGATATAAAAAACATCAGTGTAAAAAATAATCCTGGCAGTGTTCCAATTTTTATAAAAGATGTGGCAGATGTACGATTTGGTAATGCTGTAAGATATGGGGCTATGACATATAATGGAGAAGTTGATGCAGTAGGCGGTGTGGTAATGATGTTAAAAGGCGAAAATGCCAATAATGTAATTGAAAAAATAAAAGAAAAACTTCCTACTATACAAAAGTCATTACCTGATGATATTATTATTGAACCCTATATAGACCGTTCAGTTTTAGTTGACAAGGCAATGAGTACCGTAGAAAAAAACCTGATAGAAGGTGCGTTGATTGTTATCTTTGTATTAGTACTTTTTTTAGGAAATTTTAGAGCCGGATTAATAGTAGCTTCCGCTATTCCATTAGCAATGCTGTTTGCCTTAGCGATGATGAATGTGTTTGGTGTAAGCGCCAATTTAATGAGTTTGGGAGCCATAGATTTTGGGTTGATTGTAGATGGGGCAGTAATTGTTGTGGAAGCCACATTACATCACTTAGGCTTACGGAAATCTAAACAAAGGCTTACACAAACCGAAATGGATGAAGAGGTTTTCCTGTCTGCCTCCAAAATTCGTAGCAGTGCAGCATTTGGTGAAATCATTATACTAATTGTTTACATTCCTATTCTTACGTTAGTGGGTGTTGAAGGTAAAATGTTCCGTCCGATGGCACAGACTGTAGGTTTTGCCATTTTTGGAGCTTTGATTTTATCCTTAACATACATACCAATGATGTGTGCTTTGTTCTTATCCAAAAAACCTTCGTATAAAGAAACCTTTTCTGACAGAATGATGAATTGGTTACAAAAAAAATATCAGCCTTTGCTTGAAAAAGCGATTAGCATAAAGTATTGGTTCGTGGGTATCGCCATTGCCATATTTGCGGTTAGTATTTTCTTGTTTAGCCGAATGGGAGGAGAATTTATACCCCAGCTACAAGAAGGAGAATATGCGTTTGAATTTAAAATGCCTATTGAAACCTCATTATCACAAAGTATAGAAACTTCGATGCTTGCTTCGAGAATTGCCAAACAATTTGATGAAGTAAAAATGGTGGTAGGTAGAACTGGAGCTGGTGAAGTACCTACTGACCCAATGCCTCCGAGTGCAACAGATTTAATAATTATTCTTAAGCCTGAAAGTGAATGGAAATCCGGAAGGACATACGATGAATTAGGCGATGCAATAGAAGAAAAAATAGCCGTAATACCTGGCATAATTGTCGAAAAAAGCCAACCCATTCAAATGCGTTTTAACGAACTTATGACAGGGATAAAACAAGATGTTGCAATTAAGATTTTCGGAGAAAATTTAGATACACTAGCGTTAAATGCCGATAAGGTTAGCAAAGTTATACAAACAGTAAAGGGAGTTACAGTACCTCAAGTAGAACTGGTAAGTGGGCTACCTCAAATTAATATTGAATACGACCGAACTCGTTTAGCCAATTATGGAGTAAATGTAGAAGATGTAAATAATGTTGTGAGTACTGCCTTTGCAGGAAAAAGTGCAGGTGTGGTTTTTGAGAATGAAAGGAGATTTGATTTAGTTGTGCGTTTAGATAGTACTTACCGGGGTAGTATTGAAGATGTAAACAATATGATGATACCCACCAACATAGGTAGTCAAATTCCTCTATCACAAGTGGCTACAATTGATTATAAATTAGGACCGGCGCAGATAAGCCGTGAAGCGGGAAAGCGAAGAATTGTAATTGGTTTTAATGTAGCAGACAGAGACGTTCAAAGTGTAGTAGAAGAAATTCAAAAAAAATTGAATAACCAAGTAAAATTACCATCAGGATATTATTTCACTTATGGTGGGCAGTTTGAAAATTTACAGGAAGCCAGCAATAGATTACTGATAGCTGTTCCAGTTTCTTTAATATTGATATTTGTACTGCTTTACTTTACTTTCAGTTCTTTTAAACAGGCAGGATTAATTTTTACGGCTATCCCAATGAGTGCAATTGGAGGAATACTAGCTTTATTACTTCGGGGAATGCCTTTTAGCATCAGCGCAGGTATTGGATTTATTGCATTGTTTGGTGTTGCAGTCCTCAACGGAATTGTATTGATAGGTATTTTCAATCAATTAGAAAAAGAAGGAGAAAAAGATGTATTGAAACGGGTAATCGAAGGAACTAAAATCCGTTTGAGACCGGTTTTAATGACTGCAACAGTTGCCAGTTTAGGATTTCTGCCAATGGCTTTGAGCAGTAGCGCAGGTGCAGAGGTACAAAAACCATTGGCTACAGTTGTTATCGGTGGTTTGGTAACTGCCACATTCCTTACCCTATTCGTACTGCCTTTATTGTACATCATCTTCAATTCAAAAATTAATTTAAAAAGAAAACTTAAAGTGAAACCCATTGCGACTATCGTTGTGTTACTGCTATCATTGGTAGGTTTTACAGCAAACGCACAGACGAAAGATTTATCCAGTGTTGATGAAGCAATAAACATTGCGCTGAAAAATAATCAAATCATAAAGGCTTCAGATTTAGAAATTGATGCAAGTAAAGCCTTGAAAAAAACTGCCGGAGAATTACCAAAATTAGGTTTTAATGCACAATTAGGGCAGTACAACAGTACAAAATTCGACCAGTCATTTGAAGTGGCGCAAACTATTCCTTTTCCTACTTTATTCGGAGCAAAAAAGCAATTGATTAATGCAGAAATAAAAGCGAAAGAATTACAGAAAAACCTTACGGTAATAGAGCTAAAAACGCAGGTCAGAACTTACTATTATCAAATCCTGTATTTGCAACATAACCAAAAACAATTACAACAGTTAGATACTCTGTACAGCGATTTTATAAAAATAGCACAGCTTCGTTATAAAACTGGTGATACAAAAAAAGTGGACATCAGTGCGGCAGAAGCTAAGAAAGGGGAAATTAATTTATTGTTAAAACAGAATAAAGTGTTTTTAAACAATGCTGTTGCCAGTCTGAAAACTTTGATGAATACAAGAGAGGATTTTCTCATTGTAGAAAATGGAATTTTTCAACCATTACAAATCAGTAATTTATTGGATAATGATGTAGTTGCAAGTCATCCCGCCATTCAATCCTTATATCAGGATGCTGTTATTGCAGAACAGACCAAAAAGGTAGAACGTTCGCAAGGTTTACCTGATTTTACAATTGGTTTTACAAATCAATCTTTAATAGGTTTTCATACTGTAAATGGCGCAGAAAAATATTTTAATTCTGGTAAACGTTTTAATTCTGTAAATATTGGCATTGCAATTCCTATCACTTATGGTGCTACCAAAGCAAGGATAAAATCTTTGGACTTCAGAAAACAGGCTTCCGAAGCCAATGCTCAGCAGCTGCAAAAAGCATTAACAACACAATTACAAAATGCTTTGCAACAATACCAACAAGATATGCAACAGTTTAATTATTTTCAGCAAGAAGCATTGCCTAATGCCAAAGAAATAGTATCAGCAGCACAATTAGGTTATAAAACTGGAGAAATCAGCTATGTAGAATATCTTTTTGCATTGCAAACCACAACCGATATTCAATTAAATTATCTGAAAAGTATTCAGCAGGTAAACCAGTCTGTAATCAGTATTTATTCTCTCATTAATCAATAAATAAAAAATGAAATTCAATATAAATAAAATCACGTTTGTAACAGTGATAACTGTTGTAATACTTGCTTTTTCCGCTTGCAATAATCATAAAGATGGGGATGGGCAAAACCAGAAGGCAAAAGAAATTCAAAAAGAAGAAGCCCACGAAGAAGTACCAACCATTGCCACACTTTCAGAGGAACAGATAAAGATAGTTGGAATAAAAATAGGCACAATAGAACAAAGGGAGCTGTCTGCAACCATCAAAGCAAATGGAAATCTGAATGTTCCCAATAACAATAAAGCCAATGCTACAACTTTATATGGTGGGGTGATAAGAACATTGAAAGTTCAACTTGGGGATTATGTTAGAAAGGGTGAAATAATAGCAACGATTGGCAATCCGCAGTTTATACAATTACAGGAAGAATATTTGAGTATAGTAAGTAGAATAACTTTTGCAGAGCAAGAGCTATCAAGACAAAAAGAGTTAAACGAAGGAAATGCTGGCGCAAAGAAAAATTTACAAAGTGCAACAGCCGAATTGAACAGCCTTCGTACTCGAAAAGCATCTTTACATCAACAATTACAATTAATGGGCATCAATCCCAGCACCCTATCAAACAGTAATTTGAAATCTGCGCTAACGGTAATTAGTCCTTTGAATGGTACAGTGAGTAATGTTTTCGCTAAAATTGGAAGTTATGTAGATGTTTCTTCTCCAGTAATTGAAGTTGTAGATAACAGCTCATTGCATTTGGATTTACAAGTTTTTGAAAAAGATTTACCACAAATAAAAATTGGGCAAACTATTCATTTTCGATTGACAAATAATCCAGCCACTGAATATGAGGCTACGGTTTTCAATATCGGTTCATCTTTTCAAAATGAGAGTAAAACTATTGTTGTACGTTGCCGCATAAAAGGTAATAAAAATGGGTTAATTGATGGAATGAATATAACAGGAATTGTAAGCTTAAGCAATGTGACCACACCTGCTGTTCCCAATGATGCCATCGTAAATACTGATGGTAAATATTTTATTTTCGTACAAACCGATAAAAAAGCAGAAGAACATCACGAAGAAGAAAGCCATAAAGAAGATGAGGAAACTGAACATAAGGAAGATACAAGCAATATAAATTTTGAAAAAGTAGAAGTATTGAAAGGGGTATCTGATATGGGGTATACCGCAATAACTTTTGTCAAGCAAATTCCTGTCAATGCCAAAATCGTTGTAAAAGGAGCATTTTTTGTAAACGCAAAATTATCTAATGCTGGAGAAGAGGAAGATTAACCAATAATAACTAAACAATGATAAATACAGATAAAAATCACAAGCATATTTATGATGCACACGGCAAGCAACTCTGCTGCACCGAGGAAAGCAAAAACGATGCCCAAACAAATACAGGGCAGAGTACTGATAATGTTTGTTGCTCAACGGATGAAAAAGTCAATCAAAAGAGTAATGAACGAAGTGAAGCTGTTGATAAAAATAGCGTTATAAAAATGTTTTTACCAGGAATTATTTCTTTGGTACTATTGCTAATTGCTATTTACTTAGACAATGCCTTGAAACCTGAATGGTTTCAAGGTTGGGTAAGAACTGTTTGGTATATAATAGCGTATGCACCAGTCGGATTTCCTGTAATTAAAGAAGCTTTTGAAAGTATTAGCAAAGGCGATGTTTTTTCAGAATTTTTGCTAATGAGTATTGCCACTATTGGAGCCTTTGCCATTGGTGAATACCCAGAGGGTGTCGCTGTAATGCTGTTTTATGCTGTTGGCGAAGTCTTTCAGTCATTAGCAGTTAAAAGAGCGAAAGCAAATATCAAGAGCTTGCTTGACCAACGCCCCGATGAAGTAACTATTCTAAAAGAAAATCAACCGAAAACAGTAAAGGCGGAAACAGTAACCATTGGTGACATCATACAATTAAAGCCCGGCGAAAAATTAGGATTAGACGGAACATTATTATCCGAAACTGCATCATTCAACACAGCAGCTTTAACAGGCGAAAGCAAGCCCGACACCAAAGCAAAAGATGATACGGTATTAGCAGGAATGATAAACCTAAATACCGTTGTACAAGTAAAAGTAACAACTGCATATACTGATAGCAAGCTGAGTAAAATTTTAGAATTGGTGCAAAATGCTACTGCTCAAAAAGCACCGACAGAATTATTCATTAGAAAGTTTGCAAAAATATACACACCGATAGTTGTACTGTTAGCTATTCTAATTACAGCATTGCCCTACTTCTTTGTAGAAAATTATGTGTTCAGCCAATGGTTGTATCGTGCTTTGGTATTCCTTGTTATCTCTTGCCCTTGTGCATTGGTAATAAGTATTCCTTTAGGCTACTTTGGCGGAATTGGGGCAGCGAGTAAAAATGGAATATTGGTTAAGGGAAGCAACTTTTTGGATGTTCTTGCCAGCATACAAAATGTAGTAATGGATAAGACAGGTACAATGACGGAGGGCGTATTTAAAGTTCAGGAAGTTGTATTTGACAAGGCATTTGATGAGAAAGAAATTTTAGAAATGGTCAATGCTTTGGAAAGCCATAGTAGCCACCCCGTAGCAACTGCCATTCAAGAATATGTAGGCGATGTAAACCACAATATCCCATTAGAAAATATAGAGGAAATTGCAGGACACGGACTAAAGGCTAATGTAAATGGGAAAGAATTATTGGTAGGGAATTTTAAGCTGATGGATAAATTTTCTATTACTTATGACATAGACCCGAACAGCATTGTCTACACGGTAATCGCAGTGGCTTATGATAGAAAGTTTGTTGGTTACATTACCATTGCGGACAGCATAAAAGAAGACGCACAGGAAACCATAAATCTATTGCATAAGCTCAATGTTAAAGCTACTATGCTTAGCGGAGATAAAAGTACGGTTGTAAAGTATGTAGCGGAACAGTTGGGGATAGATAATGCTTTCGGAGATTTATTGCCTGAAGATAAAGTAAACAGAGTTAAAGAAATTAAAGCCAAAGGCGGAAGCGTTGCTTTTGTTGGCGACGGTGTAAACGATGCGCCTGTTGTGGCTTTGAGCGATGCGGGTATTGCAATGGGCGGTTTGGGAAGCGATGCGACCATTGAAACGGCAGATGTGGTAATACAAGACGACAAACCGAGTAAAATACCTATGGCAATCAATATAGGCAAGCAGACAAAGAAAATCGTTTGGCAAAATATAGCTTTAGCATTCGGAGTAAAAGCTATTGTACTAGTTTTGGGAGCTGGGGGCTTAGCGACTATGTGGGAAGCTGTTTTTGCCGATGTTGGGGTTGCCTTATTAGCTATACTAAACGCAGTAAGGATACAGCGGATGAAATTTTAAGATTAGAACATCCTAATGATGAATAAAACAGACAATTCGTAAGAAAGGCAAAAGTTATCAAATGTCAATTTGTCGAAGGAGAAGAAGAAGAAGAAAAGACCTTCGCTCTTTATGATACTTTTTGGGATATTTTTTAGCTCTGTGTCTTATTGCTTTGATATACATAAAATTAGACACTATTATATCTATCCCTATCACTAAAAATGGACTTATTAGTTCTGTATCGAGCAAAAACCAAAGTTCCAAAAGAGAAACCCGAAAATGCAAATTTCTTTCAAATATGACAGTATTTGGGCTTCTCTATTATTGTTTAAAAAATAGATTTAGGATAACGGATGGATAAATTTTATAACGAAACGCTGGCTAAGCTGGAAAACGAAATCAAAGAATTTGAGATTGAAGCAGACTGTTCGATAGAACGCATTGAAGCAGTTATACAACTTATTATCAAATGTTTATTCGACGTAAAAAAATATATTTTAAAAAGAGGATTTAAGAATGTTGATGAAGAAATTCGCTTTTTTAAATATCAAAAGCCAATTATCGTTTCAAAGCTCATCTATTATAATGCCATCTATAAAATCGAAACGAGAAGACCGTATGGAAATAAGCGTACCAAGAAATATTTTGTCAAAGAACTGAAAAAGCTAAAAAGGTTCTTTGAAAATAACCTTGATTTTTATAAGTATTACCGTAGCAATAATTCTTTCTTTGACGAACAATTTTTTGTACGTGGCAAGCACGATATAAGACTATGGTTAGACACTTTTTATTTTGAGGCAGACCATCGCTTTTCTACTTCGCACGATTATAAGGTTGCCAAGATAATTGCTAATGACCTGATACAGGTATATTTGGAAGACAGGTTAAATAACATCAACGTTAAAAAGGTTTCAGATAATTCGTTGATATGGACAGCAAGCAAAACTGCACTCACGGAACTCATTTATGCACTGTACTCCCACGGTGCATTTAACAATGGGAATACAGAAATAAAATTGATAGCCAAAACGTTTGAAGATGCCTTCAATATTGAGTTAGGCGACTTTTACCATACGTTTATGGAACTTAAAGCCCGCAAAATAAACCGAACGAAATTCCTCGACAGGCTGTGTGAAGCACTGATAAAGAAAATGGACGAACAAGATGAAAAACAGTAAGTATATATGTACACAGGCTTTATTCCTCTTGGCAAGAAGTCAGAGTAATTAAACTTAAATTGTAAATTTGTTTATTGCTTATGTATTAAATACTAAACGTAGTCAGTAAATAAATATGAATACAATCTTTATTAAAAATATGGTTTGCGACCGTTGCATTATGGTGGTACAAAACGAATTGGAAAAACTGGGATTAGATGCTAAAAATATAAAACTGGGCGAAGTTATTCTTTCCAAAGAAATAACATCTCTGGAAAAAGAGAATTTGTCCAAAACTTTAGAGCCATTAGGATTTGAAGTAATTGACGATAAAAAAGGCAGGATAATAGAAAAGATAAAGAACATTATCATTGACCTGGTACACCATCAGGATAGTGATGTAAAAACCAACCTTTCCGATGTATTGAGTGACAAATTGCATCACGATTACAATTACCTGTCCAATCTGTTTTCAGAGGTAGAGGGTACAACCATTGAAAAATACTTTATCGCCCAAAAGGTAGAGAAAGTCAAAGAATTGTTGGTGTATGATGAGTTGTTATTAAGTGAGATTGCGAACCGCCTAAATTATTCGAGCGTGGCATATTTGAGTAACCAGTTTAAAAAAGTTACCGGGCTAACACCAAGCCATTTCAAACAGATTAAAGAGGATAAAAGAAAACCGTTGGATAAAGTGTAAGTAAATCTTACAAATCAAATCCAAAATTTCACAACAGTACCCATAAATATAATAGCCAATTTTGTATTGTAAATTAAAGCAGGCAAATATGGCGACAAACAGAGAAAATATATACATTCCATTGGAGGATGTAGAAAGCGAACACTGTGCATTAATCGTTGAAAAGGGATTGGCACAGGTAAAAGGCGTAGAAACCCATAAAGTAGAGCTGAACAACCGAAGGGCAGCGATTACAGTAGATAGCAATGAAACCGTAGGCGAGGCTGTTAAGGCAATTAAAGATTTAGGTTACGGAGTTCCTACGGTTAAAAGTGCTTTTCCGGTATTGGGCATGACCTGTGCATCCTGTGCGGGCAGTGCCGAAAGCATTGTGAAATACCAACCGGGAGTAGTTAATGCTTCCGTGAACTTTGCAACGGGCAATCTTACCGTGGAATATCTGCCCAATATGACCGATGCCTCCACCTTGCAAAAAGCGGTTCAGGGAGTAGGTTACGACCTATTGGTTGAAGACGAAACCAAGCAGCAGGAAACGCTCGAAGCCATCCACGAAAAGAAATTCCGAACCTTGAAAAACAAGACCATTTGGGCAATTATCCTTTCCCTGCCCGTGGTAATCATAGGAATGTTCTTTATGGATATGCCCTATGCAGACCCGATAATGTGGCTCTTTTCCACGCCCGTTGTAATATGGTTGGGCAGGGATTTTTTTGTAAACGCTTGGAAGCAGGCAAAGCACCGTTCCGCCAATATGGATACGCTGGTGGCATTGAGTACAGGTATTGCCTACCTGTTCAGTGTTTTCAATATGCTGTTTGCCGACTTTTGGCATCAACGGGGACTGCATGCTCACGTATATTTTGAAGCGGCTGCCGTTATTATCGCATTCATCCTCTTGGGAAAACTGCTGGAAGAAAGAGCCAAAGGCAACACCTCTTCAGCCATTAAGAAGCTGATGGGCTTGCAGCCAAAAACGGTCATCGTGGTACAGGCGGACGGAACGGAAAAGCAGACCGCTATCGAAGACGTAAGCGCAGGCGATGTGATACTCGTAAAGCCCGGTGAAAAGATTGCGGTAGACGGCATGGTCATATCGGGCAATTCGTATGTGGACGAAAGCATGTTAAGCGGTGAGCCTGTACCTGTATTGAAAAAAGAAAAAGAAAAAGTATTTGCAGGAACGATTAACCAAAAAGGCAGCTTCCGGTTCAGGGCGGTAAAAGTGGGCAAAGAAACCATGCTTGCCCACATCATCAAAATGGTGCAGGATGCACAGGGAAGCAAAGCACCCGTACAGAAACTGGTCGATAGGATTGCGGGCATCTTTGTTCCCACAGTGATAGCTATTGCCATCCTGACATTTACGCTATGGTTGATTTTGGGAGGCGAAAACGGGGTTGTTCAAGGTCTGTTGGCAGCCGTTACGGTATTGGTCATTGCCTGCCCCTGTGCTTTAGGCTTAGCGACACCCACCGCTATTATGGTAGGCGTTGGTAAAGGTGCTGAAAATGGCATTTTGATAAAGGATGCCGAAAGTTTGGAACTGGCCAAAAAAGTAAATGCCATCGTTTTGGACAAAACCGGAACCATCACCGAGGGAAGACCACAGGTAACGGGCATTAAATGGCTGAACAATGAGGACACTGCAAAAGAAATCCTTTTGAGCATCGAAAAGCAATCCGAGCATCCATTGGCAGAAGCCGTAGTGAAGCATCTTGGCGATGTAGCGGCCACCTCTTTATCCATGTTCGACAGCATTACGGGCAAAGGCGCAAAAGCAGACCATGACAACGAAACCTATTATGTAGGCAACAAAAAGCTATTGGCAGAAAACAACATTGCCATTGCCGGAGAATTACAAGACCAGGCCGAAGAATGGGGCAAACAGTCTAAAACCGTTATCTGGTTTGCAAACAGCAAAAAGGCTCTTGCTGTAATCGCTATCGCCGATAAGATTAAGGAAACATCGGTGCAGGCTATCCGGGAAATGCAGGAAATGGGCATTGACCTGTATATGCTGACCGGAGATAATGAAGCTACCGCTAAAGCCATTGCGGAGCAGACAGGCATCAAGCATTACAAAGCCGAAGTTTTGCCACAGCATAAAGCCGACTTTGTGAAAGAACTGCAAAGTAAAGGAAAGGTAGTGGCAATGGTGGGCGATGGTATCAACGACAGCACCGCATTGGCAACAGCCGATGTAAGTATCGCAATGGGCAAAGGCAGCGACATCGCAATGGACGTAGCCAAGATGACCATCATTTCGTCCGACCTGACCAAGATACCGCAGGCAATACGCTTGTCCAAACAGACCGTAGCCACCATCAAGCAAAACCTGTTCTGGGCGTTTATCTACAACGTAATCGGCATTCCGGTAGCGGCAGGCATCCTTTACCCTGTTAACGGCTTCCTGCTCAACCCGATGATTGCGGGTGCGGCAATGGCATTGAGCAGCGTGAGCGTGGTCAGTAACAGCCTGCGGTTGAAGTGGAAGAAATAAAACAGTAAATCTCACAAATCAAACAAGAAATTACACAACAATAACTAACTGAATAGTACGGAAATTTGCATTATCAGATAACTCTAAAATTTGTAAACAATGGAAAATAAACAATTTCAATTCAAGACGAACATCAATTGCGGCGGCTGTATCGCATCTGTAAAGCCGCACTTGGACAAGGCAGAGGGCATCTGCCATTGGGAAGTGGACACGGCCAACAAGGACAAGGTACTTACCGTGAAGTCCGAGGGCATTACCGAGCAGGAAGTAATATCGACCGTGCAAAAGGCAGGCTTCAAAATAGAACCTTTGGATGCCTAAGCCAGCAACTTTTTGAAATGCCCTTTTTCCGACCGAATTTCCATGAGGTTGGGTTGATGAAAAAGGGCATTTTATCAATTCTGAAAAAAGGCGATAGGTTATTGCGTATATGGCATTATTTTTCCATATAGCAAAAAAAACGTAAAACGATATAAAAAAAACCAATCTAATTTGTAACTTTGTTGCGTTGAAAAATTATAGAATACATATAGGCATTTTGACATTGTTCTGTTTGGTTTTCTTTATGATGCCAAGTCAGAGCTATGCCTGTTCCAAAAATTCAACAAAGACCGAGCAGTCTTTCTGCTCAAAGGAGAAATCCAAAAAATCAGAACATAAAAAAGGTTGCAAGAGCAAATCCTGTAAAAAATGCAAAAGTGACAAATGCGGGGGCGGTTGTTCCCACAGCTCTTGCAGGTGCGGTGCTTCAACCACTTCCCTAAATGTCCCAACCGTAATCGAATTAAAGGCAAAAAATCACTTAGCAGCAGCTAAAAAGCAAAAATTCGGTTTCAAAGAAGCCTACTATTCTTCGGGCTTTTTCTCCATTTGGCTACCGCCTAAAATAAGCTAAAACTATGGCCTGATAGCCATAGGTATGTCCTGTCAGAAGCTGTTCCGGCTTTTGCAAATCCCCTATTTGTATCATTTATTTAAAATTTAAAACAGAAATGGGTTTATCAATCCCCCGTTTCTCAAAATGTAATTATTATGAAATCATTATCAAAAATAGTGATGGTAATCGCCGTATTACTATCATCAATAAACGGCTTCGCACAAATCAAGAATGCGAAAACAGAAACCGTAAAGATTTACGGCAATTGTGGTATATGCAAAACCACCATCGAAAAGGCAGGTAACGTAAAAAAGGTAGCCAGTGTGGACTGGAACAAAGATACCAAGATGGCTACGCTCACCTATGACGGCGACAAAACAAATCAGGATGAAATCCTGAAACGTATCGCTTTGGCTGGTTATGACAGTGAGAAGTTCCGTGCGCCGGATGACGTATATGCTAAACTGGCTGGTTGCTGCCAGTATGATAGACCAGTGAAGACGGTTGCCAAAAACAAGGAGGCGGGAATGGACATGAATGCCGGACATGGCAATCACGACCATAGTCAAATGGCAGCTAACAAAGATGCAGCCCAAAACCAATCACAGCTAAAGGCTGTATTTGACAACTACTTTTCAGTGAAAGATGCTTTGATAAAAACCGATGCGGCGACCGCATCTGCCAAAGCCGCTGAATTGGCTGCATCCCTTAAAGCAGTCGATATGAATAAGCTATCGGCAGAGGAACATACGGCTTGGATGAAAGTGATGCAGGACTTGACGGCCAATGCGGAAAGCATTTCAAAATCAAAAGATGTTGCAAAACAAAGAAGTGCTTTTGCGGCACTTTCGGGAAGCATCTACACACTGGCCAAAGTGTCTAAACAGGATACTCCCGTTTATTACCAGCACTGCCCTATGTACAATGGAGGTAAGGGAGCCAATTGGCTAAGTAAAGAGAATGCTGTTAAAAACCCATATTACGGCTCACAGATGCTTACCTGCGGCAGTACGGTCGAAACCATTAAATAACAGGTCTGAAAGCTATGGTACAGTACAATGACATGGTGCAGGCGCTTAAAGACCTAAGACAGCGTGGATACAGTATGGACTTTAGTCTGTTGCCGGACTGCCTGTACTGTGCGTCAAGGAGCCTGAAACTAAAACCGGAGGATTTTACGGTTACGGAAACCCATAGGTTTGAAAGCCTCGACAGCAGTCCTGATAACAATGCCGTGATTTATGCCATATCGTCCAATGATGGTAAGAATAAAGGCGTACTTGTGGATGCCTATGGTGCTTATGCCGAAGAAATGACCCATGAGATGGCAAAAAAATTAAGTGCAACATAACTTTTAAAACCCCTTATTATGAAAAAATACACGTGTCCCATGCACCCGCAGGTGCTAAAAGACGAACCAGGCAAATGCCCGCTTTGTGGCATGGCACTGGTTCCCGTTGGCGGTAGCTCAGTTTCTCATGTACAAAAATCAGGACATGGGCATTCCGGGCATTCTCATCATAACCAAGCCAGAGATAGCTTTAACAAACATGAGGGGCATCATACAGGCGATTTTCTCGCTCGTTTTTGGATAAGCCTCGTCATTACAATCCCTATCCTGCTCCTGTCACACATGATACAGCAATGGTTGGGTTTCAGCCTTGCTTTCAATGGAGATAAATATGTGCTGCTGGCATTGGGTACAGTGATTTATAGCTATGGAGGCTTGCCGTTCCTAAAGGGAATGATTGGCGAGGTGAACGCCAAAGCCATAGGGATGATGACACTTGTTGCTATCGCTATATCCGTAGCCTATGTCTATTCCGTAGCCGTTGTATTTGGCTTGCAGGGCATGGACTTCTTTTGGGAACTGGCTACGCTTATCGACATCATGCTGTTAGGGCATTGGCTGGAAATGCGTTCCCAAATGGCTGCTTCACGGGCTTTGCAATCATTGGTTGCTTTGCTGCCTAACGATGTCACGGTGGAGCGAAACGGAGAAGCGGTAAAAATAAAGCTTGAAGACCTGCAAAGCGGTGAAACGGCTATCATAAAACCGGGTGAAAAAATTCCAGCCGATGGATTGGTACTGGAGGGGCTTTCGTATATCAACGAGAGCATGCTTACCGGAGAAAGTATTCCCGTGAAAAAGGAAAAGGACGGAAAGGTCATCGCAGGCTCTATCAATGGCGATGGTGCGCTTAAAGTTAAGGTAACAGCCGTTGGAAAAGACAGCTACCTGAACAGGGTTATCAATCTTGTGCAGGAGGCACAAGCTACTAAGTCCAATACGCAAAACCTTGCGGACAAAGTTGCCAAATGGCTCACCTTTATTGCCATTGCCGTTGGCATAGGCACATTTGCCTATTGGTATGCAAGCAGTGGAGATATTGCCTTTGCGCTTGAAAGAATGGTGACGGTAATGGTAACGGCCTGCCCGCACGCATTGGGCGTGGCTATCCCGTTGGTGGTCGCCATTTCCACAACGCTATCGGCGACCAATGGTCTGCTCATCCGCAACCGCACAGCATTTGAAACCACCCGAAAACTTTCCACTGTCATTTTTGATAAGACCGGAACGCTCACCAAAGGTTCCCATGCCGTAGAAAAGGTTATACCGTTAACAGACGAATATAATGCCGATGAGGTTATCCAGTATGCTGCCGCAGTACAGCAAAATTCGGAACACCATATCGCCAAAGGCATTATGGCTACATTGAAAGAAAAGAGCCTTGCCTTATGGAAGTCTGAAAACTTCAGCTATATGCAGGGCATAGGTGTTAAAGGTGTTGTGAACGGGAAAAATGTCGTAGCTGGCGGCCCGAATTATTTCACCGAAAACCACCTTTCCCTGCCTGAAATTCCAAACGAAATCAATCAAGAGGCCGAAACGGTCAACTTTGTCCTCATTGATGACCGGGTAATCGGCATCATTACTTTGGCAGACAGCATCCGTGAGGGTTCGGCACAGGCGATTGAGGAACTCAAAAAAATGGGCATCAAGTCCTTTCTGCTCACCGGGGACAACGACAGGATTGCTGCTGCCGTAGCCGGAAAATTGGGTATGGACGGGTATTTGGCTAATGTGCTTCCGCACAACAAGCAGGAGAAAGTAAAGGAGTTTCAGGCAAAAGGCGAAATCGTAGCAATGACTGGTGATGGTGTAAATGATGCACCTGCACTGGCACAGGCAGATGTGGGCATTGCCGTGGGTTCCGGTACGGACGTGGCTGCCGAAACAGCGGATATCATATTGGTAGACAGCGACCCGAGGGATGTGGTCAAACTGATTGACTTCGGCAAACTTACCTACAAAAAGATGGTACAGAACCTGATATGGGCGGTTGGCTACAACGTGGTGGCAATACCGCTTGCGGCAGGCGTACTCTATCCGAATTTTGTTTTAAGTCCCGCTATGGGTGCTGTGCTGATGAGTGTAAGCACCATTGTAGTGGCTATTAACGCAAGTTTTTTAAAAATCAAAAAATAAATAAAAATGAAAAATCTAACATTATCAATCATTGCTGTTATCATGGCATTTGTAACAGTATCATGCAATCAGGCATCCAACAAAAACGAGCAGTCTTCAAGTGATACTGCTGTTGTATCACAAGAACAGTCAGCTTCCCAACCAAAAGAGGATGATACGGTAGCTGCGCCCGTTGTGAGTGAAACTCCGAGCGGTCAGGAAGCAAAAGCAACAGGAAAAGAAGAAGCAAAAAACTTTTCTATTGCGCCCATAGTTACCGATTATCTGTCCTTAAAGAACGCCCTTGTTTCGGACGATGACAAAGCTGCCGCCAGTTCAGGGAAAAAGCTGTTAGCTACCCTGAATAAAGTGGACATGAAAGCCGTTCCTGCCGATAAGCACAAAAAGTACATGGACATAGCGGACGATGCTAAAGAACATGCAGAACATATCGGGGAAAATGTCGGCAACATCCACCACCAGCGGGAACATTTGGCCTCGCTTGGCGAAGATTTGAAAGACCTGATTGATTTGTTCGGTACATCGCAAACATTGTATCAGGACCATTGCCCGATGTTCAATGACGGTAAGGGTGCTGTTTGGTTCAGCGAAAACAAGGAAATCAAAAACCCTTACTACGGTTCTAAAATGCTGACCTGCGGTAAGGTGGAAAAAACAATTAACAGCAAATAAAATTCAGGGTTATGGAAAATATGCAAAACAGTCACCATGCGGGTCATTCCTCGGAGCATGGCACGCACAATACAAAACATGCTTCGGCCATGTACAAACGCTTTGCGGTGATGGCTGTCGCAATGTTCGCAGTGATGTATTTTATCATGTACGCCATGATTGACGGGTGGCAGAACCTGATACCCAATATCAACAATTTGTACATGACCCTGCTGATGACCTCGGCAATGCTGCTTATCGAATTAGCGATAATGAAAGTAATGTACCCCAACAGGAAGATGAATTGGGCGATAGCCATCATCTCGGTTGCTGTTGGCATCTTTTCATGGTTTGGTATCAGGGAACAAATCAATGTCGGGGACAAGCAGTTTGCAAAGGGTATGATACCCCATCACGCAGCAGCCATATTGATGTCCGAAAAGGCACACCTGACCGACCCGGAACTGATAGAGCTGCAAAAAAATATACTTAAAACCCAAGCGGAAGAAATTGAACTAATGAAGCGCAAGCTAAAAGAGTTTGAAGAAAGTAAATAATAAAATTTAAAAAAACAAGTTTGGACATGAACAAAATAATAATTGGCTTTATTTCCTTATTAACCCTGCTATTCACCGCTTGCGGTCAGGCGGGGTCAAATAAGGATGAAGCGGAACAGCAGCATTCGCAGGCAACTCCGGAAAGCAACGGACATACTACCCAAATAGGTGAATTGGTTCCATCGGATGAAGTCTGCATGGTCAACGATGCCTATATCGGCAAAAAGCAGTTTGAAGTAAAATTTGATGGTAAAACCTATTACGGATGTTGCGAAATGTGTAAGGAACGTATTCCAAAAGATGCGACCGTGCGGATGGCGATAGACCCCTATTCCCATAAGCAGGTAGACAAAGCTAATGCGGTGATTGCTGTGACAGGAAATAACGGTGAAGTTTCTTATTTTGAAAACAAGGAGAATTATGCCAAGTATGTGAAAAAACAGTAGACACAAAAAGATGAAGCCACAATAAAATAATTATGACCATAAAGAAGAAAATCATATTGGGGCTGGCTGTCGTCCTGATTGCCATACAGTTCTTTCAGCCCTTACGGAACCAGGCGGTTGAAGTGCCAGCCACCCATATCGAAAGGGTGTACGCCGTACCCCAAAATGTAAAGGCTATCCTTGTTCAGTCCTGTTATGACTGCCATAGCAACAATACCCATTATCCGTGGTACAGCCGTATCCAGCCCGGCGCATGGTACATGGCAGAGCATATAAAAAAGGGGAAAGAGGAACTCAACTTTAGCGAATTTGGCGACTATTCTGTCCGCAGGCAGCGAAACAAGTTCAGGGCTATGGCCGGGCAGGTTAAGGACGGGGAAATGCCATTGTCATCATACACACTAATTCATCGCAATGCAGTATTGTCACCGGAGGATAAGCAGGTTTTGATAGCGTGGTTTAGCACAATGGAAGACAGCATTAAATAAAATTTTTCAAATCATGAACAGATATAATAAAATACCTATAAGAATTTTGCAAACAGTGCTGATACTGCTTTGCACGCAAACGCTGTTTGCACAGAGAGTGGTGCATTACGAGCTGTATGTAAAAGATACGCTTGTAAACTATGCAGGTAAGCAAAAAAGGGCAATTGCCGTAAACGGGCAAATCCCCATGCCCACCCTTACCTTTACCGAGGGCGACACTGCCGAAATAGTGGTGCACAACCAATTGAAAGAAAGCACATCACTTCACTGGCATGGTGTGTTCCTGCCCAATAAAGAAGACGGTGTGCCCTGGCTTACACAAAAACCCATCGCACCGGGCACAACCTACACCTACCGTTTTCCGATTATCCAGCATGGTACGCACTGGTACCATTCCCACTCAGGATTGCAGGAGCAGATTGGCATGTACGGAAGTTTTATCATGAAGAAAAGAAGCGATGATAAGACATTCAGAAAAGGAATTGACGATTTGCCGACCGTTCCAATTATATTAAGTGAGTGGACAAATCTTAACCCCGATAATATCAACCGTATGCTACACAATGCAAATGATTGGGCGGCCATTAAGAAAGGCGCAACACAATCATATGTTGAAGCTATTAAGGAGGGAAAATTAGGGGTAAAGGTAAAAAACGAGTGGAAGCGGATGCTGGCGATGGATGTCAGTGACATTTACTATGATAAAATCCTAATAAATGCTAGCCATAGCACCGATTTGAAAACAATTGATGGTAAAAAGCTAAAAGCAGGCGACAAAGTCAGATTGCGTGTTTCCAATGGAGGGGCGTCTTCATATTTCTGGCTACGGTATGCTGGAGGAAAAATTACAGTAGTAGCGAATGATGGGAATGATGTTGAGCCTGTAGAGGTGGACAGGTTAATCATTGCCGTTTCTGAAACTTACGATATTGTAGTGACTATCCCTCAAGATGGTTTGGCTTACGAGTTCTTAGCAACAACCGAAGACAGGACACAATCTGCGAGTTACTTTATAGGTGATGGGGTCAAACAGCTTATTTCTCCACTCCCACGATTGAAGTATTTCGAGGGGATGAAGATGATGAACGATATGATGAAAATGAATGGCGATTTGGACGATATGGGCATGAAGATGAGCCTTAACCAAATGGACATGAATGTAGTGATGTATCCCGAAATTACCGGAGATGCAACAAAAAAAGCAGACCACAGTAAGCATGAGGGTATGGATATGGATAACGACGCTAACCGTTACAACGCTAATGCCTTGGGAGACATCAAAACATTAAATTATGCTATGTTGCAATCACCTTATAACACCTCTCTTCCAAATGATGCGCCTGTAAAAGAGTTGAAATTCACACTTACTGGCAACATGAACCGCTATGTATGGAGCATGGATAATAAAATACTTTCGGAAACTGACAAAATACCTGTAAAAAAAGGAGAAATTCTACGGATTACCATTTATAATAATTCAATGATGCGGCATCCAATGCATCTTCACGGATTTGATTTCAGGGTGATAAACGGAAAAGGCGAAAAATCGCCGCTTAAAAATGTGTTGGATATCATGCCTATGGAAACAGATACCATTGAGTTTTTAGCAAATGAGGAAGGTGATTGGTTCTTTCATTGCCATATATTATATCACATGATGGCGGGAATGAACAGGGTCTTTGAAGTTGGAGACTACAATAACCCCTATCTACCCGACAAGGCAAAAGCCTATAAAGAATTGCAAAGAGAAAGTAATATGCCTCATTTTATGGCACAAAACGATTTTGCAACCAATGGTAATGATGGAGAAGCTATGCTAATGAATGCACGCTACCAATTAGGAACAGAATGGCGTTTAGGCTATAATAGTATGCACGGTTATGAAGTAGAAACCCATTTAGGTAGATACATTGGAAAGATGCAATGGTTCATGCCCTTTGTAGGTTTTGATTACCGCTACCGTAAAATGGGAGAAGATGAACACGAAAAGAACATATTTGGACAAACCAACAAGAAAGACACCCGCAGGGCGTTCAGTTTAGGGTTTATGTATACGTTACCTATGCTGGTCAATTTTCAGGCAGAAGTATATCATGATGGAATTGTGAGATTGCAGTTAATGCGTGAAGATATACCAATTTCAAAAAGACTAAGAGGTGGTTTTATGGTGAATACCGACTTAGAGTATATGGGAGAACTTAGGTATATCATTAATAAGAATATAGGTATACGTACCCACTATGATAGCGATATGGGCTTTGGTGTGGGGCTGGCATTGACTTATTAAAATTAAATAACTAAGGGTTGTAAACTGCATAACCGTAAAAAAATATCGGTAAAAAAAAGGAGGTGATGCAGGTGTAATTCGCAAAGACTAACCTGCATCATACTACAACCCTTTAAAGTATGCAACAAAAATCTATCTATCGTTCCATCATCAATACGGTAGAGGTTGAATTTTTTTAAGCAGTAATTGCATCATAAGCTAATACGAACACTGTTAGCTTTTCTGTATTAACCAATAATATATTACATCAAAATGAAGCGAATGGATAAATTTTACAATGAAACATATCTTAAATTGGAAACTGCAATCCAGGAACTGGAGATTGAAACCGACTGCCCCATAAAAAGAATTGAAGCCGTTATACACCATATCATACAAAGCCTTGCCGACTTAAAGGACTTTGTACTGAAAAATGACTTTAAGAATATGGAAGAAGAAATCCATTTTTTCAAGTATCAGAAACCTGTTATTGTTTCAAAGCTCATCTACTACAATGCCATCTATAAAATCGAAACAAGAAGACCCTACGGGAACAAGCGTACCAAGAAATATTTTACCAAAGAACTGAAAAAGCTAAAAAGGTTCTTTGAAAACAACCTTGATTTTTACAAGTATTACCGCAGCAATAATTCTTTCGTTGACGAAAAATTCTTTGTGCGTGGCAAGCACGATATAAGGCTGTGGTTAGACACATTTTATTTTGAAGCAGACCATCGTTTTTCTACTTCACACGATTATAAGGTTGCCAAGATTATTGCCAATGACCTGATACAAGTTTATTTGGAAGACAGGCTCAATAACATCAATGTGAAAAGGGGTTCGGACAATTCATTGAAATGGACGGCAAGCAAAACGGCACTGACTGAACTCATATATGCACTGTACTCCCACGGTGTATTTAACAATGGGAATACAGATATAAAATTGATTGCTAAAGCATTTGAAGATGCCTTTAATATTGAATTGGGCGATTTTTACCATACGTTTATGGAACTGAAAGCCCGTAAGATAAACCGAACCAAATTCCTTGACAGCCTGTGTGAAGCCCTAATAAAAAAAAATGGACGAAAAGGACGAAAAGTAACGACTATTATAATACGCCACGAGGTGAATGAACGCCTTTTGTCCGTATAATGCTTTCCTGCACCTTTGGGGCTTCATTCTGCTTTTCTGCCTGCTCCGAAGCATCTTGTTTGGTTTCCGGCGTAATAGATAGCTGTATCTTTCTTTCTACGGCAGCCAGTTCCGTTTTAAGATCACTCAATCGACTTTCCTTAGCCCAAGTACCGTTAACCACTTCCTGAAGTATCGGTAGGTCTTTTGGTATTTCAGCGATTTTCTCCTGCTCCTGCTTCACAAAGCCCGGCAGTTTTTCCAAAGCCCTTAAAAAATTCATTGCGGCGGTTTCGGGGTCTTTTGCCATCAGACCGTTATTGTAGGTGTACTTGATATTGCCCTCGCCAGTTATAAAAAATCTATTGACCCTTTCGAGTGTTGAATTATCCTTTGGAAGTTCTGTTTTAACCAATAATTGAAACCGTAGAGGTTGCCTATTTCACGATAGTCGCCTGCCGTGCGGGCTTTGTTCGCAATCTCGTTCAGTTTTGCGCCTATTTGTTTCGGATTTGCATTGGGCGGCAAGCCATCTAACAGCACAGGGTTTTCGATTGTAAATATAAAATATTTAAAAGATGATAAAGATCTTGAAGGAATAATATCACTTCAGGGAGAGGTGCGCATGGGAGGAAGTAATAAAATAGTACCAAATGCAGAAATTGAAATTCGGGATACAAATAATAAATTAATTGCTAAAAAAACAGCTGATAGTAAAGGAAGATTTAAGTTTACCATAAAAACTGAACCTACTGTCGGGAATATTAATATAAATGGATCCGATGGAAATTCATTAGGTGAACTTGAAATCGCAAAAGTTGATATGGGTCGATTTTATTCACAAATAGAAATAGCTGTGAAACTGTTTATTATAAATGGAGTTATGAAAAGCACAGTACCCCTTTCGAAAAAAGAGATTAAAGAAATCAAGAATCAAAATAATAAATAGATATAAATGAGAATCAACTCAGAAAAATTATTAATATTGAAATGAGTTAGATTTTAGAGGTAGGTACAAGCAAGTTAAAAAAAAGCTTTTGATGGTGCTAAAAATTTCATCTTGTTTACAACGGAATCTATTCATATAAAGAATTTTTGTTTATTATTTGAAATATAAAAAAGGTCCAAATTTATAATGGCATTACGCATAAAGTTAAACCTTTGTGGTTTTAAACTTCTTCTTTTGCTAACACTCTTTAGCTGTTCCACAAAGAAGAATTATAACGACTGGGTTGATATAGACCAAAACAACTGCAGCAGCTATAGCCAACGAGGTAAAGGTTATACAGATGATGAGATATCGCCTTTAATAAAAGGCAAAGTGAGAATGTGCCATAATAATGAAAATGTTCCTTCTGCTAGAGTTTTCTTTCTTAGTTCAGAGAGTGATACAATTGGTACAGCCATCACCGATAAAAATGGAGAATTTTCGCTAACGATCCCATCCGAGGGATTGCTCCATGGAAAAATTATTGTAGATACATTTGGAACGGGGATGACTATCGAACATGTTTACATTGCGACAAATTTTAAAACCTACGCCTTAGACATAAAATTACCAAGGCAGCCCATGTATATTAATGAAATAGGTTCAAAAAAGGACCAGAAAAAGTTGAGGAAAGAAGTTGAAAAAGCAAATAGAAAACATAGATAGGTGTTATAAGTTGATCTGGGCTATTAAAATTTTAGTCTTTTTTTTGATCTTTTGTTTCTCATCATGTTCTGTCATCAGACCTAAAACAATAAACAATAAAGTATTGGGCGGGTACGAATCTTCAAGCTATTTAGACGAGAACGATTCGGAAGATTCTGTGACGATTTCAGGCATTATCACTGAAGCTAAGAAAAAAAGGAAGGTACCCAATGCAGAGATACGATTTTTAGACTCGGAAGGAAATACGCTCAAAAAAGTATCTTCAGACACAGATGGATCATTCAGTACAAGACTGGCAAAACTCACAAAATTTGGAAGTATCGAAATTGATGGAAATAGTGCTGGTTTTCTCACTATAGCAAACATAGACTTTGGTATTTTTGTCAATAATACCAGAATAAAAGCGAGATTATTCAAGTACGATTATTCTGCAACGGAGTTAGAATTTTACAAGAAAGAAGATCGAGACCAGCTAAAGCGAGAGATAGAAGAAATGAAAAAACAAAAGAGGTAACAGCATCGTACCACAAAGTGTATTAATTATAGAAATGGAGACTGTAACATGAACTGTGTCAGAGGAATAATTCAATAAGATTATGTATATTCAATTATTCAAACGACACGGTCATGAAAGAAAAAGACCCATTCGACTTTGAACGCTTCAAGGCAGAAGCCATGCAAGGTCTTTACGAAGGTAAAAGTTTGTCTCCCAATGATGGCGTCCTAGCGCCGTTAATGAAGCATCTGTTGGAATCAATGATGGATGGAGAACTGGAAAACCACTTGAACGAAGAGAAAGCTTCGGGCAATAGCAATCGTCGAAATGGCAAGACAAAAAAGACAGTCCGAGGTCTCAATTGTTAATTCGCATATAGATACCCCCAGCAATTCGCATTAAAATGCCACCACCTTAAACAATTAAGGTTTTACTTGTTGAGAGTATAATAAACTCTCAGCGTTATGTATAAAGTGGCTATGTACAATACGATAAAAACACTTTTGGAACACGGCAAATCTTTGCGGGAGATCTCAAGGGAACTTGGGATGTGCCGCAAGACCGTTTCGCGTATCCACATTTAACATGTATTGTTTTGATAGAGGACTGCGTAAGCTGGTAACCGCTGAACTCGAAAAGATAGAAGTCGCAATCAGAGCAAAAATGATTTATATATTGTCTCATCAATATGGTCCTTTTTGGTATAGTGCCCCTAACCTGTTCGAATCTCTCCAGCTCCACTTAAGGGGACACTTAATAGAAAGCACCCCCTTTCTTTATACCCATAAAGAACTATGAGTCAAAATGTTAAAACACCTACACATAGAGTTAGAAAATTTCAACAAAATGTTTAGTCTTAGGTTATCAATTATTAGCAGACGTGGTCATTAAACCGAAGCATTTCTAAACACATCCGGCCGTTATGATAAGGACATTTCCAGAAACCCGCCTTATCATCGTTACGATTCATTTGTCCATCGGGCAATACACTCCAGTACCATTCTCCAAATTGAACATCAATAAGTTTTGTCTGAATAAATTTCCAGACATTTTCTGCTAAATCTAAAAACTTGGAATCAGGTACAATTTTGGACAGATAGCTATAACCAACTACTGCCTCGGCCTGTACCCACCAATGTCTTTCGTCATCTAAATGACCATCTCTAAATTCGTAAGCCATACTTCCGTCAGGAAGGATCCCCTCCACGGCGGCGAGGCCAATGCTGGTCACAATATCTTTGATGGATTGGGAGAGTGCGGGAATATTCAATACGGTAGTAGCTTCCCACAAAAGCCATGCTGCTTCAATATCATGACCATATGATATGGTATCAGTTGTTGAGTTCCACTCCCGATCAAAAAAAAGATTGAGATGCCCTGTACGCGAATCATAGATTTTGCTAACGAAAAGATCGACCAGATCCTTTTGGGCTGAAATTAATTGATCATCTGGCCACACCTGTAGCAGATTGGTATAGGGCTCAAGAATATGTAAATGAGTATTCATGGTCTTGACCTGATTCTCGTCTTTTTCACTCAGCCGCATATCGGCTATCGGTGACCAGTCGCGCGAAAATGCTTCCAAATATCCGCCAGACTCATCATCAAAAGTATGCTCAATCAACTTAAAAAGATCTATTGATAACTCCAAAGCTTCGGATATTCCCGTAGCTCTGTAAAACTCCGAGAAACCATACAGTGCAAAGCCCTGTGCATAGGTCTGTTTTTTTGTATTGAGGGGCTTGCCCTGATAATCAAGCTCCCAATAAACTCCCCCATATTCTTTATCGATAAAATTATCGCGTAGGTAGTGGTAAGCCCGTTCAGCCATTCGTAAATAGGATATATCGTTAAATTGGCGATAGGCAGCTGAGAACGTCCAGAGGATCCTCGCGTGCATAACAGCTCCTTTGCTAGCATAGGGCACCAAATGATTATGCCCATCCATCTTTCCGTAAAAACCGCCAAATTCCAGATCGACCATTTTTTCACTCCAAAATGGAAGTATGTTGTTTTCAAGTATTTCTCTAAAACGATTCATTTAATTCAAGCTAAATGTATTGATTCATCTATTTTTTTTCAAGATCAGCCTCTCTTTTATTCTTTAGATCATTAAGGATCAGATCCATCCGTTTTTCGCTCAAAGGGTAAAAACTTATGAACAACACGGATAATACAGTACCGATTGCAGGGAAAAAACTCAAGAACATCCGAATACCATGAAGTGCTTCGTCACTCTGCTGCTGATTGGCCTGAAAACCATAATAGGCCAATAGCCAACCTGTCAGAGCCGTCCCAAATGCCCAGCCGAGCTTCTGACTCATCGATGAAGAACTAAAGATCAAACCTGTTGCCCTATTGCCTGTGCGTAGTTCGGAATAATCTGCACAGTCGGCATACATCGACCAAAGCAAGGGAAATACGCTCCCGGCGCAAATACTGATGAGTACCTGAAGAGAAAATATAAGAATTAGATCTTCTTTGCCCAACCAGTAAAAGGCAATACTTCCCACCGTAGCAATAAGCATGGCAATCATATAGGTGCTTTTTTTTCCGATACGATTACTGACAGGAGCTGCTAATACAACACCTAATATATTAGCAGCTTGCCCAAGGGCCAAATAAAGTCCACTTAATACAAATGGTACCTCAAAAATCATGATTCGGTCGATTTGATGCTCCTCAACATAATACTTGAAGTAGTATAGCGTTGCTCCATCCCGAATGGAATTAAAAACAAGAGCCGCCACCCCGGCTCCCAGCAGTATCCACCAAGGACCATTTTTTAGCAAGTCTCCGATATCTTGCTTTAATGTCGAGTGATGCGCCGTCACCTCTACAACCCTTTCCTTTGTCCAATAAAAACATAGCAAAAAAAGTATCGTTGAAAATGCAGCAATAACTAGTGCAGCCATAAACCAACCATGCTGAAGTGACGTAAGATCTGCTCCCGCCTTACTGAAAAAATCTATTAATGGGTTGAATAAAAGCAGGGTAACAAAACTCCCGATATAGGCGAATGTCATCCGAAAGGTAGCCAGTACATTACGCACTTTGGGAAAGGGACTCATTACACCCAATAATGATGCATATGGTACGTTGATCGCCGAATACACCATCATCATCAAGGAATAAGTCAGGTAGGCATAGATAATTTTTCCGGTATGCGAAAAATCAGGCGTATAAAATGTTGCTGCACCGATCAAACCAAAGGGTATGGCAACATAAAGGATGAATGGTCTGAACTTGCCCCAACGGCTCCGTGTACGGTCTGCAAGTGCACCTATAATGGGATCGAACAACGAGTCCCAAACTCTGGTGATCAAAAACATGGTACCAACAGCTTTCGCCTCCATACCAAAAATATCGGTATAAAAAAACATCAGGTACATACCAAACAGCTTCCAGAACATGGACGACGCTGCATCTCCCAGGCCATATCCGATTTTCTCTCTCAACGAGATTTTTTCATTTTCAATTCTCATAAGTAGGTATTCTGGATACAAATCTAACTATTCAGATTTTTTGAAGCGATCGTATGTACGACCTTGACTGATGCTGCTGACCGAAATCCATCCTGGGCTGTATTAAAACAATAATCAAGCAATCTGTCTATCGATGATAAGGCGACATGCATCCGTGTATCGCTCGAAGCATAATAGATATAAACGGTACCATCGGGGTCTGCGATCCAGCCATTTGAAAAGAGTACGTTGGAGACATCTCCTACTCTTTCTATACCCTTGGGTGCCATAAAATGTCCCGCGGGTTCAGCAATTATTTGGTCGGGATGTGCCAGATCTGTTACAAAAAGATAGAGTACATACCTAAGGCCTGCAGCACACATCCGTACGCCATGTGCCAGGTGTAGCCAGCCACGCTCGGTTTTAATGGGCGCTGGCCCTTGCCCATTCTTAAGCTCTTTAATGGTATGATAGTGTCGGTGATTTATAATTTTCTCTTCGGAAACAACCGCATTTTCCATACTGTCTACCAGCCCCCAACCTATTCCACCACCTTTGCCTGCATCAATAAAACTATCCTGTGGACGTGTGTAAAGTGCATACTTACCATCGACAAACTCGGGGTGGAGGACCACATTGCGCTGCTGACTGCTGGACTGTAAATCTGGCAAGCGTTCCCATGTGACCAAGTCGCGAGTACGTACAATGCCGGCAGCTGCAACTGCCGAAGATAGATCACCAGCAGGAGCTGCGGGATCTTTGCGTTCGGTACAGAAAATACCATAGATCCATCCGTCCGCGTGTAGAGTGAGACGCATATCATAGATATTGATATCTGGAATTTCGGTCTCGGGAATATCTATCGGATAATCCCAAAAATGGAAACCATCTATGCCATTTTCACTTTCGGCAATAGCAAAAAATGACTTGCGATCGTTGCCCTCTACACGCACAACCATAATATATTTGTCCTGCCACTTGATTGCCCCAGCATTGAATGTCCCATTGATGCCGAAACGCTCCATCAGAAAGGGATTTCTCTCCTCATCAAAATCATAACGCCAATGAAGTGGTGTATGATCAGCAGTCAGAACTGGATAGGTATACCGCTCGTATATCCCATTTCCTGGCAATAATGGCGTATTTTTTCGAGAAATTAGTTCCTGATGTGCTTGTTCGATAGCTTGTCTACGATTTTCAAATATTAAATTCATCTTCTATAAGTATAGTTTTGTTTCTCTTGTATATTTTCTATTTCTTGTGCTCTTTAAAGATCTGTTGGACAAATTTTTCCAATTGTCCCCTCCAGAATGACCATTCATGGCCAGCATCTGCCTGGTCATAGACATAATCAACCCCATAGCTTTTCAACTTCTGGAGAAAAGCTAAATGTCCGTTGTACCGAGGATCTTTGGTACCACAGCTGGACCAGATATAGACAGCTTGACTATTGGAAGAAGATTTTAAAGCTGACATATTGGGGATATAGCGATCAAAATCAAATGCTGGATCACTCAAAAGTCCCGAGCTAAATTGACCTATATATTGGAAAGTATCTTTATTTCGCATACCGATCACGAAAGCCTGCCCTCCTCCCATAGATAAACCAGCTATGGCCCGAGATGACTTATCCTTACCCACATTAAATCGTTGCTCGACAAGCGGCTTCACGTCGTTTAGCAACTCATCTTCAAGAAGATCCATCCCTTCAACTGAACTACCCCCGGCCCATGATCCATCCGTTAGACCATTGGTCATAACCACCAACATGGGTTTTATTTTTTTTTCGGCAATCAAATTATCCATGATATACGCAACACGCCCATCACGAAACCAACTCCCCTCATCATCTCCCCCACCGTGCCTGAGATATAAAACTGGCAGCGGTTTAGTTGACTGGACAGCTTGGGGTGGCACATAGACATAAAGGTTGCGCTGCTTATTTAATTTGCTAGCGGTATAGGTTAAGATGCGGAGTTCTCCGTGGTTGACGGCTCTTAACTGATCAACGGCAGGCTGACGTGCTATAATTTCCAATACACTGCCATACACTTCTGTGCCGTATTTGACTTTAGGATTGGCTAAATCTATAGAACGTTTTCCATCTACCACAAATACATACTGATAAATACCTGGCAATAGGGAGCTCGTAGATGCCGTCCAAACACCGCTTGTATCCTGTTCCATCGCCAATCTCATAATGTCCCAGTCGCCAATCTCGACCTGCACTTTGCTGGCTTGGGGAGCCTTCACACGGAAGGTAACCCGTCCACTGGAATCAATCGCAGGTGAAAATTTGCCTGTCGATGCCTGCCACCATCCGGCTGTGCTAAATGAGGATCCGTCCTGCTGTGCTTTAACAGGCAAATAGAGACCTAACAACGCTGTGCCCAATAAAATTAGTTTTTTCATCTGTATATCATTTGTTTTCAATGGTAATGAGGCCGCCAGATCTATTCTTCCCACTGTGTGGTTTGAATATTCATGGTGGTTTCATAATTTTTTATTCTGATTTCCAGCAATAGGTGCCTACTGCTCCAGCAGCTAACTTGATCATGCTGAATTTACCCTTATACTGAACTTTTACCTCCCGATCATAGAATGAACTGTTTGCAACAATCAGGACAATCTCTTTTTTGGGAGTAAGAAACGCAACATTGGGCAATACTCCACTATTCTGTACTGTAGTAACGCGTTTGATATCCGCGTTTTCCTCGTCCGTGGTAATGTCAATACCTTGATCATAAGGAGCATTGGAGGAAACACGTACCGATCCCGGCGGAACGAATTTTGAAATATGTGCAACAACGTAATAGGCCACATTTCTTGATACCTGATCTCCATCAATGGTAAGTGCGCCCTGACATATGGCACATCCACCATTATCTGTATGGGGATCATTATTGGGATCTGCGGCCAAATTCCACAATATCATATTCCGGCTCCAATTGCGCATGGTTCCGATAACAAGGCGTTCGGTCTGGTAGGCAAGGTTGCTGATTTTACTTTGGCTAGATTGAATGACCATCTGTTCTGTAAAATAGATATTTTTGTCAGGTCTAGCTTGATGCACCAATGACATCGTACCAATGTCACCTCCATAGTGGTGGAAACCGGATCCATCTACATATGGACCAATAGCAGGGTCATTCAACAGGGTCAATGGATAATCTGGCCGATCACAATTATGATCAAAAAGAATAATTTTTGTATCCGGCTTCAATTTGTTAAAGACGGGCAGTAAGTGGTCTCTTAGAAAATTGCGCATCTGCGATACAGAAAATGGCATACTGGGAGTATTCCTCGAATTGAGTGGTTCATTTTGCACGGTGATCATATGAATAGGGATCCCATTTTTTTCCATTTCCTGTACATAACGTAAAAGATAACGGGCATATACAGGATAACAGTCCGTCCTTAATGAACCGCCTTGAAACAGCTGTCCCACTTTCATCCACACAGGAGCAGTCCAGGGTGAAGCCATAATCTGAATTTTGGGGTTGATGGCCAAAATTTCTTTGAGTACAGGAATGACATGTTCGTAATCATGCCCCAGGCTGAAATTCAAAAGATCCGGATCTGCCTGGCCACCACTGAGATCATTATAGGTATAAACAAAGCTATTTAGATCGGATGCACCAATACTTAAACGGATAGCACTAATGGCGATTCCATCTCCGGCACTGAAAAGTTCGTGTAGAAGCTTAGACCTTTTATCGGGTACCATCTGATGTATCAGTTGGGCACTACCACCCGTCAGCGCAAACCCAAATCCATCAATAGTCTGGAATGCCTGTCTTTCGTCAATAACGATAGGTAGTTGACGCCCCCGTGATGTCGGCTCGAATACTGCCGGCGGCCCTGCGGAAAGCTGCGAAAGAGGCTGATCGTGGGTCACCCACTGGTTTAATTTGTGTTCTTGCGCCTTCAATTGAAAAACAGATAGGATCGCAAATAATAAGGCATATAATAATTTTGGATTTGGTCGTCGAATAATCATAATTTGTGAGCCTAGTCTGAATATTACAATTGGTTATCTTTTAACATCTCTACAGCAAATTTACTTGGTAAAGCTTACCTCGACTAATACTATTTTAGCAGTAGGTAATTCAATTCGAACTAAAAATCATCAAAACAACACGTAAACATCACTTACGGCGTATACTATTTTATCTCCAAATTGGCCAAACTAGTAAAAAAAGCAGTAAACTGCTCCTCTAACACCAATTACCAATCACTAGAATACAACACTGTTAGGGATAAACTAGACTCGGATAATTGACATAAAAATCATTTGTAGCCACTTTAATGGCATTGAAATTACCGTAGTTATCATTTTCCCATGGATTTTTCCATGCACATACGCCTGCGTACCCGTTCCAATAGCTTTGTTTGTAATAATTGGCCAGAGTAATATTCCAATTGCCGGAATTATTATAGGATGAGCTGTTGACATCATACCCCGGTGTTTCTCCGATCAAGACAGGTTTATCACCATTATCTAACCAATAGCCGATGGTCGTGGTAAATGGCGCCCCGGAGGATTGCCACTGGTACCAATGGGGTGAATAAAAATCTAAATAGGCGTTGGAATTGTTGTACTGCGCCTGCAATTTTGCATTGCTATAATTATTGCCCCCATAGGTATCCCATGATGTGTACCTATCGCTGTTAAAAATAATCCACATTGAACCTACCGTCACCGGCTTGGTAGAAAATTGGTTTGTCTTGGCCGCACACCATGCAATGAAACGCACGACATTGTTCTTATTTAAATTGCCACAGTTTGCATCACGCCACATATGCTCTGGCTCATTGCAGATATCATATCCCATAATGGTGGGTTCATTTTCATAACGCTGCAGAAAGGGGACAAGAAAATATTCGGTATACCACTGGGTTTTGTTGACGTCATTGATGATCTGCCTAAATTGATTGTACTTGCTGCTGGTATTCTTTACCATATCAAATGACCAAAATGTAACCAGCAGATACACTCCCTTTGATTTAGCGATCTGAACGAGTTGGTCCATATCTGTCCAGAACTGACTACTGGCACCTGTGACAAGACCGTCACCGTTTAAAGACGGACTATGGCTCCCCGACCCATGCACCCAGATTCTAGCAAGGTTAATTTTATTATCCTTATAACGCTGAAACTCATTGCTCCACCAGGTGTAATCAAAATTTCTACCTAAAAAATCTAAAGTATAATCGCTTTGCTTTTGCCAGGCTGTGTTGATACCATTGAAAAAAATCTGCTTTGAGGCAACATAAAATTTATTGCCCGAAATAGTCACGGCATCAGTGATTGAAGCCGGAGCAACACCATTGTTCAAAGCCATCTTTTTCTGCTTGGGCAGAGATTCTGCAGCCTGATCAAAAGCTTTTTTTTGGCAGCTGTATGACAATATGATCAAGCAGATACACCATAATTTACATAAAGATCTCATAATTGTTTATTTTGGTTATTCTAAGATAGTGAGCTAACGATATTGCTGGCTAATACTTTATTAACAAATAGTTGTACAAGGGTGTAATTATTCTACTCACCCAGCATAATTACCTGATCGGAACCGTATAATGCTTTGATCTTAGCCTCACTGTTCTTTTCAAAGACCAATTCTGACCAGCCCATAAAAAACACCCAATTGGGCTGGTCTTTAAGTACCTCAAGTGACGGTAATACCTGGCACTCTCCGATCGCCATTGGCCTTCCTGCTGCTACACGAACGATCGCATCATACTTTTCATTACTAAACCCCGTGTGATCATCGTATACATCAAGCGAAACAATATCCCAATAGGATCTTCCGGGATTATACAGCTCGACGTCAGTATCCAGGCTTTGAAAATCTTGAACATTCCAAACCCAAATTAGATTATCGAGCTCTTTTTTCTTAACCATAAAGTCATGTACATACCGGTAGAGTCTAGCGGTGCCTTTTTCTCCCGGGCGTCCCCCCCACCAAAATTTCCCCTGATTCATCTCATGAAAGGGCCTGAACAGAGCGATGACCTTGTTGTCTTTCAATCGCTTTAGATAAACTGCAATTTCTTCCATCATCGAGACTAATTTACCATGCTCTAAGGTCCCTTCTATAAAAAGGTTTTCCCACTGGCTGTCTGTCAAATGACTTAAAACGCCACGTCCGTCATCCCAGCTACAAGGTTGTCCATTGACAGGGTTGCAGGCGTGCCACATGATATTAACAATTGCACCCTGATGGAATTGGCTGATAGCCTCATCAATCATAGTGCTCCTGTGATCAATATTTTCCTGCTGAAATAAAAAATCACCGCTCCACAGCTTCGGATATCTACCTACTAGTTTGTTTATGGCATTGGTCCAGCGGGCAGGCTCACTATTGGGTTCGCGATTGTGTATACCACCAATAACACGCTTTCCCTTAATCCGGGATAGGTAATCCATTATCTTTTGCTTTTCTTTTTTAGCCGACCACGAAACAGAATCATTGACCTGCGTATTTGCCGCCAGCGATTGGCTAGTCAATGTTTTACAGCCGATCCCGGTGATCACGATTAATGAACTACATAGTAGCGCTAGTGACTTGAATATATTTTTTTCCATAATAGGTGATTTGTTACTGTCATTACTTAATAATATAAAGCTTCTCTTTTTTAGATCCCACAAAAAGATCTTTCAATAATATTTTTCCATCCTGATGATCTTTCAGCTCTTCTGCCTGATATTTTAATGTAAGCGGGTCAAATGATTGGATCTCCTTTTTGTTTCCGATGATGTCCAAAATCTCTACGCTACTACTAAAAACCTCATTCGTGGGATTGTAAAGATAGATATAGAGTTCCTCGCCACATTTTACGCCATAGGCTTCAAGCCTACCGGCTTTTAATGCCAATGGCTTGAATTCTCCTTTTCCATTCAGCAACATACGGTCGCTCAATTGCCGTACCCCACGATAATAAGGTAGCATATCCCTATTCTGAAAGTATTCCCACCACCAGCTCATCGGTAGGATCGGTGTTGATGAGAAAAGCCCATACCAGAGACCCCGTTTGAAATCTAATTCCATCTCATATGCAAAATCATCAAAATTTTGCTGCCAATCCCATTCATAGCCAAACTCGCCAATGACATAAGGCTTTTTATGTTTTGTGGAGTATGCATTGATTTCTGAGGGTATCAGATCAGTATGTTTGTAAATGTGTTTTTGATTGATATCTATTGCCTCGATATCATTGAGCCCCGGGATATCTCTATGGGATATGCTGGTAGTAACAATGTGTTTATATGGATCTATCTTTTTTAAATAGGTAGCCATTTCAGTATGCCATTCTACAATAGCTTTAGAAGAAATCGGCTTTTCCCGACCATTAAACTGTATATTATCTACTTCATTCAGAAACTCCCACATAGCAATATGCGGTGAATACCCCCAGCGTGACACAATGTAGCGCAAACGATTTTTATAAAGCGTTTTAGCCTCTTCGGCTGCAAAAAACTCGTCCGTCGTCTTTACCCCTCCGATATTATCGGATCTGAAATTACCCATTCCCAAAGTAAGCATAACATATAAATCGAGTGAATCGGCAAGATCGACGAGATGATCGAGCCGGCGTACTGCGCTGGGGTTAAAATGAGCTGGATCTGACTGGTAGCGATCATTGTTGAATCCGTCCTGAAAATCTATGGGCAAATTCCAGGGACAGATCCAGGTCCTAAAGAAATTGCCGCCATTTTCAGCAAATTCGGCAAGCATACGGTCATAATTATAAACGGAAGCATTTTGGTGCAGTGCTGCATAATATTTTGAATCGTCTTTACGCCTTGATTCCCAACAGATGTTTTCGGCTATCCCACGAAAGGATGTACCGTTATCAAATTGTAAGGACCAGTTATTTTTAACACTTAGAAATCCTTTTTCTGCCGTTTCCCGCACCCGCGCATCGAATTTCCTAGATGTGGCGACTATTTTTCCATTTTTGCTCAATACGAACTTAAAATGATAATCGCCATGCTGTCTGGGTGAGAACCGGGCATTCCATTCTGAAATATCCCCAGATTGCCCCTTTACATAAAAGCACGGCTGAAGCAGTACCTCACCTGATGCTGTATATATCTCCATGTCAAGCTTAATGTCTTCCTGCAAATAAGGGTTTGTCCAGGTCGATTTAAGTTTTATAACGAAATCCATCCGTCTTCCTTGAAGTGCTGCTGACTCCTTAAAATCGACAGAAATAATCTGGGAAAATGTAGTTACTGGAAATATGAAAAAAAAGATTATTCCAATTAAAAAGCGCATACCTGATTAATTGACGGTTACACCATCGGCCAATACATACATATTGGGGAGGTCCTTTGAAAATAAACTTATACTGCTCCTAAATAGCGTTTTGAAATCATCGGCTGAGGGATGCCCTTTCCATGGTCCATAGAAATGTATCCCTTGCTTTAATGGATCGTATTCATTTCGCCACATAACGACCATACTGATTTTTTTACCAACGAGTGGAGTGAGGATCTGCTCGGTCCAATAACTGACATAGGGTACATTACCATTTCTGATCCCTTCAATTCCTGTTTCGGTAACACCAGCAGGCTTTTTCTTTTCTAAAGAAAGCTCTTGCAACGAGTTTAAATTGGAAAGAAACGCTTGGGTATTTGTACCATGATAACAGTCCATACCGATAAAATCGACTAATTCATCCCCCGGCCAGCGGAATAGCAGATCTTCTTTCCGTCCATTATTGTCCCGTTGTGGCGATATCGCAAAAATAAAATTATGTACCCCTTTCGCTACTGTCAAATAAGATAACGTAAACTTCCAAAGCGCTATAAACTCTTCACTAGTCGTACAAGAACTTCCCCACCAGGACCAGCTTTGGGTATGTTCATGAAAAGGTCTAAAGATAACAGGAATCAATTTGCCATTGCCATCCTTCAATGAAAGTGCAAACGTGGCGAGATTATCCAACCAACTTTTAAATTTTAAATTTGTTGCACTTCCATCGGTCAAAATTTCTTTAACAACTGTTTTTGATGAATTGTCCCATGAATCCCCGCCCGTCAAGGGATTGTTTAGGTGGCACATAGCGGTAATAACTTCACCACGGGAACGCGCTTCAAGGATAGCCTTTTTACGGGCCTCGTTTAAAGTCGCTCTGGTACGGCGGTCATCCATCAATTCAGCAAAATCAACACTAAAAACTGCGGGGTAGTCGCCTACAATTTCGTAAACGTCAGATCTACCGGCAACTTCCTTCCATTCTCTGCCGTAGATCAGATCATCATGATGGCCAAACATAAAGCCTTTGTCTTTTATCTTCCATAATTGGGAGTAGAGCGCTTTAGTTTCTGCCGTCGCCTGCTTGTCAAATAATCGGAGTTCGATTTGTGAGGGTTTTTCTCCGGGCTTTTGATCTGTGGCCGGATCAGCCTTGGTACATGCCGTTCCACCTATTAAGATGGACACGGCATACATAAATAACTTCTTCATGATTTGGATCAATTACGCTTTTTCACTTCCACCCAATATCTTCTGGGCTTTTTCACAAACTTATCATAGTCTGTATAGATTGCAGACCAGTCGTCATTACCGTTCAATGAAAAAGCAAAAGCATTGTTAACAATTGTTTTAGCCTGTTTATTGCCAAGATCCTCGGTACCAGGACCAAGAAAACTACAATTTACGCTGCTTCCATCTGCGGCAATTAGCGTCAAGATATCGGTTGTGTAGTCCCGCTCCCATTTCCCTTCACCCTTCGGTATTTTACGATAAAATTTATTGACATCTGTTTTGGGGTCTGGTGTATAAATGAAATTGGCATATTTTCCGTCAGCGCCGGCATCATTTACAAATGTACCCGTAGTTTTACCTGTCGGTGTTACTCCTGTCAGTTTAAAGGTTATGCTATTATCCAATTCCACTTGAGGACCATCAGATACAGGCCATATCCATGGTTTACTCGTTAAGGATAAAACCGCGCCACCACCATATTCAGGCCCTGTACCACCATAAAGTACAAGTCCGGTAATATCGTAGGTACCGAGGATCGTTTCGGTAAAAGGCTCGACGATGACCTCCCATTCTCGAGATTCACCTGTCTCTGCTGTCACGGTATAATTATACTTATAGTTGCCGGCAAGAAAATTGACTTCAGAACCAGAGGCAGGCGAAACAGTAGCGCGATAAGATTGTTGGATCACAGGTTTCACTTTGGAAAAGTCAGTATTGTCCTCCACCAATACTTTTACTTTCACTGTCCCAGCGGCCCTGTCTACAACTGCTGCTCCTATCTGCGTAAAGCCTGTCCCCATGGAAAAGTTTTCAATGGATTTCTCATTGCTCTCGACTCCCTTATAGGGATCCTTTTTACAACCAAAGACTGTAAAAACCAATATCAAATATGCTGCAAAACCAGCTTTATATGTTTTCAGATTCATAATAAAATAGTTATGGTTTCAATAATGGGTTTGTATCAATTTCACGCTGTGGAATTGGAAAAAAGTATGCTCCTGAAGTGATGGATTTACCATACTTTTCTACCAAAACTTTTTCCATCAGATGATTGCGTCGTAAATCAAACAGCCTATTCCCTTCAAATGCAAGCTCTAGTGCACGTTCTTCAACTACTGCCTCACGAAATGCAGCGACCGATAGATTTGCTGTAAGCGGGCCTAGGCCTGCCCGGCTACGGATTTTATTCACCGCAGCATATCCCTCAGCTGTAGGACCAGCAGACTCTGCATAAACCAGAAGAATATCCGAATAACGTATCACCGGCGAATTGGTACTCATTTTATCTGCATCCCGAAGTGGATCAATGTACTTTCGGGTAAAAGGTCGCGAGAAATCCGCAATACCAAGTTTAATGGTTTTGCCATCGGGATTGACAACTTCTGAAACAATAAGGTCTGTTTTCCTCTTATCACTTGAGTTGTAGCTGTTGTAGTGCGCGGCCTCCATCTGAAAATGGTTCCACCCTTTACCAATATTGATTATTGTAGTCTCAGGATCGCTTGGATTGTATGGAATACGCATTGCAAAACCGGGATCAGGCAAAAACATGTTCGGTAATTTGGAATAATTCCCCTCGCGCTCACCTGAGCGATCTACAGCAGCGTCAAATATGTGTTCGGAAACGGCAGCTTTTTTATAAATTTCAGTATTCCAGATATCAGGTAACACACTTGTAAAATTAAAAATTTGCTGATCGTTGATCACTTTTGCGGCATATGTATTCGCTTCAAGATAGAGCTTTGTCGCATCAGTTACAAATTCGTAGCCTGGCGAAGTTGAAGCTTTTGAAGACGCCATATGGAGGTATACCTTTGCGAGTAATGACTGGGCAGCACACCGATTTGCCCTTCCCTCAAAATTTTTAGAAATTGACATCAATTGTTCCCCTTGCTTTAGATCAGCAATGATAACATCGTAAACCTGCTGGATACTTGACTTGGCTACAGGGATCTGCTCGGCCTCAACAAGGGGTTCTAAACGAAGCGGAACTTCACCGAATAGACGCACTAGATTAAAATTGTGAAGTGCACGCAAAAAATAAGCCTCGCCGATAATTTGATTGCGGTCAGCTTCCGCCATATTAGGAACGTTAGGAACATTGGCTATTACGGCGTTAGCACGTGAAATACCACGATAAAGATATGTCCATAGATTATCAAGATCTGAATTTGTCGAGGTAGTCCGTAATTGATCCAGTTCAAAATTTGACTGCCCTGCATCTGCTTTCGCTGTCAGATTCTCAGTCGGCAATTCAGTAATAATGTAATAACCCCTAGAATAATATCCGACTTCAGGCAAAATGGCGTAAGCATAGATCAAGCCTGAAAGCGCATCTTGCCCCGTCTTGTAAAAAGACTTTGAATTAACTATTCCATAAGGCTCTTCTGTTAGTTTAGAACAGGATATAAAAGTACTGCTGATTAGTCCTAAAAGACAAATAGGTATAAAAAGTTTATTGATTTTCATGGCTGTTTAATTTAAAATCCAACGGATAATCCAAGGGAATAAGTTCGAGGTCGTGGGTAATTACCCCAGTTGATTCCATCCAATCCCATCTCGGGATCAAAACCCTTGTTAAATTTGGTAAAAGTCAGTAAGTTATTGCCGGCGGCAAACAACCTTAATGTGCTGATGCCAGCAATCAGGCCCGGCTTAAAATTATAGCCAATGGTAACATTTTGCAGTCTAAGAAAGGAACCGTCTTCAACGAAAAAATCCGAAGCTTTATAGCCTCGCGTATTATTGGCTCTAGGATATAACTGACTTGGGTTATCGGGCGTCCAGCGCTGCACTTGCCTGCTCGGTGTCATCTTTTGAAGATCGAAAACATCATTCCCATATACGCCGTAAAACTGGGCACTTAGGTCAAAACGCTTGTACGAAGCACTGGTATTAAAGCTATAAATGAATTTAGGTGTAGGGTCGCCAATTACTGTACGGTCATATGTAGGATCTATGGTCCCATCAGACTCGCCCTTAGGGCCGCTGATATCGACGTATTTAATCTCACCTGGTAATGCCTCCCGCCCAGTAAGTCCGGCACCTATCCCTTCCTCCAATGTTTGAATTATTCCATTTGCACGATAACCATAGAACGTATACATTGGTTGGCCAACGATAAAATGGTTGACATTCTGACGTACCATTTCAATCAATGATCCTGTGACAACACGGTCACTCTCGCCCATTCTAACCACTTTGTTACGGTTGAGAGCGAAATTGCCACCAACAGACCACTGTAAACCGTCGGTTTGAATTACTTTAGCATTGAGTCCCAATTCGAAACCACGGTTACTTATTTCACCATCGTTTACCCATTGTTGATCAAAGCCTGAGGATGGTGAAATTGTACGCGTACGGAGTAAATCTTTCGTCTGCTTGTCGTAATAATCTGCCGTCAGGGTAAAGCGCTGGTTCATAAACCCGATATCCAAACCAATATCGAAAGATGTTGTCGTCTCCCACTTTAGGCTTTTGTTCCCTAAGCCACCAACGACAGTAAGCCCCTGCTCATTATTGGCTCCGGCCAAGCCCGGACCAAAGCCCGTCATAAAACCATTTTGTGATCCTACAAAATAGCGCTCAGAGCCATAGCGGTCCATGGTCTGATAAGGAGATATCCCCTGATTACCTGTCAATCCATAACTTGCTCTAAATTTCAGCTCGGAAAATGCGCCCAGGTGTTTAATGAATTCTTCTTCACTTATTTTCCAGGCGAATGCTGCTGACGGGAAAAAGGCCCACTTATTATTGTCCCCAAATTTAGTAGAGCCATCTGCGCGACCGGTCAGGGTAAAAAGATACTTATCTGCTAAAGCATAATTTACCCGTCCAAACCAAGAATTCAATGTAGATGAAGAGAGTCCATTACTGAGTGTCTTTGTCTTTGCACTGTTGAGATTTTCATTTTGAAGGTTATCGTTGACAAAATTCATCCCTATCAAATTACTCGTTCTGGTTGTTGATGTCTGTAAAGAGAAACCTCCTACAATATTAAAGCGATGTATATCGTTAAATGTCTTGTTGATGGTGAGATAGTTTTCATTGACTAGCTCATTATTGTTATAGTTGCTAATAGAGCCATAACCTGTATTTTCATAACCTCGAAATGTCACAGTGGCTGGCTCGTAGATATCACCAACAGAATTACCAAACTTAGTACTTAACTGTGTCCTAAACTGAAGCCAATCAGTAAATTTTATATTAGCAAATACTGTAGCCAAGACGTCTATAGTCTTTGACTTGTTGAGCACTTCATTAGCAATCGCTATCGGATTACCAAAATCCGTAGCCGATGTACGAAAATAGTTTCCATTTTTGTCATAAACAGGGAATATACGCGTACGGCCGGCACTCAAATTTTGCCCTTGATTGTTCGTATGTGTCAATATCACATTTGTACCAGCGGAGATAGCCTCAGTTAATTTTTGGTCTAAATTCAATCTGCCGGTATATTTGTCATACGCATTTTTTATCGCGAGTCCCTCTTCCTTATAATAATTACCGGACATGGAGTATTTTGTATTATCTGAACCTCCATCTACACCAAGCGTATAGTTTTGGGAAAAAGGGTTTCGATAGACTAAATCTGCCCAGTCGGTATTGGTGGTCCACTGTGGTTTATTGGGGTCCAACCCGCGCAATTCAGCTATAGACGGAAAGTAAACCCCACTCCTAACTTCGCCTAGATAAGGTAATTGACTTAAAGGAGTCCCCCCATTTAATGCCGCCTCATTTGCATAAACAGCTTCTTCGATGCCATCACGCCAAAGATCAGGTTTGACAGCTAGTGTCGAAATAGAATTTAAAGTGTTTAAAGATATTCTTGGTTTACCGGCTCTTGCCTTTTTGGTGGTAACCATAATAACTCCATTGGCCCCACGCGAACCATATATTGCTGCTGATGAGGCGTCCTTAAGTACTTCGATGGACTCAATATCTTCAGGATTTATCTGTTTTAGATCTCCTGCATCACCCCAGGGAAATCCATCAACAACAACAAGTGGCGCATTGGATCCATTGAGAGAGCTATTACCACGGATACGTACTGTAGCGCCAGCTCCAGGCTTACCGCTTGAAATTGCCACTTGGACTCCAGGGATCTTTCCTTGCAATAATTGATCCACTGATGAAGCCGGAGTCTTGTTTAGGTCCCCACCTTTGAGTGTGGCCACAGCGCCTGTAAGATCACTCTTTTTAACTCCGCCGTAACCGATAACAACCACATCCTCGAGATCGACTGTGGCGGTTGCCAAAACTGCATTTACAACTGTTTGATTATTTAATTGGACGTTTTCGGTCTTGAGTCCGAGCGAAGTGAAGGTCAAAACTCCTGTTCCGCCTGGCACAGAAATCTGATAATTCCCTTTTTCATTTGTGGTGACTGCCTGATTTCCATATTTTACTGTTACTCCAGCTAAAGGCTGACCCTGATTGTCCCGAACGGTTCCGGAAACTAATCGACTCTGAGCAACACTTAATTGAACGGCAAATAGCGCACTGCAAAAAAGAGTATAAGTCGTCAATAAACTTCTTCTCATAATATATAACATTTAGATTTATAAATTGCTTACTATGGGTAACTTCTATTAAGCATACGTACTGTATATCCCTTTCTTAATTGGTTAGCCTCAAGTATTAGACAAATATATTCCAATACCCCACTTAAAGATCAATACTATTTTAACCAAATGTTATACTCAAATTAAAATATACCCCATCTTACAATCAAAACCACAAAATACTATATATATTATTTTAACTCTTAAATGAAAACACGGCTGCCACTGAAGTTGAGTCTATAGGCAGATGGGGTACAATTTTTTTTACGTTTGAATGCCCGGTTAAAGTTGGAAATATTATTAAAACCACATAGGTAACAAATCTCAGCGACTGTATTGCTCGTCTCTATTAACATTCTGGTAGCGTGGCCAAGTCTTATTTCATTGAGATTGTCAATAAATGTTTTTCCTGTACGTTTCTTTATAAACCGGGAGAAAGAAACTTCGGACATATTGACCAGTTCGGCGACGTCATTAAGGGAGATCAATTTGCTGAAGTTTTTATTCATATAATCAAATGCTACATCTAAACGACGGCTTCGAAAATTCAGTGATTTGTCCAAAAGCATATCTCCCTCAACCAGTAGTTCAGTGTCTTTGCTTACCGATAAATCCCGCAAAATTAGCATTAATTTTATCACTGAATCAAACCCCACCGTTTTATGCAAATTCAATATTTCGGGTGCGATTGACTTAATAGTGCTTTTCGAGAATTTTATACCAAAGCTGCTTACTTGCAACATTCTTTTAATAAAATTCAGTTGATTTTTATTTAAAAATTGATCGCTAAATAGATCTTTATTCCATTGCACTGTCACTTCAACAATATTCTTTGATCTACAATTATTATTGAACCAGCCATGTGGCAAATTAGGGCCTGTCAAAACGAGCTCATAATCTCCAATTTCTTCAATCCTGTCTCCGACAACTCGCTGAGCACCGGAAGCATTCAAAATCATATTTAATTCGTACTCCTCATGGTAATGATATGGAAAATCAAATTTATCTTTAATGCGATGAAACACAGTGAAGCATTCTGTTTCTCTTAATGGAGTGACTTCTTTGATCGGATGGTGGCTCATAATTGTTAAAATACTATTATCTAAAATAACACTATAGTTATTAATAAACAATAACAGAACAATCAAATAGTATGAATCAAGCTATTATCAGTTAAAATAGTATTATATTTATGATACTCCCCAAATACTGGATAACTGTTTAAATGTTTAAATTAGCAGTTAATAGATGAAAAAACACGAAGAAAGTTTAGTGCAAGCTTCAAAGCTAAAGTAGCTATCGAAGCTATTAAGGAACAGCAAACGATTCATGAGCTTGCCTCTAAATATGAAGTTCAAGCTACGCAGATCAATACCTGGAAGCGGGAATTCTTAGATAATGCTGAAGCAGCATTTACGACGGATAAGCCTATGGTTAATGATGATTCGAAAGAGAAAGAGCTCTATTCGAAGATCGGCGAACTCCAGATGCAGGTTGATTTCTTAAAAAAAATCTTGGGCAAATGAGCACAGAAGATAAACGTAAGCTTATTTGCCCGTCCCACCACCATCTGAGCATTCATAAACAGTGTAAAATCATAGAACTCCCTCATAGCAGTTACTATTTCAAATCTAAGGGAGTATCTACGCTGAAGCAACAGCTGATGAATGCGATAGATCGCAAATTTCTAGATTGTCCATTTTATGGTGTTAAACGTATGACTGTTCACCTGTGTAAAGACCTGGGGTATTTTGTAGGTGAGAAACGTATTCGGAGGCTTTATAAGCTCATGAACCTTAGGACGATATATCCGAAGAAGAATTTGAGTAGATCAAACAAAGCTGATTATAAGTTCCCCTATCTTCTGAGGAATCTCAAGATAGAACGAATAAATCAGGTGTGGCAGGCTGATATAACCTACATCCCCATGTTCCGGGGTTTTATGTACATGTTTGCTATCATCGATGTGTATAGTAGAAAGATCATGGGTTGGGGAGTTTCCAATACAATGAATGCAGAATGGTGCAGGGATATCATGCTTGAAACGATTGAAAAACACGGTAAACCAGATATTTTTAATACAGATCAAGGCTCTCAATTTACTTCCAGTATCTTTGTTCGTGCGCTGCAAGATGCAGAAGTTCAAATATCTATGGATGGCAAAGGTCGTGCGATCGATAACATTTACATAGAAAGATTTTGGGGTTCACTAAAGAGAGAGAAAATCTATTTGAATCCTCCTAACGCAGGGATGGATCTCTATCAGAAAGTTAACGCTTATGTTACCTTTTATAACACGATAAGACGGCACGATTCGCTTGATGATGAAACTCCAGACACTGTTTATTACGCAAAGAAAGCCTCATAATTGGTCGGTGCAATAAGGAAAGCTGGTGGTAGGTATAATATTTCCCTCTTTTTCAAACACCCTCAATCACTTTGGGGAGGGGATTTGAAAAAAGAAAAATATTAGCAAATACAGTCAAAAATTGAAGATTATATATTAAGTTTGAATTTAGTTGTCCAACAAACCGGCAGTATCATAGAGCTCCTGCCACAATGTGGTGATCAATATGCTCGGCTCTTCCCCCATACGCTTTTTTATATGCGTAAAAGAATTTTTCAAGCGGATTAATCTTGCATTGAGATTTCCGGAGCAAGGTTTCCATGTCCAAATAGTTTTTGACGGTTTGTCTGTGCATGCACAGATGCCGTGCCATGGCACGTATGGAATATCCTTTTTTCTGTAATTCCTTCAGTTGCTCAAACCGCTTTAAGCGGATCCCGCCATGAGCTGAATCCGGAGAGCTTCTGTTTTCAGATAGTGAGCTTTGATTTTCAGCTATTTGTTGATCGTCAACCCGCAACTGCTTATTGGCCAACAAAGCTGTGGCTTTGCTGTAATGCCTAATCAAAACTTTCTGTACAGCCTCACTTAAATTTTTCAACACCTTTTGCTGGTGAAAAATCGCTTTTTTCAATCAACCGTAGTATAGTCGTATCGCTAGTGGGTATAGACAATATGGTACAAATCCGCTGAGCAGGCCTTCCTCCGGCAAGAAGCCCAAGTTGTCTGATCTTACTTTCCAGACGCTCAGTCCTCCGTTTATATGGCCTGAAATGACTCTCGAGCCTCTCGGTGAATATTTTGAACGGACATTCGTCTTGATGACAATAAAATTTACGAGAGCGAAGAATAATTCTGGAAGTTTTACCAAAGACAGGAAGGTCTGCGATCTTGCGGGTGTAATAGCTGTGGATTCTTTTCGAAGTGATGCAGCAGTTTGAACAGACAGCACTTTGGGTAGTACTCTGCACATAAACTACCAGTACATCTTGCTGGTTATCTACTGATATAATCCTGAAGTTATCACCATCGTCCGAAAAAACAAGTTTTGATGCATTCATTAAAATATGAACGCTAATTGAAGACAAATATAATGGTATTACCACCAAAAGTGGGGAAGAACCAACATCAGCCAGTATGGCAGTTGAATAACAGTTTTAAACGCACTACGCATCCCTAATTCTAATTCAATTTTGAGGGGTCAGCTTGTTCAAGTATATCCAGACTTCACATTTTTTATTTGCTCATGTTTGTTATTGCGATATTCGGAGATGTATACTTTGCAAAAATAAATTAAGCACGAAATTAAAGTAGCTCAAAATTTACCTTTTAACTGGATATGCTGCACCACAGTTTTCAACCGATTGTCTGTGATAGCTATCCTGTCAAATCCTGTTCCTGTCGATTTAAAAGTGTTGATACCGTTTTTAAATCCGCTTTTGATCTGGTTTCCGCTCACATTGATATCTGATGATCTGCGTACCGAAGAAGATTGAATATCGATACCGACCTCATTGGAATCATTCCCCTCAATAATATTTCCCTCTACGGAACAGTTGTCGACCGTATATAACGAGATGCCCGTTTTCCCAACACCCAAAACAACATTTCCGGCAGTTTGATCCAGGGCTAAAAATCCACTTTCAAAATATCTTGTTCAAAAAATTATCCTGTCTATCAGACTATCAACGAGATGTAATGCGATAGATATGCAATTCTATTTCTTATCCTATGCAAAGTCGATCGAAGAACAAATCTGTTAGATTTGTAAGACTGCAAATGATCAAAATCCAGATAGAATAGATAAATGTTCCTAATATGAAATCAATATTTGAGAAAAACATAAGAGAAGCGGTCATCGAAAGAATTAATTTATTACACGAGGACAGCGATGCTCTTTGGGGAAAAATGACAGTAACGCAATTATTAATCGAGCAATATGAAACATTTGAAAAAGCTACATTTGTACATTGGTTCTTTGGTAGAATGTCCAGAGCCCAATTAGGTCAGTTCATATACAAACATTGCAACCACCATTTAAAGCAGTTTGGAGCGTAACCCAAAAAGCCACGGAACCGCTACATGTGTTAGACGTTATAACGGGTTCGTTCGAGGGCAGGTATCTGAAAATGGAATAGGTCATTATTGGTGTAATGTTTCAACACGCAGGATTGTGTTTAATCTCGGATATGATCTATTATAAAAAAAGCGCCATTGAACAAACTCAAGTTATTTATTTATATTTGATCTGCTCAATTTCTTTAATTTGAATAGTATTCTACTAATATAAATGGGAAAACCTGTATTTTTATATCTGATTTTATTTTTTATAGCCACAATTTCCAAAACTAAAGCGATTGCTTTAAAAGACTCCTCAATTCTCAATCTTACTAATCTCATTCAAAATAAAGATACTTTTGTTGAGCAAAAAGAGCTTTATCTTTCCCTGATAAAAAAAAAGCTGGACAATAGCACCGAAAATCTGAATCTAAAATTTGAATTACAAAAACAGCTGAGTAGCTCATACGCATCCTATAAATCTGATTCCGCTATTTATTATGCTAAGAAAAATTTGGAACTGGCAAATAAACTCCAGAGTCCAAATTGGATACTAGAAACTGAATTAGACCTTTCTCTACATTATCTGGTCGCAGGTATGTACATTGATTCTAAAGATATTTTGGATAGAATACCCATCCAAAAATTAAACAATCACCTAAAAATAAAATATCTGGATGCTCAAAAGAACTTTTTCAAGTTTTATGCATACCATAATTATAACCAAAAAAATTATTTAGCAATTAGCCGTAATTATCGTGATTCTTTATTAACGCTGCTTGATGAATCTTCGAATCACTACAAAATGGTATATGCAGAAAAACTGATCGACCTGAACAAAATAAAAGAGGCTAAAGTAATCTTGAATTCAATATTCGCGACAATAAAGGAAGATAGCCATGAAAAAGCAATGCTTGCATTCTCACTTTCAGAAATATACCGAAAGGAAGGCAATGTAGGCAAACAGTGCGAACTGCTGATTATATCCGCAGCTTGCGATATTAAAAATGCGATAAAAGAAAATACTTCCATGCAAGCGTTAGCATTTTTACTGCACCAACAAGGTTACATCGATGAATCCTATATGTGTATAAAATCATCGCTTGAAGACGCAATCTTCTGCAATGCTAAATTTAGGACCTATGAAGTTTCTCAAATTTTCCCAATTATTGATACCTCTTATCAGGAACATCAAAAACAAAAAAAGGAGCAATTGTTTACGTTTTTAATTGTTGCTTCCGTCCTTTCCATATTATTGATACTAGCGATAATATATGTTTATAAACAGATGAGAAAAGTGAGTAGGTTCAGGCTCGAATTATTTAAAGCAAATCAGGATCTCAATAAACTAAATGACGAATTACAAACTAAAAATGAAGAGTATAAAATTGTAAACAACAAATTGTCCAAAACGAACAATTTGTTGTATGAATCCAATCACATCAAAGAGGTATACATCGGACATTTTCTTGATATCTGTTCAATGTACATCACGAAATTGGAGAAATTTCAGACCTTAATAAAGAAAATGATCATGGGAGACAAAATCTCGGAGCTCCTTAACTTGGTTAAATCTAACGAGAGAATAGACAAAGAAAAAAAGGAACTGTTTAATACCTTTGATCATATTTTTCTTCATCTCTTTCCCAGTTTTGTAGACGATATAAACTCGTTGCTGACCGAAGATGGAAAGATAATGCTTAAAACGAATGAGCTCTTGAATACCGAATTGCGCATCTTCGCCCTAATCAGACTCGGTGTAAATGATTCATCCAAAATTGCTGGATTTCTCCATTGTTCCTTAAACACAATTTATACTTATCGGGCAAAAATTAAAAGCAAAGCTATCATAGATAAGGATGAATTTGATAAAAACATCATGCAGATCGGAACGATTAAAAGTATTTAGAAACAAGACACCCGATACGTTTAAATACCCATCTATACAGCTCTGATTCGCTGTATTACATATCGTACTGCGTGTTAAATTTAGATTATTCGGTACGCTAAATGTTAATTCCCTACCTAATTTACTGCTGTTATATCTATATTTTTCTAAAGAAAAATATAGATATAACAGCTAATAATCAAATACTTAAACATTCACCAGACTTATATTTTGCGTTTACGATCTTTTTCCTGGGATTTGGTTTCTCTAGATTTGGAACTGTAACCAATGGCTGTTTTAGAAAATACCTAAGCAGCAAAAAAGGGATAATTTAAAAATTTTAAACAACCAATTTATGAGGGTAATCTATTTAAGACAGTGCTCGTCTTTAAAGTATCTATTAACTGTGTTTATGTGGATACTGATAATGACATGGGTACAAGCTCAAGAAAAAAACATTCAAGGGAAAATTCTTGATGTGACAGGTAAACCAATGGCCGGTGTTTCTATTACCGTATCCGGAAAACCAAAAGCTACTAAAACAGATGACGAAGGAAGATTTTCACTATCCGCAGTAAATGTCGGGGATAAATTACAGATAAGTTTTCTAGGCTATAAAAAATTGGAAAAGAATATTGATAACGCCACTGTCTATAATCTAACGCTTGAAACAAATGAAGAAAGATTAGCGGACGTTGTAGTAGTTGGCTACGGAACCCTAGATAAAAAAGAAGTAACCAGCGCCATTACACATCTAAACGGTAAGGATCTCAACGTATTTGGTGGAAATGGCGTACTTAATGCTCTTGCTGGCAAGGTAGCGGGACTCAGTGTAGTAAACACTGGCCAGTCAGATCCGAATTCCTCTCCCAGTCTGCAACTACGTGGTGTGTCTTCCCGCAACGCCGGACTTGGACCGCTTTATGTGGTTAATGGTGTTCCTGGGGGAAATGTTGACAACTTAAATCAAAACGATATTGAATCAATCGATATACTCAAAGGAGGTGCAGCTTCTGCTATCTATGGAACACGTGGGAGCAATGGCGTAATTATTATCACAACAAAAAAAGGCACATCTGAGCCTTACGCATTTTATGATGGATATGCGAGTTTTGACTTACCGAATAACCGTATCCAGGTTCTCAGTGCCGAAGATTTTTTAAAACACAACCGAGGAACGGATTTTGGAGGAAATACCAATTGGTATAACGAAGTATCGCGCAAATTCGCCTTTAATCAAAAAAATACGCTTCAGTTAGCTGGTGGAAACAGACAAACCAATTATATCGTCTCATTTGACCTGCGCAATGCTCATGGATTGGACTTACGTTCAGACAAGAAAGAATACGGGGCGCGGTTGAATCTGTCCCATACCTCGGCCAATAACCTGTATACAGCCACTGTAACCATTGCGCCCAGGTTCCTTAAAGCAAATAATGCCAGTTATAATGCATTCAATCAAAGTTTGACACTAAATCCGACATTGCCGGTGATGGATGCAAAAAATCCAAACTTATTCAATTATATCAATACGGGTTTTTCTGGTGCTTATAATCCTGTTGAAGAACTTCGCACGGTATTGGATGGAACCGAGGGCAAGTACCTGGACTGGAATGCAGCTTTTAAACTTAACATTTTGGAAAACTTGTCTACACAGGTAACGTTGGCACAACAATCTTCTGATTTTTTTGATTTCAATTTTACACCGTCCTACAATACAGGCGCGATTAATGGAAATAGTGGTAGAAATTCAGCAGGAAGAAATTATAAAAAAAGTGACCAGTATGTATTTGAATGGACAGGAAACTACAAACAAAGTTTCGGAAGACATAATATTAACGTATTAGGAGGATATGCATATAATTATTTTCTGTATTCAGGAATGAATGCGGGTAACCAAAATTTCCCATCCGATGTACTGACGTATAACAATCTGGGCTCAGGTCAATATGACGTCCCTATTCCTACCAATCCACAGCCGGGTGATTACACATTCAGATCGGTTGGTTCATATAAAAATGATGCGAAACTGATCGCTTTTTTTGGAAGAGTAAATTATGATTTGGCAAATAAATATTATGCATCGGCAAGTTTGCGCTATGAAGGCTCTTCTAAATTTGGAAGACTGAACAAATGGGGTTATTTCCCCGCGCTCTCCTTAGGCTGGCGAATTATGGAAGAGGATTTCTTTCCGAAAGCTTCTTGGATCAATGACCTGAAACTTCGAGCAGATTACGGTGAGACGGGTAATCAGGACTTTGGCAGTTACCTTTCGTTAGATACTTATCAAGGTTATGGTTATTTTGCATTTAACGGGGCATCGTACCAAGTTTGGGGTCCCAGTCAGAATACCAACTATGACCTTCGTTGGGAAAAAGCACAGAACTTAAATTTCGGCGTCGATTTTGATCTTTTCCAACGAAAAATAAGTGGTAGTATCAATTATTATGTACGTACCAACAAAGATCTACTAGGCTCCTATAACGTTCCGGTTCCACCATTCGTGTTAACAACAACCTTTGCCAATGTAGGTACTATGAAAAATTCGGGCCTGGAAGTGCAATTGAATGCTAAAATCCTCACCCAGAAAGATTTTTCATATTCGGTAAGTTTCGCTGGAGCATCAAATAGCAATAAATTCGTTTCCTTTTCAAATGACATTTATAAGGGGCAAAACTTTCAATTCATGTCCTATATGCCTTCGCCGGGGTCTCCCGGACCAGCTCAACGTTTGGAAGAAGGACGGAGAATCGGCAGTTTCTATATGTACGAATCTGCCGGTATCGACGCCACTGGACGTTTGATGGTGTATGATAAGGACAACAATATTATACCCGGAAACACAGCAAAGGAAGAAGATAAACGTTTTGTAGGCAATGGATTACCATTGTTTACCGCCAGTTTGGGACAGAACTTTACCTACAAAAACTTCGATCTTTCGGTATTTTTACGAGGTTCATTTAAATACGACCTCTTTAACACGACCGCTTTTTATTTGGGAACCCCAGTTACGCAATCTGGTGCGAACGTGCTCAAATCGGCTTATGGAAATGGCAAATATGCTGCGTTGACCAATGCAGAGACCTATTCTACTCTTTCGGATTACTTCTTGGAGAAAGGTGATTTTGTAAAAATCGACAATATTACGATTGGTTATAATATCAAACCTCCTGTCAAGCAAATCAGTTCGATCCGGGTGTATGCCGTAGCACGCAATCTATATACTTTCACCAAGTTTACAACAGGTGATCCTGAAGCAATATCCGTTAATGGACTGACACCCGGTATAAATACTTCCTTGTCTTACTATCCATCGACGGCACAATTCCTAGCAGGCTTACAGGTTAAATTCTAACGATTAAACACAACAAAGAGATGAAATTTTCATTACGTTATATAATTCCCCTTTCCATTAGCACCCTAATTTTGGGAAGCGCAAGCTGTACCAAGCTTGACGAAACCTTATATGATAAAATTACTTCTGACAATTTCTTACAGAAAAGAGAAGATGTGATCCGTGATTTTTTGAGACCGTTTGAACATGCCTTTTGGTCGATTCAGGGTGGTGGTCTATTTTACGCGCAGGAACTCCCTGCCGACCAATTGATGACCCCAAATAGGGATGGCGACTGGTTTGATGGAGGCAAATACCAACGGGCTCATTACCATACCTGGACAGTTCAGGATGATTATACCAGTGATATGTGGAAAGCTCTTTTTCAGGGTATCAGTTTAGCTACAAACTCGCTTGAGGATATCGAAAAAGTGGATATCCAAAAAGTTCAGATCACTGAAGCGGAAAAGGCCGACTTTGTGGCTGAGCTGAAGACACTCCGGGCCTGGTTCAACCTACGGGCTTTTGATTTATACCGGAATATTCCACTGGTAACAAAAGTAAAGGGTGAAACTGCAACTCCGCCGCAAGCGACACCTGCTGAAACCTTCGCCTTTATTGAAAAAGAGCTGAAAGATGCTATTCCCGGATTGCCACTCCGTCAGGATCTCGGCACAACGGGTATTGGTAGATGGACAAAAGGCGGAGCCGCAGCCTTATTGGCCAGACTTTATCTGAATGCTGAAGTTTATACGGGTCAAAGCAAATATGCTGAATGTGCTGCGGTATGTCAGGATATCATAGACGGAAAATATGGCAATTACCAATTGGAAACGATATGGTCAAAACCTTTTGATTACGATAACGCAAATTCAAGTGAAGTTATCTACGGATTCCCTGCAACTTTGGCCCGCACACACTGGCATTATAGTTCGGATATGTATTGGTGGATGGCACCGCATCAGGCTCAAAATTTCTTCGGCTTTACCGATTTCGGAAATATGAATACCCGCTATGCCCTTCAGCCAGGACGGGATGTGGACAGTGTCGAGTATAATTTTGCCCTCGGTAAGCCCTTTATCAAATTTCAGCGCTATCCAGATGATCTTCGATTAAAGAAATATAAAAATCTTGGCAATAGTAAAAGAGAAGGTATGTTTTTGTTCGGTTACCTCCCCTATTATAGCGATCCGACAAAATTGGTCAAAAGCAACCGAGGATATACCATCTTTGCCCGTGATCAGGTGGGATGGTTTAAAGATACCCCTCCGGGAACAAAGATCGCAGATAAAGAATCCAATATGAACCATGCAGATGACAACTCTGGCTTATGGGTTGCGAAATATCCGATATATCCTTCTAAGGATCCAAATACCATTTCTTCGGCATTTGCAGAGATTAGACTTGCTGAAATTTATTATTCACTAGCTGAATGTAAATATAGAACCGGCGATAAAGGATCCGCCGCAAAATTGTTGAATGCGGTGCGTAAGCGTAACTATCCAACTGGCTCAAACAGCCTGTACCTGGAGTCGGGACAGCAATTGAGCGATCAGGAAATGATCGATGAATGGGGTCGTGAGTTCCTGGTCGAAGGAAGACGCCGAACCGATTTAATTCGTTGGGGTAAATTCAATTCTGGAAAATGGTGGGATAAAGAACCTGATAATAGTGATCATACTAAAATTTATCCTATTGGACAGAGTGTTTTCACACTAACTCCGTCATTGCAACAGAATCCCGGATACTAATCAGTTTTAGTAAGTATAAAACCTTTTGAAAGTTATGAAATTTAATTGGAATATAAGATTGTCGGCTTCAAAGCAACTTGGAAATATCCTGCTATGGGGCGTATGTTTAATAATGGTGCAGTCCTGTTCGAAAGAACTGGATGCACCTACTCCACTGCCATTCGAAATTACGGATATTACAGCATCTGCTGATAAAGTGGTCATTAATCCGAGTAAGCCGTCTGAGGATGCGCTTACGGTTTCGTGGCCGGCATTTTCAAACTCAATGATCTCTTATAAAATAATCCTGGCTAACGGTGAGCAACGGGATAGTGTAGCAGTCGCCTCTGGAGCGATAAGCAAACGGTTTACCCAGGGTGAATTGAACGCTATACTAGTTGAAAAATTGAAGATGACGGTCAATATAGAGTCCAAACTGGATATTACGGTGCTCGGACTAATTCCGTCAAAAACGCTGTCAACTACATCGAAAACAATCAGCATACAGGTTGTTCCTGGTCCGGTCGGTGCGGCGTATGCATCCCTATGGGTGGTGGGCGATGCTACGCCAAATGGCTGGAATATTGAAAACCCAAATGCAATGAAGAAAGATCCGACCAACGCCTTTCAGTTTAAGTTTAATGAAGTATTGAATGCTGGTGACTTTAAAATCCCTGTAGCGACAGGAAATTGGGGGACAGATTTCTTTATGCCTTTAGCAAACCATCCAAAACTTTCCGAAACTGGTGTTCAGCTGGTTCCGGGTGGAAACCCTGATTATAAATGGAACATCGCAACTGCTGGCGCTTACAAGATTCTGCTTAATATCAGTGCAACCCCATTTATAACGATCAAACCTTTTACCCCGTACAAGCAGATATGGCTCGTAGGGGACGCTGTGCCTTCTGGCTGGACAATAGATAATCCAACACCAATGGTGCCTACAGCAGGAAACCCTTATGAGTTTACTTATACAGGCTCATTAAAAGTGGGCGAATTTAAGATCCCAACCGCAACCGGAAGCTGGGACGGAGATTTCTTCATGCCACCAACCAATGGAGAAGGAACAACAGGAAAAGATGCAATAATTATCGCTGAGGGTAAAATCGACAACAAATGGAAAATTACCGAAGCTGGAACGTATAAAATTACCTTCAACCAGCTTTACGAAACAATTTCAATTGTCAAAAATTAGGCCATATGAGACGATTTCATCAACTCGCTACACCACTTGTATTTTTGAACATGCTGTTTATGACAGCATGTTCAAAAACTCCTTCAAATGATATAACCACAAAGATAATTCATCCAGACAGTTTGCAAAATCCGTTCGTCGGCCCACTATATTGGAGCCCTTACGAATATAACTTCGAAACGGATGGTTATATTCCTGAAGATGAATGGGAAAAGAATATCAACTGGATTGACAACAACCTAAAATCTTTAGGTTACAAGATGGTCTGTATCGACGGCTGGGGCGACGACTTTAAATACAACGCCGATGGTTATCGTACAACCCACTCGTCCAAATGGAAGCACGACTACGCCTGGTGGTCCGATAACCTGAAAGGTAGAGGGATGACTTTGGGAATATACAACAACCCCCTATGGGTAATCAAATTGGCTGCTGATGCTGGTGTAAAAATTAAAGGAACGAATATTCCCCTTTCCAGCATCATGAAAGAAGATGAACAGGCCACCTGGTTTAAGTGGGTACAAGTTGACAAACCGGGAGCCGAAGAATATGTCAAAGGATATATTCAATACTATGCGGATATGGGTGTGCGCTATCTACGCGTAGATTTTCTTTCCTGGTTTGAAGATGGAAAAGATAGGAATATGGGGACAGTAGGTCCAGTACGTCCGGCGGCGTACTACGAGAAAGCTCTTCGGTGGATGCGTGAAGCCTGCGATAAAAATGGAATTTTCTTAAGTCTGGTGATGCCACATCTCTATAATGATGCGCAGGTAGAGCAAAAATACGGACACATGATCCGCGTCAACGACGATGTTGGAGATGGCAAATGGTGGCGATGGAGCGACAATGAACGTGGAATCAAACGTGTTGGATGGTCACAATATGCAAATGGCATGGATGGTCTGACCTATTGGTCTAACATTTCAGGCAGAGGAAAGATGATACTGGATGCTGATTTTCTTCGGATTAATACTTTTTCCAATGATCATGAAAAGAAGAGTGTCATCTCAGCCTGCTTTATTTCTGGCGGCGCTGTCACAATTGGAGACCGTTATAATTCCATCGGTAAAAATCTTTGGCTTTACCAAAATAGGGAACTACTTGCTTTAAGAGAAGATGGATTTGTCGGAAAACCCTTAACCAACGATCCGAAAGATCCAAAAAGCCAGATCTGGAAAGGTCAGTTGACCAATGGTGATTGGGTCATAGCCCTTTTTAATAGAGAGAGTAACTATCAAACCAGAGGATTGAATTTTACAGATTTATCTGGCAGCCATTGGCGGGTAAGGGATTTATGGAAACATGAAGACCTGGGGACAATGAGTTCCTATCTTGAGAATATTCCACCACATGGTGTAACAGTTTTGCGATTAACGAAGTAATCCAAAGCTCATAACAATACTGAATTTTAATATATATGCTAAAATAGAAATGATGAAAAAATCAATTTTTCTTTTATTTGTCGTCTTTTGCTGTAACGGGATCGTAGCACGGGGGCAACAGATAAAATCGCCCAATGGAAGATTTGAACTGGCCTTTGGATTGACAAAAGAAGGTACGCCAACCTACGAATTAAAGTTTAAAAACAACGTGGTAATCAAGACCAGCAATCTGGGATTGGAACTCAAGCTCAAACCGGATGAAGAATTAAACTTAAAGGGACAAACGGATGGTGAAACCCAGATAAAAAAGAAGAGCTCGCTTTATAGCAATTTTGAAATCTCCGATTCAAAGACCAGCACTTTCGATGAAACATGGCAACCGGTATGGGGAGAAACTAAAAATGTAAGAAACCATTATAATGAACTCGCTGTCACATTAAACCAAAAACAAACAGAGCGCCAAATTATTATCCGTTTTCGTTTATTTGATGATGGTCTCGGTTTTCGGTATGAATTTCCACTGCAGAAAAACCTAAATTACTTCACTATTAAAGAGGAACGTAGCCAGTTTGCCATGACTGGTGACCATACCGCTTATTGGATTCCTGGCGATTATGACACCCAGGAATATAATTATACCACATCTAAACTATCTGAAATAAGGGGTTTGATGGGAAGCGCTTACGAAGGCGGCAACGTCTCTCAAACCTCCTTCTCGCCAACGGGGGTACAGACCTCGTTGATGCTAAAAACCAATGAAGGTGTTTACATCAATTTACATGAAGCAAGCTGTCTGAATTACTCGACGATGCACCTCAATTTGGATGACAAAAATTTTGTTTTTGAATCTTGGCTTACGCCAGATTCACATGGCGATAAGGGTAAAATGCAAGCACCCGCTACCTCACCTTGGAGAACAATTATCGTAAGTGATGATGCAAGAGATATATTGGCGTCTAAGATGACCTATAATTTGAATGAGCCAAGCAAAATACAAAATACTTCCTGGATAAAGCCTACAAAATATGTAGGCGTGTGGTGGGAAATGATTTCCGGTAAGAGTAGTTGGTCCTATACAAATGAATTTCCGTCTGTCCAGTTGGGAATAACAGATTTCAGTATGGCAAAACCAAATGGTACCCATGGCGCGACAACAGCAAACGTTAAAAAGTATATAGATTTTGCTGCGAAGCATGGTTTTGAGGGTGTTTTGGTTGAAGGATGGAATATCGGATGGGAAGATTGGTTTGGCAATGATAAAGATTATGTCTTTGATTTTGTCACGCCTTATCCTGATTTTGATCTCAAAGGATTAAACGATTATGCACACGCCAAAGGTGTGAAACTGATTATGCATCATGAGACATCCGGATCTATCCGCAACTATGAGCGACATATCGATACAGCCTATAGGCTGATGAACCAATTGGGTTATGATGCTGTAAAAAGTGGGTATGTAGGAAATATTCTTCCATTGGGTGAACACCACTATAGCCAATGGACAAATAACCATTTTCAGTATGCTGTAGAAAAAGCAGCTTCCTACCAAATTATGGTTAATCAGCACGAAGCTGTACGTCCGACGGGTGTAGCACGTACCTGGCCAAATTTGATAGGCAATGAATCTGCTAGAGGTACAGAATACCATGCATTTGGTGGCATAAAGCCCAATCATGTAACTATCTTGCCTTTCACAAGACTTATTGGCGGTCCAATGGATTATACCCCCGGTATTTTTGAAATGAACCTCGCCAATGGCGCCCATGTGAATAGTACGTTGGCCAACCAATTGGCGCTATATGTAACGATGTATAGCCCTTTGCAGATGGCAGCAGATTTTCCGGAAAATTATGATCGTTTTCCAGATGCTTTTCAATTTATTAAAGATGTCGGGCTGGATTGGGATGACAGTAAATATTTAGAGGCTGAACCTGGTCAATATATTACCGTTGCCCGTAAAGAAAAAAATACAGAAAAATGGTTTTTAGGAAGTGTAAATGGAAATTCCAGCAGAACATCGAAGATAAAATTTGATTTTCTGGATGAAGGAAAGACCTATTTGGCAACTATTTATGCTGATGCGTCAGACGCAAACTATAAGACAAAACCACAAGCGTATACAATAAAAACTACAAGAGTAACGAAAAAGGACACGATCGTTCAACATTGTGCCGCAGGCGGTGGTTATGCTGTTTCGATTGTCCCAATCAAAAAATAAAGGCAATTGATGAGATCATAGGGAGGATTTTTCGGATCCAAACGGAAATGAATCCCTAAATGTCTTATCCATTTCTATAATTAATAAGGCCTTCTTCCCAATCTCACTTATGATAGTTTAACGGATCGATATAACTAATGTTCATTAGCGAACTTTATATCGGACCACCAACGAGATGCAATGCGTGATATATGCGGTTCTATTTCTTACATCCTGTTTTGTAAATTCAAAAACCAGTAAAGCGATATCATGAAGCTAGTTGCGAAAATATTTTAATTAAAATAGCGCTGAATAAATATGGATCATTTAGAACCTATACCATTATCGACATTAGTAGCTAATATCAAACAGGAAATTAGTTATGGTGAAGGGAAAATGGAAACCCACAAAGGCTCTAAACAGTTTAGCCCGGGCACCAAAGTGTATATTATCGATTGGTATGCTGGGATGTGCCAAGCTATCACTGTAATCGGCTTGTCCAGAGACACAAAAAAAATTAATTACGATTGTTATACGGGCCGAATGGATCGAAAACTTCCGCGTCAAGTTATGCTACAACCCTAAAGTATGCTCAAAAATAAAGACCTACTTTGATAAGGAGGAAGCTGGAATGCAGCGGTATACAGAAAAATTTGTAAATGATATGTTTGTCGGTATACCTCAATGGAATGAACCTATTTAACTCTCACAACGATAATGTGAGTTACCTTTGCCACAATTGATTATGTATATGGTCAAATATTGTCCATTACAGTAAATTACTTTGTACTAAATTTTAGATAATGGTCTTTCATCGGTATCCCATCTGCAGTACGGAATGCATTTCCTGTAATGATAATTTCATAGGTTTTGTTTGGTTCTAACTCCCAATCAATGATAACAGATTTCTTATCTGAAGAATAACGATGTCCTTTTATCAGCGGAAAACCTTCTTTGGAAATCCCCCTAAATGACCGTCCCTGTCCCAATAAGGGCCTGTCGAAATTTATCTTCAGCTCCCTTAAGGTGTTGTTGACATTGGTTTGTCCATCCTGAATTCCCTCAAAAGAAATGATTTTTGGTCTTCTTTCTTCAAAAGCTGCATCTAAAGAAGAAATATCTGCAGCGTAAGATCGATAAGCTTTCGCAATTACAGGCATATAGCTCTCTAAAGTAGGATATAAGTCTCGCTGACGATCAAAGTGTTCAAGTTCATCAACAAGTTTCTCAATCCAAAGAAATCCCCTATCTAGCTGTCCATTGGTTTCCTTTGAAATCTCTTCGAAGCTGAAATTATGATCTTTTTGATATTTGATAACCGCAGCTCGAACCAATGCCTCGTTCAACATCGTTTGCCAGCTACCGTATGCCTGCCGGTTCATTTTCTCCTTTACAAGGCTATATAATTTTTCGCCGCTGTCTCTAAAAATTGTCGTGTCTTTTTCCAATAAATAATTAACAAAGGAGTGGTTAAACTCGTGAAGTAATGTAGGGAAATAGCTCTGTAAAGGAAATTCAGCCATGCCAAGACTATCCATACTCCATGTCCCCATAATAGCGTAGACTTCCTTAAGACCCTGTGGATTTTTAATGGCTACCCCATAGTTACCGCCGCCATTTCCCAAACCATTCACAATCAAAAACTTTTCGGATGGTTTCTTACCATAGAATTTAGGGTACCAGTCCAATTCAATATGTTCATAAATTGGAAGAAAGCGCTTTTGTACCTCATTGTACAGTGCCTGGTTATCCTGAAAAAATCCTTTGCTATTACTGTCTTTGTAAAACTTCTTTAACAGTGTTGCGAATTGAAGAGCATTAGCTCTACTCCACCTTTTGTCCAGGGTTTCGTTGATATTTTTTTGCTTAAGATTGAACTTATCATCAAGATGTATGGCCATACTCATCACTGCATCGTAGCCTATGCCATTTTCATTTTTAATCTTATTGACAAAAGTGATCAATTCGTGTTCTTTAAAAGGACCATAGTGTTCATTGATTCGATCAACGTAGCGCTTAAAAATAGCTGAGCTATACTCTTGATTGCCAGCAAGTCTAAACACAATACTCAGAAGCTCGATACGCTCATCAACTTTTGGCTTATCCATAATTTCGTTACGCTGCCCATAGGTAAGCATAAATGATAAACTGAATAGGATAATCAATACATATTTAGAAGTTTTTTCGAACATATTGGAAATAGGCTTTACCATCTTTTATTTATTTTGTACTTGAATGGGGATTCCAAATAGTTTGCCAATAAATTTAACACGCTATTTGCCAATACACTACGAACGAATTTCTTTCTTAATACTGACCGTTATTGAACACTAGCCGTTCAATATTGAACAGGCTGCCAGCCATTTTCGATAATCTTATTCATTAATATTAAATTGATCACTTAAGTCTTATAACTGTTTGAAAGCATATTACATTTCTTGTGCAACGTTACCTAAGTTGACAGCTGTTAGAAAAGAATAAATTCTTAAATTAGTTCAAGAATTATTTAGATCTAATTAGTTGAATTTAAAACTGCTTTACACCAATAATATGACCACCCTAAGATTTATATTGCTTGCACTTATATCAGTTGTTTGGTCACTGCCCTCTGCTTCTGCTCAAAACTCCCTTCCTAGAAATCTGAAAGAAACAGCCTCATTCTTAAATCTTAACGTTTCGGATAGCCTAAAAAACGTAATCAAATATAGTGATGAGGTAGAGTTAAGTGAATTAACCGACAATGAACTTGAAAGTGAATTTGAATTGATTGACTCGCTCCTTTCGACTGGAAAATCTCCATTATTTACATATTTAAATAATAAAGGAATCCACAACTTTAAAAAAGATGTGATTTTGGAATACTATAAACAGCTACTCTCAGCAGGTTATGTAAAAGAAGATTCTCTCCTGAAGGCATTCAAACTGAAGGAAAACAAATTGAAAAAGGAAATCAGACAGCGGATGAATGCGGACACAATTGCCGGTATTTATATCCCGAAAAACCTTGACGATTGTTTTGTCCAAATAGACTCGTTCTGGGATGATAGCACCAAAAATAAAATAAGAGAAATGACAGAGTCAGAGTTTATGGCCGGCTCACATTTCGGATTTGGAATGTGGATGAGAAATAATTGGGGCCTCTGGGGAGGTTCAAGGCTCTCCGCATATTTGACTAAACGGGGAATAAGGCATCCTGACGACATGTCTGGCATCATATTAACAAGTTATTATAGGAAATTAAAGGGGAAAGATCCCGATGTAAAATCGCAGCTAGAGTATTATAAAAAGTACTGGACTCCATAAAACTTTTCAATAATACTAATCGTATTACCAATTTTATTTTTAACAGTTTTTGGGCTTTGTGTGAATTTTGATGGCCTAGTACCGTTTGTTTTTCCGGTTATTACAATTCTTTTTTTTCTCGCATTCGCTATCCTTATAATACTTCCAAAAAAAAGGATGATCATGCGGTCAGCTCCTTTATCATTTTATTCTATTCTTTTGGAATTTACCCAAAATTGATCGTCCGAAAAGAAATTTTTGAAACTTCATTAAGCTTGAATAGTATTACGTTATACCCCTTTGTTTCCGTCCAAAAATATTCTGTAAACATTCATCTGGAGCATCCTGTGCTATCGGACTTTATGTTTACTTCCTGTGGGCCATGCCTTAAAAATTAACATATTTACAGGCAATCATGATCCGCTTATCAGTAATAAAATACAAGACCATCTCTTTTCGCAGTGATTTCCTTTAATTGATCATAGTCCATATTCAAACATTGATATAGCGTAAAAATCACACCTGAGCGCATGGAATAAATTTCATCGGGAAGTCGACCCAAATTTGTACCGTTCAAAATAACGTTATTCACGGCCTTCAAAGCACAAATCTCTACAGGAAATTTCTTGAGCTTGCTATAATTGAAATCCAGTTTTAGCAGACCGTCCAATTGTCCAAAACTGCTTGGAAAATCAGTAATCGAAGATGCCCTTGCATTGATTTCCTTCAGGCTCTTAAGTTTTCCGAATGTTTCCGGTAGAGTTGTCAGTCTACTATTCTCCATATTCAGATAGGATAAACTACTTAATCCGCCGAACTCATCTGGAAGCTTCTCTACAGAAGGGGATAGCCAAAGATCTTCTAATTTTTTAAGGTTACCTATCGAAGCCGGTAAAGTTTTAAAATTACCGCCCACTAACCAGAATCTAAGATTAGACAAGTTCCCAATATTATCAGGAATAGATTGCAAGCTTTCTCCTTGAATCCAAAGTTGTTTTAAGCTCTTGAGGTTACCAAAAGATTGTGGCAGTTGCTGAAGCCTACTTTCTCCGTAAATTTCAAGCGTGTCCAACTTAGTCAAATTATCGATATCCGAAGGCAAGGTAACTGGTGATGATCCCGGATAAACAAAACTAAAACGTGCAAACCTCAAATTACGGCATTGACTCAAACTTGATGGGATATAAGCCTGTTGCGCGAGAACTTCCGTAGACACCAGTTTGGTCAAGTTTCCAAAATCTGAAGGAAGCTGGGTAACAAAGCAATCGAGGTGTTTTAAATTGACCAGTTTACCCAACGTGCCGTTGAAGTCTACATCGCCGACATACCGCATAATAAGGGTTTCGAGCGACTTTAAATTTCCAAAAGTTTTTGGCAATACCACGGTATATCCCAAATCGGGGGTTCGCATCGGTGTCAGGTGAAATGATTTCAGTTTGGTCAGATTGCCAAAATTATCAGGAATAGTAAGATAATAGCCAACTCTGTCTAGACTAAGTTCTTCAAGGGCAAGATAATGATCGCCAAAAATAGTCGGAACATCTTTCAATGAAGATCCACCTAAAATAAGCTTCCTTAGATATTTAAATGCCTTAAGCGCAGGAAAAGAGCCCGGGTCATTAAAACGATGTGCTATACCTGAAGCCTGCATATTCATTTCAATAATATGTCCATCCTTATCTTCAACAACACGCCCACCGCGCCCCATTTGCAATTCATTTAATGCCTCGTCTTCTTGATATTCGCCAGTCTGTACCTTTTTGGTAAACTGATAATTTTTCCCAGCATAAGTCATCGTATAGGTAACTTGATAGCTGGTATTGGAATAACCATGCAATTCAATGGTTGGATTTTCTTCTACCGGTCTGGCCCAACCATCGTGGTATGTGCTATGTAGATGACCATAAGCTTTATCGAAAGACCATTTACCTTTATATTTCGGATCCACGGCAAAGTGAAGTATCGTCTTAAAGGATGAAGGTGTGTTTTCTTTAATATCGATATGTAACTCGGGTATTTTAACATCGACTGTGGCCGTATTACTATTACCGCTACCTTTTACCGTCCAGGTAAGGATATATTCCTCTCCAGGCACTCCCCTAAAAAACGAATTAGGGTTATTAGGGTCGTCGATTTTCACATAATCTTCCACTACAGTTCCTTTTGTTATACTCCATGTACCTGTTTCCCCTTTTTGTAAGGCGCTACCCTTTAGCTGGACGGTGAATTCGTCATATAGTTCAGTGGGCTCGGCCTTAGGTTCATATACTGTTTTCAGTACATCCTGGTATTCCTTCTTTGAACAGGCTACAAATAAAAAGCTTTCAAAAAAAACACAAAGAAATGAACACCAAAATAATGTAGACTTATTATACATGGATATTAAGGTTGAGTTGTAAAATTAAATATTGCTGAACGTACTGAATTCCCGTTGCTGTCGTTAACAATCAGTTGATAATAGTATTTTTTCGATTTTTCTAAAGGGGAAAAGAACACACTATACTTATTGTTATTTTGACTCACGGCATTGTAGATTTTTCCTCCGGTCTGTTTGTACATAACAGCAAGATCATCGTGTACATATACTTCAACTTTACTATATGGATACGAAGCAAGTGTAAAAGACAGTATGTACTGGCCTTTATCTAAAGTAACTTTATTTTGAATATCTGCAAAAGCATCTATTTCGTTATATACGGTTTCCTTTTTGCAGGAGCTCATAAGGACTAATAAAACTCCTATAAACCAGCATATACAGTTGTTATTGGATAGACATTTCATAAATTGAGCCTTCTAAAAAGTTAATATCAGCATTGAGGTAATACTTGTCTTTATAAGTGAACATTCCGCCAAAATACATATGATTTCCATTAATACTTAAATAGATAGGACTTAGCGTGTTTTTTACTATGTTGTACATCATAAAATTATTGACGTCCAATGCCAGTAATATATCACCATTAAAATTTATGGCACCTACTGGCGCATAAGGATAGGTTTGATTTGTTGTTCCGACACGATATAATTCTGTAAGTTTAAATGTGTTCGCGTCAACAGCATATATCGTTAAGGTATACCCGATATTGAAACCTTGGTCAAATACATTTGAAACTCCAAGTGCATATAATCTGCCTTTAACTGAGACAAAGCATTCACTGGAAAAATTAGTATCGAAAGTGGCGATCTCCTCAAATTTATCTTTTGTCGGGTTATATTTGGCGACAATATTCTTTATTCCACGAGAATTCACTGTAAGTGTATACGTTTGGTAGACCGCATTATTGTGCACAAAGATACTATGATTACTATAACCGTGCGATTCTTTAAGTTGGGGCCGGCTAAAATAGTACTTTGAAAATTCGCGTTTTTCAATGTCAAAAGCTTGACAAAACAACTCATAACCATTGAAAAGGTCCGGCTCTAGCGAAGGCAAAATATGGCTAACTGGAAGTGCAAGAAAAAATATTCGATTTCCAATGGATACGGACTTTGGCGGAATAACCCCCATCGTATCGGGAATATGAGCAATATTCTGCAACCGGCTCGTTTCAGGATCAAAATGTGAAACAGAATTGTTCCAAAAATAATAGATTTGGTCATTGCAGATCGAAGGATAATTAGTTCTCCAGTTCGTCTTTTTCAGTCCTATGGCCAATGTATTTCCCTTATAAATAAAATCAATAGCCTGACCAATGATCTCTTTCTCTTTATAAATCACGCGCAACATATAATTTCCGTCTCGATACGGATAATAACCCGTTAGACTGATCTGATAGGTTCCATTTTTCGTTGCAATGGGATAGTTCATGTGAAGCGTGTCCATTCCAAATAGAAATTTAATATCTCTCAGATTAATATTATTAAGATTCTTCCCTTCAACCACAGTCCTAAACTGGCCCCTTTCATCATACTCTGCCTCTGTATTTGGCCAAAAGAGCGTAAAATCTTCTGGGAATGGAGCAGTTGTGGTTATTTCAGTTTTACGCTCAGATTCTATTGTGTTGCCATTATACTCGATGTAAGGCACCAAAATATAAGTAGATTCGGAATCCAGTTCATTCAATGTGAGTCGAAACATATCGCCTTCACGAACAGCTTCAACACTTTTTCCTTGACTGGGATTATCTTTTTTATAGTACCTGACGCCCGATTTTGTATATCCTAGACTGGAAATCTGATAGGTCATTGAAATTTCTTTATCCCGGACACTAGTGATGGCCTCATTAATAATCCTTGGAAAAACCTCATTTTTTTCAGTTTTACAGGCCGACATAAGAAAAACAAGCCCCAGTAGACAAAGGTATTTGTTAAAGTTGCCCATTTGATTTTGTTTTAATATAAATGAAATTCAAATTTTCATAGGACCAGGTTTGTATATAATAGAAAAACAGGTTGTATGAATTATCGACATTCTGGGTCATATTTTTAAACATATGCATCTCCAAATTAGGATATTGTAAAGTCGATAAGAGCTTCAGATCACTGTCATACTTATTTATAGTACCATAAGTGGATATTCCACCACCTTCTTGCTGTCCATAGACCACAATATTGTTATCATTATCAAAAAAAGCTCCTGCTGGCTTTAAATTGACGTACTCACCCAATTTTGCCTTGACATTGCCATTCTTATCAAATTTGACATACCTTAACGAATAGGAATAGAAGTCAAAACCCCAGAGATAAAAAATATCATTTTTATCTTTCAGTAAAATAGGCATATGGTATTGACGTTCGTAATCGCCAGGAAGCTTTCCATCAAACTCAAAAGTAGCCAGCACATTACCGTCCCGATCTGTTTTTTGCACCTTAATTTTTGATGCTTCAGAATCAAGCAAACTATAATAGATCTGTTGCGCATTGTCTAACTGAATTGAAGAAATGCCAACGGAGCTATTTTTACGTTTCCAAACAACTTTAAAGTCGCTGGTAGTAACCTTTAACAGCTCTCCCCCACCTGTACCCATGATCATGTTATGTGACGCGTCAAACTGAACTGATGAAACGTAATCATTCGGAGACAAATCTATCGAAACGGGCTTCTCCAGTTTCAGTTTACCATTCGTCTGATCAATGACATAAATATCGTGTTTAACAATAATGAAAGCTTCATCTTGCTTAGAAGGCAACACTACATGTGGTGGTAAATCATAATAATTTAGATCCTGGATCAAGCGATACCATATAATCTGGCCTTTATTATTTGTACGATATACAATCAGTTTAAAATTTGTTTCTCCCCCCTCATGCTGCAAAAATGTACAGATTAAATGTCCACCATCTTCCAGAAGACGGATGCTATTATTGCCCGTTATACGTGATTGCGTATGAATTTTGTATTCAACATAAGTACTTCCGTTAGTTGTGCTGCCTCCAACAGTTCTTGCATCTATGCTTTGTTCTTGTGTTATTCCCGTTTGGGAACTCGCAATTACACGGATCTTATAATTTGTATCGCCAAGCAAATTAATTAAGCTGTATTTTGTTATACTAAGATCCTTCGCTACAAGCTTATTATCGACATATATCGCATAGGATACTGGCTTAAAATGCGAACTGTTCACCTTATCCCAAGATAACTCTATTAAATCTTTGTTTGCAGCACTTACAACAAGATTCAAAGGATTTAATATTTCTGCCTGATCAATATATTCATCGGTTTTGCTCGCAATATTCTCCTTCTTGGAACATCCTCCAATTAATAAAATTAGAATTAAGAAAAATAGCTGAGCACAATGGTAAAAAATAGCTCTTTTCATAAAATGAAGTTACTCACCAAAGATATTAAAAAGGTTGTATCAAAAGCATTTTTTTAAACATAATTAATTGATGCATTAATTAGGCCAAATAATTCTCTACAATATTTAATAGACCTTTATGAGATTATCGTGCCCCACAAGCAAATTCCATCTATACACACACCTATATTATCTGATTGTACAGCATTATAGGATGAAACATATCTTTTACTTCACCGTTAATTTGACGCTTGCTTTCTTCAATCCTTTTCCTTCTACTTCTGCTATAATTTCCCCAACAGAGTCTCTGCTTTCAACAAGAAAAACCAATTGACCATTAAAGCACTTCATGAAAGGCTTCTGAAATGATTCCAAACTTGTTGGATCTCCATTCGCCACAGCCTTAAAAGCCCCCTGCCCTTTTACCTTGAATTTTAATTCTCGGTCTTCGCCTGTCACTATATTCCCCTGTTTATCAACCAGCGTAGCTGTGATAAAAGCAATATCTTTTCCATTTGCTTTCAATTGTTTCCGATCAACGTCTAAACGTACAGTATATAACTTACCTGCCGTCTTTACACTATCTCTTGCAGCTATATTTCCTAAAGAATCATAGGCAACTACCGTAACCGTACCCGGTTCGTATTTAGTATCCATCCACATCAAACGATAGCGCTTTTGACGCATAAAATCATTTTGTGCCTTTTTATCGTTAGAATTTACCAAGGTAACATCAAAATCTTTCTTTTTTACTCCTTGACTTTTTCCATTGATAAAAATTTCCGCTGCAGGGTAATCTGTATAGACAAAAATTGGCGTTTTCTGTCCTTCGCGTCCCTTCCAGTTCCAATGAGGAAGAATATGAAGTGTATGCAATTCCTGGTTCCAATGGCTACGATAAAGATAATATCGATCTTTAGGGATACCGGCAAGATCTACAATACCGAACAAAGAACTATGACTTGGCCAATCTGTATAGTAGGGTGTCGGTTCGCCCAAATAATCGAACCCTGTCCAGACAAATTCACCTATTGCGTAAGGTAGATCGTCATGCTGAATAAAGTTATCTTCAGGCAAATCCGACCAGGAACAATGCTCTACATCATAACTCGAAGCCTGATGGTCGTCATATTTTGCCATCGATTTTCGTTCAACGGGAAATTTATAAACACCTCTAGAACTCAAAGTAGACGCAGTTTCAGTACCAAGAATTAACTGCTGTTGTAACTTTTTATAGGCTTCGGGGTATTTAAATGGACGATAATTAAAGCCTGCAACATCCATCGTTGAGGCAAAGCTACTATTTATAACCGCATCAGGGTTGTCCATCCCCTGGGTAACTGGGCGAGATGGATCCTCACGATGGCAAATATCTTGCAGATATCTCGCGACCTTAGATCCGTCAGGACTTCCTTGTTCGGGTACTTCATTTCCAATACACCACATCACAACGCTTGGATTATTGCGGTAATGCCGTATCAGATTTACAAGATCTTTTTCGGCCCAATCGTTAAAATATTGATTGTACCCATTCTTCATTTTGGGAATTTTCCATTCATCAAAACTTTCCGCCATTAGCATAATACCCATTTCGTCACAGGCTTGCACCAGCTCCGGAGCCGGCATATTATGGGAAGTGCGAATGGCATTAACGCCCATATCTTTCATTATTCGTAACTGCCGCCTAATAGCGGCATCATTCACAGCTGCTCCCAAAGGCCCCAAATCATGATGCAAACACACTCCTTTAAATACGGTCAGCTTTCCATTCAAATAAAACCCTTTATTGGGTACCATAGCAATGCTTCTGATTCCAAATACGGTTTGATATTTATCGATTAATTTGCCGTTCTGATAGAGCTTGCTGACAGCTTTATATAAATTGGGGGATTGCAATTCCCACAATTGTGGTTTCTCAACGAACAATTCCTGTTGCATCTGCTGGATCTGGTAGTTGCCTATCTGATCATTCTTCTTCGCCACGATGCGTCCATGGCTATCGATAAGAATAGTTTCTAAGGAAAGAGAATCTTTCGACAGATCTATACCGGCTAAATCAGTCCGAACCTGAATTCGCGCGAAATCCTTTGTGATCTCAGGCGTCGTAATATAGGTGCCCCAATGTGCAATACTTGTTTTTTCAGTGATCTCCAATCGAACATTTCGATATAATCCTGCGCCAGGGTACCAGCGGGATGACTCAGACTTATTTTCTAATCTTACCGCGACCAAATTTTGACCCGGACTCACATACTCGGAAACGTCAAAATAAAAACTATTATAGCCATAAGGCCAATTGCCGACCTTTTTCCCATTCACAAAAACGACAGCATTGCTCATAGCACCATCAAACTGTAAAACCGTGCGCTTATTTTGAACGTTTTGTGGCAATTCAAATTCTTTACGATACCAGCCAACGCCTACAAACGGAAGTCCACCAGTCCGACCTGCATGTTCCAATGCTTCCTTTTGTCCATCTTGAGCAATAGCCATATGCTGCTTATCATTGTTGGCACTAAATGGGCCATAAATTGCCCAATCATGCGGAACACGAACAGTCTGCCATTCGCTTGTAATCAATCCGATATCAGCGAAGTTTGGCTGATCATGTTTTGTAAATTTCCATCCATCCTCGAGCATGGTTACTATTCGTTCCTGAGCAAATAAAGTATTTGGTCCAATAGATATTATTGCACATAGTATAAATTTCAGTCCTCGGGTTGAAAAAATGGATAAATAAGATTTAGATTCTTTTTGCATCTATAGCATTTTAAGGTTGAGTTTGTTCATAAAAACAAATTGAAGATCCGAAAATACAACTTATGTATAACATAATAAAATTATTCAGATCTTTTGTGATTGGAATTAAAGCTGAAATCATAATGTGCTATTCAAATGCTCCTTTTTCATTGAAATAGAGTCCCAGCTGTTCTATTTGCGGGTTTAGGCGAGATTGTAAAATGTTGATTCTTAATCTCTGGGCACTAACTGTCGGAAAAGTCAATAAACGTTTGTTACCGATAGTAGTTCCTTTCGACACTTCTCTCCAGACTCCATCTTGCCAGATCTCCAAATTAAATCGCTCGACACGTTGCCCTAAAGCGATGGTTTCCTGTAAGGAAAGAACGTTGAACGCGGTTGCTTTAGGTAGGGTATATTCAAAAGTTGCTATGCTGTTTTTTTCATCTTTCGTCGTCCAAAATGGCATTTTTTTCCATTTTTTTAAAACGAGGCCTGCAGTATGGAGTTTAGCTTTGCTTAAAAGATTTTTCGAAAACAATGCTGTGCGCCAGTCATTCCACTTTTTTAAATTTGCAGCATCTACCGAATGAATCAAACCTGCAGTTGTTGGTGGAATATTAAGCAACAAGACACCATTTTTCCCTACCGAATTAAAATAAATATCCATCAACTTACCCGGGCTTTTGACTTTGTTATCCTCTTCCTCGTGATAGAACCATCCCGGGCGTATAGAAACATCAGTTTCCGCTGGGTACCATACCAGCCCTTTTGCCTCTTTGATCCTTTCTCTGCTCCCAAGATCTTTATTACGCATATCTCCGGCCGGTTTAATATTCATCTGCTGTTGCGATCCTGCAGCTATCTGATTTTGTGCTAGATTACTAGCCGGTACAACTGACCATTCTGTGTCCCGTCCATACCCCGTTTCTGTACCGACCCATCTTACATCGGGTCCCATAACTGCGATAACGGCCTCAGGTTGTTTTTCACGTATAACCTGATAATAACGATTCCAATCGTATTCCTGCTTTTTACCGTTAGGTCCCTCTCCGTTAGCACCATCAAACCAAACTTCATCAATCTGACCATATCGGGTCAGTAATTCGCTCAATTGGGCAACAAAAAAATCATTATAAGCTTCTGACCCATAAGAAGCTTCATGTCGATCCCAAGGGGAAAGATATACCCCCAACTTCATATCGTATTTTTTACAGGCCGCAGCAAGTTCGCCAAAAATATCTCCTTTTCCCTTTTTGTAAGGAGAATTTTTAACCGAATAGTCTGTTGTATTCGTTTGCCAGAGGCAGAAGCCATCGTGATGCTTCGCCGTAAGAATCAAAAGTTTGATTCCACCTTCCTTTGCTGTCCTAACCCATTGTTCTGCATCTAATTGCGTCGGATTAAATAATTTTGGATCGTCTTTCCCTTCACCCCATTCCTTATTTGTGAAGGTATTGATCCCAAAATGGAGAAATCCGGTCACTTCCAGCTTTTGCCAATCAAGCTGTCTTTGGGTCGGTATCACGTTGGCAGCTTTGGTTACAATAGCAGATTCTGATTCTCCGGGTTGTAATGCAATCATATTTTGAGCCGAAGCATGAAAAACCGCTGCCAATAACAGTAATGTAATTGTATTAATTTTCTTCATTTGATATTTATCTGACAAAAATAAGATAGCCGGAATAATCTCCGAACTATCTTATCTTCAAAGTTTTCGTAAAGGTTCCGACCAATTATTGATTGGCTCCCTGATTGGCAACTAAAGGCCAATTCGGATTTTGATAAATAATTGAACCAGCTGGGCTACCATCTGTTGAAGTTATGCTCAAATGACTTATGGCTATAGGAGACAAATAGTGGGCACTGGTCCAGCTATAGCCTTTTAGAACAAGATTGTTAGCCGAAAGATTAATCCGATAGGGTCTTAAATATTGACTTTCCTGTGGTGAGGACACATTTGCGGTTTTTCCTGCTGTGCCGGGTACGATTAAAGTCGATACACCTTTATCTTTGTACCAGTCTTGCATAGGCCCCCACAGTCTCATCCCTTCAATAATGTATGGATTGCTTGCCAATTGATCCAACGCCCGCCAACGCCTAAGATCATTAAATCTAAATCCCTCAGCAACTAGTTCTAAACGGCGCTCCCTTCTAATATTATAAAGAAGTTTGTCGGATAGTAACTGCCCAGCAGAATATGCTGCAAAATCACCTTGAGCTTCCTTTTGCATGTCTGTCGCATTTACGGTTGCCATAAAATCTGTATTTACACCTGCTCTTTCTCTGATTTTTGTCCAGTAACTATTCGCTTTTGCATCGATCATTCCCTTTGCAAGATAACTTGCTTCAATATAGTTTAAATAAGCCTCAACAGCACGAAATATAATTGAGCCTGTGGTACCAGTCTGTCCCTCAGCTTGGGCAAAAAGATAACTCATTCCTTTTTTCACGGCATAACCTGTCACGTACCTTGTTTCGGCTAGTCCGATAATATCTGGTCTCGGCTCTGTCTGTACAGCACCTGTCGAAGAAATCTGGTTGGTATAACTCAATTCACCAGGTGCTTTCATAAAGAGCTGTAAGCGATTATCCCGATTTTTTTTGACGAGGCTGATGGAATCGTCGCCTGCATAACCGGAGTTCGAAACATAAATAGGCAGTCCGTTTTTCATCGTAAAATTTTCCACAAGGCCTCTTGAATATCCAGAATTTCCGCCATTACGGTTCATGTAGTGATTTACAGCATGCGTAATTCCTAAAGGCATTGAATAACTCCGCCATAAAAGTACTTCGCTGTAACCATTTAGATTCTCGTCGCCAAACATTTTGAAATAGGGGTTCGAAGATGAATTATAACCATCATCCTTTGTATTTCCGACAAGTTCGACTGCATCGGCTACCTGAGCAGCTGCAGTCATCGACTGTTCTAAGAAATAATTGATCTCATTATCGATATTGATCGAAAAATTTGGGTGCGATTTTGCGCCCGGCCAGCCAGTTCCGCCAGGGACGAAAGCAGTTCCTTTGTGGTATTTTAGCCAAGAGCCTTCAAATAACCCTACACGAGATTTAAAAAGTAAAGCGGCCTTTTTTGAAATACGGTTTTTTCCGTCAGGGGCTACATCGTTCAACAACGTAATTGCCGAATCCAAATCAGAAAGAATAAATCTAACCACCATATTTCTAGGTTGTCGAATGGAAGTAGCCGTCAGCTCCTCCATATTATCTTTGAGTGTATTTTTAACAATCGGAAAATCACCCAGCGCCTGTACTTTATTAAAATATTCATACGCTCTCAAAAAATACGCTTCACCCACATAATGAGTTATATTTGCTGAATTTCCTGTTAACTTACCGCTCTTCCATTTTGGAAGTACCTGTTCGAGAAAATAGTTCAACTGTCTAATCTGAGCAAAATCCCATTCGCCGCCCGAACTCGGCACACGCCATTCTCCCGGAACCCAACGAGTCGAATAACTTGAAGTCACCTGGTTATCGGTACCGTTATCGTTGGCAAATGTGCCAAGCCCCCAGCCAGAATGTGATGGAAAGGCATAACGTCCAACCGTATATGCGGCTAAATCAGCTTCGGTATTTAAATATTCCTGCGGCGTTACATTGGATAAGGGTTCCCTGTCCAGATACTTGTTACAGGAATGCAAAGTGAACAGCACGGTCATCGATAACAACCAAGAAATTGTAGAAAAATAATATGTCGTTTTCATATATATCTAATTAAAAATTCAAGTTAAGGCCAAAAGAATAAGTCGTCGAAAATGGATATGTTTTTCCATCGTTCCATCCTCCTAGTCCAACGGTTTCCGGATCAAAAACCTTAGCCATTTTGGTAAAAGTCAACAAATTCTCACCTGATGCATAAATACGAATTTTGGTAAATCCTATCTTGGCCAATAGCTGTGGAGAAAACGTATATCCAAATTGAGCATTCTTTAAACGTAAATAAGCGGCGCTCTGCAAATATTTAGTTTGTGTTTGCTGATTTTTTGAGGTGTTAAAATAAGGTCTTGGTAAATAGGAATCTTTATTAACACCTAAAACACCGTTCTGTACCATCGTGGAATTCTCATCGCGGTAGAAGTTCATATTCTCAACAAATCCAGCAGACTGCCACATCCCGCCATTCGCCCCCCAAAAATATGGGCCATTGGGCATATAATCGCGTTTTCCAACACCTTGCAAGAAAATCCCTAAATCGAATCCACTATAATTGAAATTTAAATCAAAACTATAACGATAGCGTGGGGCCGAATTTCCTATAATTGCCAGATCCCCTGGGTTCGCCAACGTATTGGCTCCATTATTAACCTGACCGTCCCCGTTGAGATCAGCATACATAATATCCCCAGCTTGCCAGTTTGTCCCGAAAGACTGTTTGGCATTAGCGAGGTGTGCAGCCATTTCTTCTGCGCTCTGTGCTATTCCTAAAGTTTGATATCCCCAGATCTCCCCATTCTTGCGGCCATCGTACCAGGTACTCAACGTACCTGTAGGATTAGGATATTTGGTGACTGTCTGACGGTCGTCGGAAAGGACAGCTCGCGCGCTATAATTCAATTTACCGATATGATCTTTCCAATTTAACTCAATTTCAAAGCCTCTGGAGTTCATCTCGGCATTGTTTAATCGCGGCACAGCTGTACCCAAAATAGCGGGAAGTTCTGGTGCTGGTCCTATCATATCGAATGTATTCCGACGATAGACTTCAAGAGATAAACCTAAACGATTGGAAAGTGCCCGCAGATCCAACCCCACATTCCAGCTTGATACACGCTCCCAGGTCAAAGTTGAGGCAATAAGCCCAGGTGCACTGGCTGTATTTGTTTTTTGTCCATTCAAAAGCCAGGTACCATTAGCTATACTTACTGGCATTGTTGCATAAAAAGGATACCAATTGTCCGTATATTGGTTTCCCAACTCGCCATAGGAACCACGTAACTTAAACATGGAAACATGCTCCTTAATAGGCCAAAATGACTCATTTGCTACATTCCATCCAGCGGAAACTGAGGGGAAGAGATTCCAGCGCAAATCTCTTGGAAAACGTGAAGAGCCGTCGTATCGTCCGTTAGCCTCAAAAAGATACCTATCTTTGTAGCTATAGTTTAATCGTCCAAAAAAACCAGCGGTAGCCCAATGTTGATAGCCCCCAGAAGCCCTTGGATTGGTGGTGGCAGTATTCAATGTCGGTATATTATCTGTGATCAGATCGCTCATGCTTCCATTGAGATCTCTATACTTATTGAGCTCTGAATTGAAACCAGCCAAAATTTTGAAATGATGATCATCGTTGAGGTCAAAGGAATAATCTGAAAAGAAATTTGTACTGAAATATTCGTCTTTGCGATTGTATTCAGACACATTGGTATACCCCGCAGCATTGTATCCTACTGCAAGGAGAAACGGGTTTCCTTTTGCATCATTTGAATAAGCTTTCAAAATTTCGGCATGGTCATTTTGAGTCGTAATGCGGTAATTGACATTTCCTGTTATATTCCAGTTTTTGATTGGCTGATAATGTAATTGTAGCTGCTGATAAAGAAAATCTTTCTGAAATTTTGAACGTCCTCCTTGCTGCAGCTGCAATATTTCACTTGGTTCGGAATAATTTCCATTTGGGTCGTACAAAGGTATCGTAGGCCATCTTCTCGCTATATTATGATAATATAAATCATTCATATGGCTTGCTTTTTCGTAGTCTTCACGTACAAAACGCGTATTGTACATGAGGTCCACCTTATCGCTAATCTTTGCATTGATTTTCGTAGCTATCGAATATCGTTGAAAATTATCATTGGCAAATCTGTTCAAACCATTTTGATCCATGTAATTTGCAGAACTATAAAAATTTAGCTTTTCAGTACCGCCATTCAAACTGAGCGTATGTTCATGGGAAGTTGTAAAGTCCCTATAAAACTCTTTAAACCAGTTTGTATTCCCATTAGATCCCGTATAGTATTGAAATCTGTCACTAGCATTTGGGGTAGTTGTCGTTTCTATTTCTCCTTTCTGATAAGCGTCAATCCGTTCCAATACCTCCTGCGAAAATTTTGCACCCTCACCATCGTTTGCTGCGACTTCATTAAAATAGTAAGCAAATGTTTTGGAATCTAACATCGTGGGTAGCCCTCTTGGCTTGCCCAGTCTTATATTATTGTTATAATTTGCTGTTATCTTCCCCGATTTTCCAGATTTTGTTGTAATGAGGATAACTCCAAAAGGTGCCCTGGAGCCGTAAATAGCAGAAGCTGCTGCATCTTTAAGCACGGTGATATTTTCAATATCCTGAGGATTCAGCGCATTCATATTACCTTCCATCCCATCAATTAAAACCAAAACTGATGAACTCGACCCTACGCCTATCGTCCCCGCACCACGGATATTGACGCTTAGATTTTGATTTAGCTCGCCGCCCAATCCAGTTGTCTGTAAATTCAACCCAGGAATCATGCCCTGCAGCGCCTGTCCAACATTCTGCACAGGTCTTGACTCTAACTCTTTACCATCAAGGGAAGAAACCGCACCAGTCAAATTTGCCTTCTTTTGAGTTCCGTACCCCACTACGACAACTTCTTCCAAGGCTCTATCCTGACTGGCCATTGTCAACAGCATTGGGTTGCGACTAGCGTTTTCACTTAAAGAAGCATACCCCACATAGGAAAAATCCAAAATAGATTTTTCATTTGCTACTTTTAAAGTAAATGTTCCGTCTTCTGCTGTCAATACAGTATTTGAGGTACCTCTTTCTGTCACAGTCACACCCGCAATTGGTTTTCCCGATGCATTCAAAACTGTACCTTTAATCTCTATCTTTTCTAATTTTTGATTTGGGATATTTTTGAAACTATTCCTTTCCTGTGGTTTAACAATAATAGTTTTACCTTCAATCACAAAATCTAGATCCTGCTCCGTGAGCGCTTTTTTCAACACTAACCTCAAATCCAATTTGGAACCAGAATAAGAGATTAATTTTTTGTTTTGCAAAATATCCGAATCATAAATAATCTGATATCCCGTTTGTTTACGTATCTCTTTTAGGACCTCTGATAAGGTTGCATTTTTTAGATTGAGGTTTAATTCTTGTGCCTTGGCTAAGGGAAGGCTTTGGAGAGCTATTAAACCAAGGATAGTACCTATTCTTGACGATCGCTTTAGAAAAGTTAAAGCAGATTGGTCCCGAACAAACCAAAATTTGTTTTTTCTCAGGTGAAATTTTTTATTCATATTTTTAGGCTTTATTGTAAAAGGGGCATTATTCCCATTCTTACAATAAAGAGTCTCCCAAACGCGATTACCCTAAAAAATTTTTTTAAAAAATTAATTCATGACCTTTTAACGTGATGTTCAAATTGCCTGATCTTTTTATGAGATCCAAAATCTCAGAAAACGAGCGATCTCTTTTAAGAAAAAGTGTAAAATTTCGATTGGGAACTTTATTGGGATCAAAATGAATCGGATAAATATTAGCGAGATCTGAGAGAATATAGCGCAAGCTTTTATTTTCATAATACAAATTACCATCTTTCCACGATGTATAATCTTCGGTTATAGCAGTTGTTTTATCAATAGATCCTTGATCATCCAGCATGGCTCTCTCTCCAGGAACAAGAAACTCATTTTTTCCTGATTTCATACTTCTCAAAGCTATACTTCCTTCTGTTAATACAGTCTGCTCGATCTTTTCACGAGACAAAACATTAAACTTAGTACCTAATACAGCTATCCGCTGTTTCCCTGTCAGAACAGTAAATTCCTGTTTAATACCAGCCTGTTGTCTCTTTGCAACCTCAAAAAAGGCTTCCCCTTTTAAACTTAAAATCCGATTTTTTAAAAAATCACCTTTGTAGCTTAGCTCGGAATTGGAATTAAGAAATACTATAGTTCCATCTTTTAACAAAACCTTATACAATCCACCAACCCCAACGCGCAGAACAACATCATCAAATTCGGAGGTTGATGATTCTGTCGGTTCAATAATCAACATATCTTTCTTTTTACTGACTTTGAAAGGTTTGTTTTTATTATTCTCCCATTCAACAAGGGAAATGGGCCTTGACCCTGAAATTGTGATATCTCCAGCTGTAATATCCGCATAAATATGCTCAGATTTTTGGGGGGAGATATTAATGGAACGAGAATAAAAAAAGTATAAGCTAGCAGAACAAATAGATAAAACAAAAAATAGGATAGCCCCATTCAACAAACGCTTTTTACGTTTCTTTCTACTAATCGTTGTTAGAATACGATCAAAAGTCTGTTTTTTTATATCTTCGCTATCGTTAAGGGGCATATGCTTATAATACGGATGAATTTGAAAGATTTTAATTTGTTAATATGACAAAATAACGAAAAGGTGAATATAATTATAAGGCTTTTCGTAATTTATTCAAGACTTTTGATATATGATATTCTACAGATTTGATACTAAGGTTCATTTTTTTGGCGATTTGTTTGTAGGATAAATCATCTTCGCGACTCATGATAAATATTGCTCTTGTTTTGGTAGGAAGTCTCGCTAATAATCCATCAAGCTGATCAGAGAGTTCTTTATATGAAAGCTCATCATGCTCAACAGCTATGTCTAACAACAGGTGTTCCTCTAATTCATTTAACCTACGTAATTTCCCCAGCAGTTTAAAACATCTGTTTTTTGTACAAATGAATAAATAATCTTTTAACGATGATTGGATGTTTAATCTTTTATGACGGGCCCACAACTCAGTAAAGACATCATGTAAAACATCTTGTGCTAGTGATTCTTCCTTCATCAATCGTAAAGCAAAGGTATAGAGGCCATCCCAGTAAAAATTATATACTAAGGAAAATGCTTGCATATCTCCGTCTTTTAGACAGCGCAAAATTTTGTGCTCTATTTGACTTTCCACTTGATTCGATTCCATATCGGTAATTAAATTGTTCTTCAATGGTTAGCAGATGTTTAAGACTAATTGGTTAGATTATGAAAAATGCCAACAATATTATGTATTACATAAGTACAATATTAATATTTTTTTATAAATGTATAAAACGATATATAAAATTTTTAAATAAAAAATTAGTCCAAATTTTGCTTTGGACTCGAAATCATAGTATCACGTTGGTATAGTTATATGTTTATTTCATTGAAAGATCTAAAACTGGATAAGAAGCAGCAAAGTTGGGGATCAATCGACACACTAGAGTAGCTGTACTCCCCAGCAGCGATATATTTTGTCTCTACATTATAAAATAAAGCCCATAATATCGTAGGAACACAAACTTGGTTGACTGTAAGAATATCAATTGTTTAAACAAAAAAAATCCACATTAATTCTTAAATTAGAGGATAAACCTATTTCAGCATATTTTAACATCCTCGTGTCTGCCTTGTTATGCTCATTTCCGGAAATGAAAGCCGCACAAGCGTACTTCGCTAAGGATAAAAAAAAACTGCCTCAACAGTTGAGCAGTTTTTTTATAGGGTATTAATCCAACTTTTGATTATTGTGCGAGAAATCATCTACTTGCTTTTCGCCGATGACTACATCACCGCGGATGGATCTTAAGTAGCCTTCAAAAGCGATATTCAATCCTTCAATAATCACTTTATCATGTGCATCAATGTCGCCCAGTATTTTCTTGTCGTCATAGCTATCGCCAACGATTGCCAAAACGCAGTTCGAGCTTTGTTTTGGAAAAAGTCCAACACCTATTATTTCCTCGCCAAATTTCACAAACCAAGTTTCTTCGTGATGGTCGTCCGTCGTGTTTGGTATATGTATGGCCTGGCCGAGGTCCTCACATTTAATCATATCAAAATTCATTGTGCTCTGTTTATGTTACATAGCTAAGACAGCACTAAAAGGAATATTGTTTTTAGAAACTTCGTCACGATTTCGCCTTTTCCGGTGCAAACGCAGGGACTATAAATCGAAGTTCTTCTGAGCTCCGGAAGATGCTTGCTAAATTTCGGCTACCTTGGTAAATAACCCCGGATAATTGACCACTAAACCCAAATGATCTACTTCAAGGTCGGCCTCAAAATCTTTCGGAACATTCTTGTATTGAAAGGTTAACATGTTCGTTTTCGAATAGTTCTGATGAACTGGTTTTATGCCGTCGTTTAGAATATCAAAATAGAGCACTTTGATATCCGTACTCTCACCGACTTCGAGATTCAAACTATTGATCGGAAGTGTATTGGTAAATGGTGTGAGGGAGATATCAATATAATCAATACCCTGAAAATCGATTATAATCGATCCATTTATTTCCCAGTCATTTTTAACTTTATTTCCTTTTATTCTTTTATTAACGCCATTCACTTCATATTCTAAATCAAGACCTTGAACATTCCAATGCTCGTCAATCTTCAAATGATATTTGAGGGTATAGATTTTATCTTCATAATACCCAATAATGTTGGAATCGACCATAAAAAAGCCTCCCTGTTGTGTCAGTTTAAAATATTCGAGGGAATTGTAGATAATGCCCTTCCAAATTAATATTTTCATCTTTAAAATTTATTTATCGCTCATTTTTGCAGAGACTTTAATCAAAATTGTGGCGCATTAAGGCATTTTAAAAAAACTTTTTATTTGGCAAAGTATCAAAGAGCTTTTCAGCAATAACAACATAGCCATTTTCTTTGAAAGATCGCACCAGAATTTCATGAGCCGCGGATCTGGCGTAACTATAATGAGCCGAGTTTTTTATTGCAATTTTTTTTTAAGATTTTATTCAATTCAATTATGTTTTCTTTATATCTTGGATATTTTCGAATATTTCGAACACTATGATTTTGATTGTTTACTGTACCCACTTCATCAAGCTCAAAAAAGACCTCGTCAATTAAAAGTCCGTTTAAAATACATTTAGAAATATATTCCGCACTTTGCTCAAACTGTGGTACTGTCTTTAAATGGTTATATATAATCTGCTTCGCATGGTCTCTTTGCTCTCTTTCAATTGCTGTCATTGGTAACATAAGCAGAAATAATTGTTCAAACTGTTGAAGTGATAACAGTTCATCCCAAGTTAGAAACCAAGCTTCAAAATGCCCACCTAACTTCCCAAAGTAAATGTCGTTAAGAAAAAATCTAATTTCATGATCTTGAAATTCAATTAAGAAGGTCGTATCTCCATCTAATTTTCCTTCGATAAATTTTGAAACTTCTCCAAAGTCATCTAGCGAAAAAAATCGTTCTTCCCATTCCGCTAATTTTTCTTTGTCAATGCCGATAACTTCTAATGCTTCGTCAATGTTGATCTCGTTTATTTCGTCGTATCCATTGAACCATTTAATATAGCTATACCAAAAGAATGTATTGTCTTTTATGTTGTATTGTCTTTTATGTTGTTTTGTGTAATTTGTCTATTCATATTTAGATACTGTTATTCAAATTCGATACGGCAAGCCAATTTATTTAAGGTACGATTCTAAATGCTATGCTTTTGGTAAGGGAGCATTTGCCGCAATTAATTTTTCATGTTTTAATTCTTCCCAAAAATCGGCGGAAATTTTAGTCTTGAAAGATTCCGCATTTTGAATGGCCTGCTTTACGGTATGTGCTCCGGGTATCACTCCTGAAACCTCGTCTGGTGCTGCAGCGAATTGCAATGCAGCTGTCCGCAGGTCTACAGCATGATCGTCAGCCACCCTTTGTAAAGCATTCAACTTTTCTTTAACCCCAGCAGGAAACGTTCCATCATATAGGTAGCGGTCCCTGCCTGACAGAAATCCAGCACACAGTGGTGCGCCTACAACAATCGACAACCCTCTCTCAGCGATCTTTGGGAAAACCTTATTCAAATCGTCATCATGTTTAATCAACGAATATTGGCAGGCTGAAAGAAAAATATCGGGATCTGCCACGTCTAATGTTTGCAAAATTGGTTCGATGGTATTGACACCTAGCCCCCATCCTTTTATTATACCTTCTTCTCTCATTTTAGTCAGCTCGGGCATCGCTCCTTTCGCCGCTTGCTCAAAGTAACTTCCATAGCTGTCTTTCATATCACCATTGTCGGGTGAAAGATCATGAATATATACGATATCTATAGATGATAAGCCCATGCGCTGTAAGCTATCCTCTACGCTTTTTCTCACACCGGCAGCACTGTAATCGTATTGATAACGAAAATTCATTTTACCCTTCCATAACAACTGTTCCATGGTAAAGTCCTCTTTAGGTTCTAAGAGTCGTCCTACTTTAGTGGAAAGGGTAAAGCTGTCGCGTGGCTGATCTTTTAAAAACAAGCCCATTCTGCGTTCGCTGATGCCCAATCCGTACCATGGGGAAGTATCAAATAATCGTATCCCAGCATTCCAAGCTGCTTCTACTGCTTGGAGACATTCTAGATCTGCGTTTTGCTGAAAGCCATTCCCTAATGCCACGCCACCAAACCCGGCTTTATTATTGGAGCGAAAACGTCTGTGTTTGCTTAAATTATCAGGTTTTACCATACTATGTTCTTTAATTGTTCTTACCAAAATATTAGGTGCCGCTGCGCTAAAGATTAAGCCCGATCCTGCAAGGCCTGTTTGCACTATAAATTTTCTTCTTTTCATACGCGGCACCTTATCTAAATTCCCTTGACTGTGATATTTATTTGCAATGGCCAAATTCAATATGCATATAGCAATCAGGATTCTGCTAAAAAAACCATTCTCAGGCCTGCTTTGTTTTAGAAGATCATCACTATAGCAGATCATCGCTATCGCATGAAGGACGATGGCATACTATTAGTGACCACACCAAGAAATAGATTGGTAGATCCAGCACAATTAAAAAAATTAGAAATAGTTGATCCCCGGCAATACGTTTTAGACCTTTTCCAATAATTGTACTCCCGAATTGACAAAACAGAAATCAAAATTAAGAATTTTTAAAAACGATCTTCTCCCCACTCGTGTCCATCTCTAAAAAGAATTATGGCAAAATCGAATCAAAATCAGCAACAAATGCCAAACGAGCATTTACATGAGTTATTTGTAGACGAATTAAAAGATATTTTAGGCGCGGAGAAACAGCTCTTAAAAGGTTTAAAGAAAATGAGCAAAGCCGCAGAAGACGAACAATTAAAACAAGCATTTGAGGAGCACCACAGCCAAACTGAAGGACAAATCGAGCGGCTTAAAGAAGTATTTGGAGCGTTGGGCATTGCTGCCCGCGGGAAAAAATGTAAAGCTATGGAAGGTCTGCTGGAGGAAGCTGATGAAATCATTGAAAATTTTGAAGGCGATCCAGCACTAGATGCGGCACTCATTTCTGCAGCCCAAAAAGTTGAACATTATGAAATCGCCAGCTATGGTTGCCTTGTCACATTTGCAAAATTAATGAACCATACTGAAGCCGAGCAATTGCTTCAACAAACACTAGATGAGGAAAAGCAAACCGATACATTACTCACAGAAATAGCCGTCTCGTCAGTAAACGAGTCTGCGTCATAAGTTAATAAATGCCCGGTAATCCGGGCATTTATTATACCTGTGCAATCGTCCATTGAGTTATCTTTAACAAAACACATCCTATCCCTAGCCACAATCACTTTATTTTCTTCAAAGCTTAGTTATTCCTTTCATCAGCCTAATTGAAAAACAGGACAAACACGTTTTCACCGTAGTTGTACCATAAACATCAATTGTTAAAACGATTGTTACCTTGCTTCTCTTCCTATAAGGAGACAAGCACATTATACAGTTAAGAAATTAGCATGATGATAAATCCCGTCACTCCTTGGACAGCAACGGTCCAGGCTGATATAGCAGATTCTACGTCTATTTTTGAAATAGACCTAAAAACATACAGACTCAAAATTCATAATCCAGGCGATTCGATTTGGCTCGTGGTTATCTGGCCAACGGGCGCTAGCATAGCCTTTAGACTGGCCTTTGGGATGAATAGCAGGTTTGAAAAGGTGACGATCTCCGAAGCTCCCGATGAGATCCTTATCACTGCTTCTACTAGGTTAGCCTATTATCGAATCATTGTCTTCTTTCCCGAAAGTCTGCGCGCCACCTTTCGTTATACCACGACCTTGCGAACGAAATTACCGCTTCTTATCCCGTTTTGGCCCCGCGATATTGTTCCCTTGACTAAAGATGGAAATACTGAAAATACAGTGGGAAAAATACATGCCAAACAGGTAGGGTCCCGGTCAGGTCAGCTCTATTTTAGTATGACAAAGCCAAAAGCCGGTTGTGTTTTTTATTTTCAGAATCTCACAGCCATGTCTCCCTATTGTCAGGAAACACTATTTCCTTACCGCGGAGCATAAATCTTCGGAACCCATGGTTCTGTTTTATGTTTCCAAAGACTGGTTCGACATCGTGACATCGCTGTTTTCTTTTGGCTATACCGACATCGCTGTTAAGCAATCCGTATGCTCTATCTTTATAAGCCTCAAGCTGTTCATTTATCTGGATGATTCTATTGCCCTGTGATTTGTGGCAAGCACCGTTCAATGGGCAGTTTGTGCAGTTTTTTGCCTGATATCTTTTTATTTTTTGCTCGAAACCTGTGGAGGTCTTTTGTGTAAATAGACCTATGCAGTTCATTTCCTGTCCCATTGGACAGATATAGCAATCTTTTGCAGGGTTATAATGTAGTTTATCAACGGAGAATGGCTTCTTGCCCGAATAACTCTTTTTCTGCTCCTTGTCAAACATACCATATTTCACATAGGCCCCAATGTTTTTCCCTTCTAGTAACGCATAGTTCTCCTGGCTGCCATAGCCAGCATCTGCGGTAATGGTTTTCAGTATTTCCCCAAAGCTCGCCTCATGTTGTGCCAGATGACCGGGTAGCGTTGTGGTATCTGTGGGGGTGGGATGTATGGTGTAATTGACGATGTATTGATTGGAAGTAGATATCTGAATGTTATAACCTGGTTTGAGCTGGCCATTTTTCATATGATCCTCTTTCATGCGCATAAAAGTAGCATCGGGATCTGTCTTGCTATAACTATTTCTATCTCCAAGCGTTACTTCCTGCTCTTCATATTGAACAATCTTGGCCGGGTAGTTTTTAGTCGCATAGCGCAACTTTGCCCTCATCTTCTTGCTTACCGAAGGTTTATCGGACAAGACCCGGTTCAGGTTATCGACCGTAGCCTGAACTTTTTCGCGGTCAATTGTTGTCAGATCGGGAGGTTCCGGAAGGTTGTCCTCTGCTTTGGCGATACTTTGGGCGTATTCCCAAATATCTTTTAAGGCAGCTTTCATCTTCTCCTTATTGGTCTGGATAGCTTTTTTCCAGACAAAGGTGTATTTGTTAGCATTGGCTTCAATCTTGGTGCCATCGGTGTAAACATCTTCTATACTCAGCAGACCTTCTTCGGATAGGAGTTTGACAACTTCTTCAAATACACTACGAAGTGCTTCTTTCAAACGAACGCCTCGAAATCTGTTGATGGTATTGTGGTCGGGATAGCTCATGCCGCTCAGCCACATGAAATTGATGTTCTCCCGGCACGCCGTTTCCAATTTGCGACTGCTGTAGACATTGCTTACGTAGCCAAACACCAAAACTTTCAACAACATCTGCGGATGATAACTGGAGCAGCCTTTTATCTTATAAGCGTCCAATAGGGACTGGATGTTGATCCGGTTGATTACATCGTTAACGATCCGTACCGGATGACCTTTGGACACCAGATCG
>NZ_DDKA01000011.1:0-211843 GCF_002339225.1 Sphingobacterium sp. UBA2610
AGGAGGCTCAGGGTTGTGTTTGGGGAAAGTGGGGCTGAGGCAATCCAGCGACCCCGGCTAGAAAAGCTCTACCGAAGATTAGGGCTTTTTTTGTTTCAGGGTAGGGTGCGAACGTACGACCTTTAAGATATTAGGAGGTTCGATCCGTAGGAGGCTCAGGGTTGTGTTTGGGGAAAGTGGGGCTGAGTCAATCCTGCCACCCCGACTAGAAAAGCTCTAACGAAAGTTAGGGCTTTTTTTGTTTCAGGGCAGGGTGCGAACGTACGACCTTTTAAGATATTAGTAGGTTCGATCCGTAGGAGGCTCAGGGGGGGTGTTTGGGGAAAGTGCGGCTGAGTCAATCCTGCCACCCCGATAAAATCCACTGGTAATCAGTGGCTTTTTCTATTTTTGGATATATTTCGGACAAATTTCCCTTGTTTTTTAAAGCTTGTAAAGTTAAGAAAAGTGGGATTCATGATACACGTACTTAAATATCCACCAATAGCACACGGTGCTGACCTAAACCTTAAACTTATTTTTCTCAGCGAAGGGTTTCTTCCAAAAATGCTTTCCAGAGGATAAAACCTCTTTCTGGATCGCTGTAGTCATGAAGGATGCGATTAAATCTTTCGGGAGTATGGTTTTCTAAGAAAGCCTGTCTACCTTTTTCACGAATAATCTGCAGATCTTTATCTATCATCGCAACAGCGTCTTTCAAGACGGTTTTATTTTTATCTGTGTGCCAGATATAAGTCGCCTCCTCCGTATCTAAGGTTTCAAGGATGATGTGGTACTGGCTCTCTCCGGATAGAAGAAATACAAATGCAAAGGGACTAAGCACGAATCTAATCTTCATAATACTGCTCTGCTGGTGATCGGCTAAGAATTGAACTTGACGAGAGTGTTTGTATTTTCGTAAATTAAGGATTTCAGAAAGTAACTCTTCGGCGTTTTGATATACAGTATCGCCATTCTGTAACTGATCTGAAGTCAAAATATTTTGTTTTTGCAAAGGTAGCTTGCCTAATAGTCCCTTGTTCAGAAACTGGAATTTCACACCTTCTACAATTTCTTTATTTATTCGTTCTATATCATCGGAAGTAGCGATTTGCGCGACCAGTTTTCCGTATTCAAATTCAGCGTTTAACTGAACGTTGATGTTTTTAGATTTCAGTATCTTGATAAAGTAAGGTTTTAATACCTCAAACTCAGGCCTAATCTCCAAATTTTCGATTTGAAATTCCAAAACCGTATGCATCTCTTCTACTTTATAAGTGAAGACCACATGGCCATAATGAAACGATAGATCCTCAATGGGTATCTTGGTACTTTTTTCTAAGGTAAATAAATGACCTATTTGAGACTGGTAATCCATCGTTGGTTCATCAAAAAGTGTAGCTTGTTTGGTGATTTTACGATAATAGATATTCCGTTTTAGAAACATCTTGTCTAGATAATCGATCTGTACATCCCGATAGTCGTATATAGTTGGATTGATCTCGGATCGCTGCACCCGACCGATGTATTGAATCAATTTTCCATGGAAAGCAAAGGGATAGGCCAAAAGTAGTGTGCTGATATGCTGAATATCCGAACCTTCGCCAAAATACTGACCTGTCGTAATTAGTACTTGAAAATTCCCTTCTGATAATGTTTTCCATTTCGCTTTCTTACTGCTGTCTGAATCATCTCCGCTGAGCGTTATGGTTTCATAATTTGATTTTAGCAATAGATTCAGCGTCTCGATATGTTCTTTTCTTTCGGTAATTATAACTGCCTTTTTTCCTTGGTTTAGCTCGGCGGATACATCGTTTACTATTAATCGGTTTCTTGCTGTATCATGAATTAGAATTTGGGAAAGTGTTTCGAAACTGTCGGTTTTAGAATTATAGGGAACATGGAGTGTGGTATTCCGTACGATGATATTTGCCCTTTTGTAATCTTCAATTTCCTCTGGTCGGATTTCTGTAATGATATCACCGAGATAGGTGAAGATCAATTTATCATCATTATATTTCCGAAAAGGAGTCGCTGTGAGACCGTAGCAATAAACACTGTTTAGTTTTCCGACGGTGGTACGATAAGATTCCGCCGGAATATGATGACACTCGTCGATTAAGATCGCGCCAAATTTGTCCTGAATTGTTTCAATATGTTTTGGAAGACTTTGTATCGTTGCAACGGTTATTTTATCAGCACCCAATTTTGCTTTTCCCTGGCCTATAATCCCAATTTCTTTCTTCGGTATCCCTAGGAATGATTCGATACGTTCTATCCATTGATCTAACAGCTGTTTACGATGCACGACAATAAGTGCAGGTTGTTGTTTGTCTGCAATAATCTTCAAGCCAATAACAGTTTTTCCTGTTCCTGGTGGAGCAACGATCACACCGAAATCCTTTTTTTCTACTGCGGCGACAGCATTGGTCTGATGCTTTCGCAATGCGGCATTAAAAGAGAATTGGATTGCCGGGAGTTCGTGTCTATTATCAACAAAGTCATGTGCTACCTGTGTTTCTCTGCAGAATCGCAGTATTTTCCCAATAAACCCTCTTGGGATGAGGATTTCATTTTCCGTTTCTTCAATTAATTTAAAAAATCTTGGCGTGTCGAAAGTGCTTCTCCCTGACTTTTTCTTGATGATAAAGGCTGAATTAGCAAAATTAAGTTGCTCCTTCAAAAAATTGATGAGTACAAATGGTATAGCGTGACTATTTATACGGATCGAATTGCTCAGGGCGATTTTAAGTTTTCCATCAACAACGGGTACATAGCTTTCTTTACTTCCTCTTGTTTGATTGAACAGCTCCTCTAGGTAATCCAAACTCACTCTTTTAATTTCTTTTAAATATGCAATTTGATCAGGAAATGGATCTATCGTTTTGGGATCGATAAAGGAACTGTTGCCATTCTGTACAGCAGGTGAAAATAAGGGCATTGCAATTAGATTTCCTAAACCTTTGCCAGACAGGTAATCTTGATTTGGAAACAAACGGTCAAAGCTGGAGCTTTTATCAAATGGCGAGAATGCACCGCATCCTTCTAAGATATGTATAAATAACTTACGACTTTTGGCTGCTGGATAAGGGCTTTCAAAGAAAATCCAGACATGTGCGCCATTGCCGGAACGGGACCGTTCAAGATAAGCAGGGATATTTTTAGCGGTACATGATTCGAGAAATTTCAAAGCCTGTTGTTGCCAATCGGATTTATCGAAATCAGCTACTAAAAACCAAGAAGTGTTATCTTGCAACAGTGGGTAAATTCCGATCTGCTGAAGGCCGTTAAGATGTTTCGTAATTTCTATTTCTGACAATGGCAGGTAGCTTTTGTGGGCATAGCTTTGAAAAGTACCGCCATTAGCTTTATGTAGTCGATAATGGTATGGGTCATAGCTATAGGCCGGCATGTACCCGCCTTTACTTCCCTTCTCCCAGCGTAAAGCAAATACGTCTTCGCGACCTCTAAAAAGGTTGAGAAGATAGATTATGTCCTCGTTAGTGAATTCCACTTGTTTTTATTTTGGTATTAAGATAAGTGAATTAGAATATACATCTTAAAAATATTAATAATCTGGAACACTTTCGTTTATTCAAAGTGACTATTGAGATTTGATATCAAGCGTTGTTTTTTGAATAATTGTTACTTATCTTTACCAATCGTGTTACGATAAGACCCATTTTTTAGGTCTTATCGTAACACAAAAGGTAATATGGCAGACAGCGTTTATATATCAGAACATCTTACGAAGCCCCAACTTGGGTTCTTAAAGTTGCTGGATGACTATGAAGTACAGTTGTTCAAATTCTCAGAAATTGAACAGTTGCTAGAACAAAAGTTTGACAACTTAAGTGAAATCTTAGAGAATCTAGTCGACAAGGAACTACTTGTGCGAATGGAAAAAGGTAAATTTTGCAAACAAGGTTTTCGGGACGAATATGTCATCGGTACTTTCGTCGCTGAAAATAGTGCTGTCGCGTATTGGTCTGCATTAAATTTGCACGGATTGACCGAACAATTTTCTAATACCGTTTTTATTCAGACGACTAATCAGAAAAACGACAAGTCAATCTTAGGTACTTCTTATAAATTCGTTAGGATAGCACCTAATAAAAAAACAGGAATAATAGACAATGGTTACGGTAACCTTCATTATCCGATAACCGATGTAGAGAAAACAATAGTCGATTGCTTTGACCTACCTCAACATTCTGGTGGCTATGCGGAACTGATTCGAGCAGTTAGTCAAGCGCAAATGCAACCCACTAAATTAGTCGAGTATTGCAAGGCTGTGAATAATATAGCGGTTACCAAACGAATTGGCTATTTGGTTGAACTTCTACAAATTACAGGCATGGATCCTTTTATAGATTTTGCCAAGATGCAGGTAAAAAATAAATATAATTTGTTTGATCCCCAGGGATTGGAAGAAGGTGAATTTGTCGCAGAATGGCGATTGCGATTGAATATCAGCCGGGAGGAATTGTTAGACATATCCAATAAACAATACTAGATGATACTGAAAAAGGAAATAGCAGAAAAAGCTTTGGAAAATGAAGTGTCCAGAAGTACCATCGAAAAGTTACTGAATCAGAAAGAGCTATTGACTAAGGAGTCAATTTCATAAAGGCATTATGGCAGAATCTCAAAATATTGAATACAAGCAGAGCTGGAGGGATGAATATCTCAAATGGATATGTGGCTTCGCAAATGCAAATGGTGGTACTATTTTCATTGGTAAGGATGATGGCGGCAAGACTGTTGGTGTAGCTGATGCTAAGAAATTGTTGGAGGATATTCCGAACAAGGTGCGTGATGTATTGGGTATTTTGGTTGATGTAAATCTGCATGAGACTGTTGAAGGGGATTTCTTAGAGATTATTGTAGAGCCTTATCCTAATGCTGTAAATTATAAAGGTCAATATCACTATCGAAGCGGTAGCACAAAACAGGAAATGAAAGGTGCTACGTTGGATAAGTTTTTATTACAAAAGAAAGGTGTTCGTTGGGATGGAGCTGCTGTTCCTCGAGTATCCGTTGATGATCTAAAGAAAGAAACGTTTGTTTTTTTTCGTCAACGTGGTTTTAAGAATAAGCGTTTGTCTGAAGACAGTTTGATTGACCGTGACGAGCATTTACTTGAAAACTTGAAGTTGATTGAGAATGGTTATTTGAAACGAGCTGCTATTTTGTTGTTTCATCCTGATCCGGAAAAGTATATGACGGGAGCTTATGTGAAGATTGGTTATTTTGAAGGGGAAACGGATTTGATATTTCAGGATGAGGTTCATGGGAACTTATTTGAACAGGTTGAAAGGACCATCGATCTTTTATTTACGAAGTATATCAAAGCGCTAATTAGCTATGATGGGATCCATCGTAATGAAACTTATGAATATCCTAAAGAAGCTGTACGTGAGGCTTTATTAAACGCCATCGCTCATAAAGATTATTCGGGATTAACTCCTATTCAGATTCGTGTATACCCTGATAAGCTTATGATCTGGAATGAGGGACATCTTCCGGAAAATTGGACCGTGAGTAACTTATTAAAGAGTCATTCTTCGAGGCCCTATAATCCTGATATAGCAAATGCATTTTTTCGTAGTGGCTATGTGGAATCCTGGGGCCGTGGCATTAGTAAGATGACAGAGCAGTGTTTGGCTGAAGGATTGCCTGAGCCAAGTTACTTGGTTGAGGGATCAGATTTCTGGGTTGTATTTAAGAAGGATATTTATAATACGGAGTATCTTGAATCGCTTGGTTTGAATAGCCGACAGGTGAAGGCTGTTTTATTTACAAAGAACAAAGGAAAGATTACGAATAGTGATTATCAGAAATTGGCAGGTGTTTCTAGAGAAACATCTACTCGAGATATCAAGGAGTTGATTGATAAAAAATTATTTAAATCTAGTGGAATTAAAGGTGCAGGAGCTTATTATACCTTAAATTGAATTGCGTCATGAATTGCGTCAATTGCGTCAAACTGGGGCTTTTGAGAATAGTAAAGTAAAAGCAATATAGAGAAAATTTTCACTAGTTTGTACCAGCATTACTGTTGAACCCATGGTTTGCCGATAAAACAATAGTGTAATGATTGCACCTAAAACCTCAGAAAATGTTAGATGTCCGCTACGGCTACGCTTCGCAGTTTAAACAAGAACGCGGAATCAAATCCGGATCTAAAAGATTGGAGAAAAAGACTAAAAGCTTACTATCAAAGAGTTAATCTTTCTTCCTAACATCAAATACTATCTTCGCTCGTTCAGGATCTTCATGTGGATTGGAAATCTCGATCTTGCCCATATCTGCCAATTCTTTCAATCGATAAAAGAGAAAAAGATCGCCTACGGAACTATCATAGAATTCATCCCATATATCACAAAGTGTATAGCCAACAATCAATGCCGACCTTTGAGGTGTCTCGTTGCACCTTTTCAAAAGATATGCATCAAAAAATGTCTCATCGCCAGCTAAATGTTTCCCTGAATCATCAAATAGATTAACTACTGCATCATTCGAACGAATATGCGACCAAAGTGATGAATAGGATTGAATATCATCTTCACTTAACTTTTCAAAGTGTTTAGCAGCCTCCACAATATTGTCTTCTCGCATCACCTGTAAGGAACGGAGATTTAGCTTTTCTCCTTTCTCGTTCCTAAAATTCATATGATGGAAATTGAGTTTATGAATAGGTGTCGAAGATTCTTTCAAGTGGGAGAGTAAACGTGCTATAATGATCTTTTCGTTGGCATCGTCACCAAGCCATAAGTAAATATGGCGATACCGATCGGAAGAAGAGATTACCTTTTTCAAAAGCGCTAGATTGTCATCTACAAAATTATTGCTCCCCTCAGACTGGATAGAACCAAAAACGTTAGTCCACCATGCCTTCCTGCTCTCAATAGCTTCCGCATCGCCCAAATCACATAGAGGTCCGAGACTAAGTGCTTCGGTAAAACCTAAAATTTCACCTTTCTCTACATCGATTAATTTGCTCTGAATGAGTGTAGCATTTCCGGAGAAACCAAAAGTGATGTGCAGATCCTTTTTAGACATGAATACCTACTTATCCTTCAACAACCTCTCCAAATACTCCACCTTAGATTTTTCGGCTTCCAAAAGGCGCTCGTAAAGCTTTTTGTTTTCCTCGTAAGCTTCGATCAGTTTGTCAGCAGGGTTAAAGGTAAATGTTGGACTGGTGCTATATGCGCCAGCACCACTATTATCATGGAAATTATTGAAATAGTTGAACACAGCCTCTTCACTAAAATTCTCAATAGCTTGTGGAGTAACCCCTAATGCTTCAGCAACTTGAATCAATAGATTTGCTTCAATCTCGGCATTGCGCTCCATATTTGATACAGCTTGTTGGCTTATACCCAATTCGAATGCTAAAGCTTCCTGCTTCATACCACGCAGTTCACGAATGCGGCTGATTTTTCTTCCTATATGGTTTGTCGTGTTGGTTGTACTCATAAATCCAAAGTTAACAAATTATTCATCGTTCAAGATACGAAATATCTTCATATGGTACAAAACAAGGATAGCGTTGTACGATACAAGGGCTATTGGTTTTATACAAGCTGTTTTGGTTCGGTACGTGGATGATGCTGTGTTCATTTGTGTAAACCCAAATAAATTGATGAAGAAGAAAAAGAATCCCAAGGTTGTAACCGTGGACATGTATCACAAGTATGCTGAAATCGATGAAATGTATTCCAGTAAAGTCAGAGAGATAAAATTGGATATTCCATCAAATCTCAGAATGTTGTGTGCCATACTGGATGTCAAGGTCGAGAAATTGTTAACCGATTTTATGTGGATGTTAAGTTATTCCCATCATAATTCAGCTACACCTAAACAACGAAAAGCAGCAAATAAGTTCTTTATCAACTGCAAGTATGGCCAGCCTCTGTATGCTAAAAATCAGGTCAAGCAGATGTTTGATGAATTAAAGGCTGAACGAGAAATTTATGAAACCATAGACGGGATGGATCACGAGGATAAGAAGCTATTTTGGAAAAATAATCATATGTATAAGCAGCACTGGTTTAAACGCTGGTTTGAAAAGAATAGACACACGGGTGATATTTCTGTACTTCAAGAATACTAACTAAAAAATCATGAATGATTTTAACGCCTTAATTATACAAACCCGTTGTAAGGTTATACTTGCACATGGCGAACAACCATCTTTCTCTATCAACGAAAGCGGAGAAAAGGCGAATTGGGTAAATACAGCTATCCTCAACGATCAATTAGTCGTATACACAAAGCCTGAATATTACGGTTACCTGCTGCTACATGATTATTATCCGCAGATAACAATTACCTATAAAACATTGACAGGATTGCAGATGCTGGATAGGTGTTTTGTAGAGTCTGATGGAACGCTCAAATTACAGAAGTTAGGCATGATCGTCAGAGAAGGGTGCATAAATATATCTGTAGATGCTTTTTTAATCGACTGTACCGTGATAAAAAATGGGTATGCAAAAATCTCCGGCGAAACAATCATCTCGTATGTTTTGGTGCATCAAATAAGTGTCTATGATGGATCAGAACTGGAAGCTTCGGGAGGAAATGTGCATGCCCACGACGCGGCCAACGTATCGATATGGTTTGAAGATGAGCTTGAATTTGGACTGTACGGACAAAGCAGTATGGAGTACAGGGGTAATCCGAGAATGAAAATATTGCAGTTAGATGAAGGCTGTGCATTAAGACAAATCAATGTCGGTGATAAAATAAAAATTAAAAATTGTCGGTTATGAATAATGCTTATATAAAAATCCGGAAGATGAGTGGGACATTCGATGGTATCTAATTGAAGGAGGCATACTTGAATCCATTCAATATGGCACTTATGAATCTTTCAAGAAAAAGCTATGGGACATCCTTGTTATTCTCACATCTCAAAACAATACAGAAGAAACAAAAAAAGAATATATAATTGATCGTTTAGATAACATCGTCTTAATGGTTAAGGGATGTCATTATTTTTTGCATCATAAAAAGCGATTAAAGTATGAAGAGGATTGGATAGATATCCAATGGCTACCAAATCCTTATCGCTGTTTAGAAAAATATCGACCTCGCGAAGACGAAAAGCTCAATCATCATGTAGCGCATTTCGATTATAATTTCACTCAGCTAACACGAGAAGAGATTCAAAATTTTGTGATCGCATTTGAGAATTTTTTCTCCGAAATGGATCTGTCTTCTTGGCTGAACTTATTAGATGATTGGAAAAGATGTATAAATGAGAAGGAATCCATCTTCGAAAGTTGTGGCGAATACGCATCTTTAAAAACTTACGAACAACTCTTAAAACTACGTGAAGCTTGTTATGTCGCTTACCACTGGGCAGCGATTAGTTATCCACCACCAAACAAACACTTAATAGTTGATTATTTAGGATCGGATTATATAAATGGCTATCAAAGTGCAAACCCTTTCGAAATGACTGGTGAGGTTTTCTATGAACAAAGTTACAGTAACATTAGACAAAGTATTTTGTATTTATATCCCACATGTTCTTGTGAAAGAGGTGCCATAGTATTGACTTCTCGTGACCTGCGATATGTTTTAAGGTGGTTGCTCCAAGCCGGATGGATGTTTTTACAAACAGATTATTTTCCTGAAAACTGGCTTGACCCTGACAAAATAGACTTTTTGCGCTGTCCTATTCCAGAAGCCGATATAGCAACTTGGAAGCCGAAGAGCTTAAGCAAGAAAGGAAAAAGAAACATTCCAAAGACTTTGTCGAAATTATTTAATGGCGTTGATGTACGTGACGAAATATACAGGGTTGAATGTAGGATGATGACTTATCTAGAGGATAAATATTCCGAAAAATATACAGATTTGAACAAAGAGCAAATTATCACAAGAGAACGGCTACTGAAAGTTTTGGATGTGCTAACCCTCATCGTTTTGGATCTGCGAAAACGTAGAACCAAGAAGGAAGGTATATGCAATCCGCCAATATTCGATCATGACAAGTAGACAGAATTACTAAAAGTTGAAAATGAAACCGAACCTTTATAAGTTATGGGAATTACAAATAAAAATGATCAGACTGATTTAAATAGCATCATTCTGATTCTAGCGAGCAAATACAATATCGATCGGATATTCCTGAACACTTACTATGCGGTTGATGTTCCTTTCTACGAGTTGGTTATTCTATTATCTAACAAGGAGCATAAATCTGTCGGCGAACTAGATCCACAGATTAGAATGTCCTTAAAGGATTTCCCGAAGTTTCATCATGTCACTTTGATAGCGTTTCAGGTAAAAAGTAAGCTTATTGATGGGAACTTATATTTACATATGACCTGTCACCCAGACAAACTTATTTATCAAAATCCATCGTCAAGATTCGAGCTATACCCTGAAGGGCATTCCATCGAAAATACTCTGGAGTCGGTAAACGATTTATTTGCGCGTGAAAATCATAAAATTAATGAGTTTAAAGAAGGATACTATTATTTCAAGGAACGAGATTCGCTGTCGCATGCAGGATTTATGCTGCATCAGGTATTTGAGTTGCGGTATAGATGCATGGAGATTATGGTCATGGGAAAGGAGCGCGCAACGCACTCCATCAGGTCTCACCATCGTTATCTTGTTAGAATAGCACCGTCACTAGCCACTATATTTAAAGAAGGCAAGCCAGAAGATGAAATTATGCTTCAATTTTTAGAGGGGGTATATCGGGCGGCACGCTATGAAGATGATTTTGACGTGGATCTTGATATTCTACTGAAGCTGGAAGAACGGATGGAAAACTTCATGCAGATCACAGACACGATGTTTGAGGATTCCGTGACGAATTTTAAAAACTACTCTTTTGAGGTCGATAATCCGAAAGAGAAATTAGAAGATCGTGTTGAAAGTCAAGAAAAGTCGCTACGAAGCATTTCTAATAACGATACTATGATGCCAGAATATGATGTCTACAAAAGCGCTGCTGATAAGAAGTTGGAATTGATTATTACTTGTTTGAAGAATACAATTGACATACAAGGCATTTATCTAGTTGGTCAGCGAACTAGATCATTTGTCATCAATGGCATTAATAAACCTTCAAATACTGACATTTATGATTACTACTTCGATTTGTTAATTGTTAGCGAAAACGATATTCGTGAAACAATAGGTAATATTCAAGCATCGATAAATAAAGAATTGGAAGTTTCCGTTTTATTCCTTTCTTTCACTCGAGATCAAATACAGAAACAGTTGGACAAAAATAGTCCATTCTTTCATCGGTCTTTGCAATATGTGGATCCGCTTTATGGTATGGAGATCAATTTATTGAAGTGGGAATTTCATGAACACAATGGAAAGCGTACTCAAGACGAAATGAAAGAGGCGAAGACAAAATGGTACCAAAGAGAAAATAACGCAAGTGGTTTATACAATGGAGGTAAAGCGATAGATCAATCCGAAGAGGTTGAAATTAAAGTGCTTCTTTATAATCAAGCTATTGAACAAGCATGTCTGGGGCTACTAGAATATTTTTATGACTATACGCCATACCAATACAATCTAAAACATTTGTTCAGTTTGTGTGCTAGTTTATGGCAATTTCCAAACGATATCTTTCCTCGTAATACCGAAGAAGAAAAATCGCTATTCGATGAATTTGCGCAAACTGTAAAAGATACGCGATATCAGGGTTGGTCCATGGTCGGTAGGGATGAAGCTTATCGTTACGACGAACGATGTGAGCGGTTTCTTAAAGAATGTATAAAGCTTGTTCGAAGTCTTTTGTTTCTCGCTTTCTTTCTGTTTTTTAACATTATATCCTTGTAAACCCGCTGTTAAACAGTTAAATTGCTTGAAATTTATTGTCAATTAGAATATAAACATAAATAATATGAACAGAAAAGCGGCATTTCTTTTAGGAATTTTGGCCTCTTGTGCATTACCGCAAGTAACCTTTGCTAAACATTCAATCGGAGAATCCATCCATTATCAACAAGACGTAGAAGGCAAAGAGCTGATTGGTCGATGGGACATCGAAGTTGATATTAATGGTACCCCTGCACCATCTTGGTTGGAGGTAAAATTGTCGGGCTATAGAACTTTAGTCGGTCATTATGTGAGTACTTCCGGAAGTGCTCGGCCAGTTTCGCAGGTGTTTTATGAGAAAGGAAAGTTTAGATTTGCTATCCCACCTCAATGGGAAGGCGGAAAGATGAATCTAAGTGTTGAAGGCGAGGTTGTAAACGGTGTATTGCAAGGGACAATAACAGAGCCTGATGGGAAAACATATCGCTTTAAAGGTGTTCGTGCTCCGGAGCTGAAGCGAACAGCTGCAGTAAAATGGGGGAAGCCCAATCAGCTGTTCAACGGCAAGGATCTGTCAGGATGGAAAGCTACCGGTAAAACGAATCAGTGGGTGGTGAAAAACGGAATTTTGACTAGCCCGCAATCTGGTTCTAATTTGGTCTCTGAGCAAAAATTTGAAGATTTTAAATTACATGTTGAATTTAAAATTCCAGCAGGAAGTAATAGTGGTGTCTATTTAAGAGGCCGTTATGAGGTTCAGATAGAAGATAGTCCAAAAGACGCACATCCTAATGCCGTACTTTTTGCGGGCGTCTATGGTTTCCTTGCAGCAAATGAGATGGTGAACAAAGGGGCCGGAGAATGGCAGACCTATGATATTACATTGGTAGGGCGTCTAGTGACGGTTGTGGCAAACGGAAAGACTGTTATCAGTAACCAAGAAATCCCTGGTATAACGGGCGGTGCTTTGGATAGTAAAGAGGCAGAGCCGGGACCAATTTATTTCCAAGGGGATCATGGTCCCGTGGAATTCCGAAAAGTGATTATTACTCCAGCTATTAAATAGCATAACATGATACAAAGGCTATCTGAAAAGGTAGCCTTTTTAAATCCCTATGACAACGACTACAATATCTTCATTCTGGTAGGAGGTGTAATAGCGCTCAATGGAGCCATGAGCCTTGTACTCTTGCAACTCTTCAAAAACCATTTTTTTTAACATTCCTTTTCCCTTGCCATGAATAAATTTTATTTCGTTCATTTCCCAATAAATAGCTGCGTCTAGATTAGATCGCATAAAATCCATGGATTCTTGTAAGAGCTCCTCTGGCGAATAATCTTCCCAATCTTCAAGGAAAGTATCGGTGTGTAAGTCTACGATAGCTGGTGGTTTGCGCATTTCTCAATATTTTACAATGCTGCAAAAGTATAATAAAACGGCGACTTAATAGGTTAAGTCACCAACAAAATCAATCGCTTGGGCAAATTTTTCATACCATTTTTTGATAATAGCTGCAATTTCATACTCTTCCTCATCGGCATGGTTGAGCATGAGTAACTCGATCGATTGGAGTAGCTGTTTGAGATCTAGAAAATAACCGTCGAAATCCCGGAACGCAGACACAGTATCCCGAATTAGCAGCATGGAATCATGTCGAAGTGTAATCATATCATGACGTGAAGATATTCGGTCCAGCAACCATTCCTTTTGGAAATTGGAGTCAATATGTCTGTTGCAAGCCTGATTAAAAAGCAATTCAAATTCAACAATTTGATGTTTCAGGTCATATATAGCTTTTTGGAGCTCTTCAAAAGTACTGATGATCTTTTCTTGGGTCTCCATGTTTTTTGATATAATTGCCATGATATTTTACTTAAAAATGTATGCGCTTGGTTTTTAGTTATTTAAATAAAAGCATGTAAGGTATATACAAATAGTTCAGCCGAATGTTTTACATTTCTAAAATTCGGTTATGATTTTTGTATATAAAAGAAGAGACTGAGCTTAAAACGGAACTGAGTTTTTTTGGTTTTTGGTCCCGTTTTCAAATCGTAGATTTTTTTTGAAACCTAATTTATTTAATACTATTTAATTTTAAGTATATTTAATATGCTGTATTGCAGCCAATGCAGTGTAAATGTATTAACTATGTTAGCATCTAGTTTTGTTGATTTCTTTAAGAAGAGGATGTCCTATGTCCTTTTTTTAGCATTGCTATTGGTATGCAGCTTGCCCATGTGTCATGGCCAATATAAGCTGAAAGATTCTACAAAATTTATAAACGATCAGTTGCCCAGGTATCTCGGAAGAATGGGGAAGATTAAGTCTAGAAATTATCCCCTAGGTGGTCGTGAAGCAATCTTGCGAATATTACTGAAAGACTATTACGTGTATAGATTGGTGTCAGGAGAGGATAGTATGGATAGGGAACGTTATCCTGCTTTATGGAATTCTCTTTCGATACAAACATTTAAAACGCTAAATACGCGTGATATGTTTAGTTACTGTATGCTTGCACCTGAGTTTGAGATGCAAAATTGTGGTTCCTTGGGGCGCTTGAAAGGTCAATACATTTTTGGAGTCTATTATCGAGGGGACATACCGCTGGAATATTGGAGCAATAGACAGTTGGTTGCTTTGCATGGAAGTAGAGATTCTGTTGTACGATATATGGACCAGATGTGGCCTACACTCGATTTCATTGGTGAGAATACCAAAGATTTAGCGGTTGAATTGATGATGTGGGAGTTGATACCAAAGGTGTTGGATAAGTTGGTTCTGGCGCCAACGGACAATGATCTGTATGCTCTATTGGTACAAATAATGATGCGTCTGAAATTCAAACCTTTTGAAGATTCTGCTATTTATGAGCAATTGTATGGTCCGACATCTTATATAGGAAGTCGAATTGAAAGCAATGCAGAAAATCGGAATGACATCATGAAACTCGCGCGGGAATGTTTTGAAACGCTAAATACATCGCCTGGCTTCCAATTGCCAACTTATATTAAACGGGAGCGTTTCTTAGACCCTCCTTCTTCAAGGGAGCTGTCAGGTGGCATGAGTACCTCAAAAGGACCAGATTGGAAGTGGAAAAAAGTAGAGTTACATCATTATAAGCTAAAGTTGTAGATCTTTGTCTAGAAGCAAAATTTACCATGAAGGTAAAGTATCTTTTTAACTGTAGTCTTTTCTAAAGCTTATACTAGTTTGACCATAAGTAGGGGAGTAGGTTATTTCCTTTTTTTTTACGTTATTCGCGTAAACGAAAAATAGCTTAAGATATAATATAATGAAGGAAAAGGCAATTGGAAATTACCAACTAGAAATCTGTTCAAATTCCGTAGCATCTGCAATTGAAGCCGAACAAGGAGGTGCGAGCAGGGTAGAGTTTTGTCAAAATTTGGAAAACGGAGGGACTACACCTTCGTTTGGTCAGTTGCAATTAGTGCGGAAACTGGTAAATATTGGTATTCATGTGCTTATCAGGCCACGTGGAGGTGATTTTCTTTATACAGAGACCGAGATCTTAGAAATGATAGCAGATATTCAGTTGTGCAAGGAATTGGGGATAGATGGTGTTGTAATAGGTATGCTGAACGCAGATGGTACGGTGGATAAAGTGAATACTTTGCGATTGGTGGAAGCAGCGCGTCCGATGCATGTTACCTTTCATCGTGCTTTTGATCGCGTGGAAGATCCTTTTCAGGCATTGGAAGATGTCATTGAACTGGGGATAGATCGTATTTTGACATCTGGTCTGCAAAATTCTGCTTTAGCTGGAGCTCCATTACTCAAACAGTTGGTTCAACAAGCAAATGGCCGTGTTGTAATTATGCCTGGTGCAGGTGTCGATGCAGCTAATATAGTTCATATTTTAGAGCAAACTGGTGCAGTTGCAATACATAGCTCAGCGAAAGAATTGCATGTGTCGAAGATGAGGTTTAACCAGAGTCAGGTCAATGGAATGGATGAGGCACAGTGGATTAGCTCAAAAGAAAAAGTCCACCAAATGGTGGACCTATTAAAAAGCCTTTAAAGTAGTACTTTAAAGGCTATTAAATTCTTCTTACTACTTAGCTTCTGAAGCTAATTGATTTAAGATAGCATCGTTTTTAACGATTTGGTTGCTAGCTTTCATTTTTGATCTAGAACCTAACTCTACGTTAGTTCCTAATTTCAAAAACTGAACTTCAACACGTGAAACAGTTTTATTTCTTCTATCTTTTCTTTTTAAACGTGTAACTCCCATTTTGATAATATTTTTATTGTTTAAAATAAAACGAGGTCGGAAGCGGATTCGAACCGCTGTAGGAGGTTTTGCAGACCTCAGCCTAGCCACTCGGCCATCCGACCCTATTTTTTTCCTTTTGAAGGTCTGCAAAAATAAAACTTATAATTGGAATTAAAAAATCTTTATGATAAAACTTTTATGTTTTTAAGCATTGGTCTGAAAACCAAGCTGGTATTTTGCTGTGTGATCCTTTGAGCGATAGTCAGCAGCAACATACCGGAGGGTTTTCAGCTTGGGATAACCAAGACGTTTTTGATAAAGCACTTTCCTCGGTAAAATCAAACACCGAATCCCTTGCAGCTCGCCATCAGATTGAAATAATACGCCAATCACTGTATCTTTTAAAGGACAATGCTAAATCGTGAAAAGATACTTTTTTGTGATGTTTTACTTTGTAAATTAAAGGCTTATGGATTTTGGAATAGATATTGCAAATGGGAATGTAATAAATCTCATACAGGAAATTATGAGATTAAGTGATAAAAGAAGAAAGTAAATTAAATTAGGAAACATGAAAAAACTATTATTATCTGCAGCAATTTTATTTGGTTCATTAGGAGCCTTTGCACAAGGTGGATTGGGATATGGACTACGTGCGGGGGTAAATATTCCTAAATATTCATTTGAAAATGGAAGTTCTGAATCTAACACGGGTTTTTTTGTAACGGGTTATTTAGATGCACCTATTTCTCCAAACTTTTCCATCCAACCGGGGTTGTCTTTGCAAAATAAAGGTGGTAAATATACAGCAACTTCTGATAACGCTACAGGTGAGTTAAAACAAAGTATAATGTCTTTGGATATCCCTGTAAATGCGGTTGCTAAATTTCCTACGGGAGGATCTGGTAATTTCTTTATTGGAGCTGGCCCTTACGTGGGATTTGCACTTAGTGGTAAAAATAAATTTGAGGCAAGTTCAAATAATGCTAGTGTAAAAAGAGAATGGGATGTAAAATTTGGTAGTGGAGATGGTGATGAATTAAAACGTACCGATTTCGGTATAAACTTCTTGGCAGGCTATCAATTATCAAACGGTTTTCAGATTAATGCTGGTTACGGACTTGGTTTAACTAATTTATCTCCAGTATCTAACCTTTCAACGAAAAACCGTGTTTGGTCTGTGGGTATCGGTTTCGGACTATAAGAAATATAAGTACTTAAACTTATTATGAGGAAAGAGTCCCTGCATTTGTGGGGACTTTTTTATTGGATTAAACTTAAGTCAACCGAAATTGTTATTTTTATTCAAAAGATTGCTGCATGAAAAGATTTCTTCCTTTACCCTTTTATGTTAAACTTGTCAGTGTATTGATCAGTATACTTTTATTGGGATATTTGGCAAAGATCGGAGATACCATACTTATTCCCATGATTTTGGGCTTGTTGTTTTCGCTGCTGCTGATTCCGTTAAGTAATTTTTTGGAGCGAAAGCTGCGGTTCCCAAGGACATTGGCTGGCATATTGAGCGTTATTTTATTTTTCGGTGTGTTAGGTTACGGACTTTTTCTATTAGCTTCTCAGCTTACACTCCTTAAAGAAGATTTCCCGGCTTTTAAGCAACAGATTATGGATGGTGTGGGCAATTTACAGACTTGGGTGAGCCAGCAGTTTGGAATACAGCATAAAGATCAGATTGATTTTATTAATAAAACAGCATCAAAATCCGTTGATTCGGGAACTTTATTTTTAGGTACTGCATTGGTTTCCCTGTCGTCGATGTTTATTCTGTTTGTCTTTACCTTTCTTTACACATTCTTCTTACTGATATATAGGGGACATATTGTCAAGTTTCTTTTATTTGTCAACCGTATAGAGGACCGACCTATTGTCCTGGACGTCGTTCAACAGGTTCAGTATGTCGTCAAAAAATATCTTATTGGCCTACTGATCCAAATGAGCTTGGTTTCCCTTTTGGTCTTTATTGTCCTTTCTTTAATTGGGGTAAAATACAGTCTGCTTTTGGCATTGATTACTGGCGTATTCAATGTGTTGCCTTATGTTGGTATTTTCTCCTCAATGCTCATCATTGCCATTCTGACGTTTGCAACATCTTCTTTTACCCATGTCGTCCTGGTCATCATCGCCCTCATTATTATACATATGATCGACAGCAACTTTATTGTCCCTAAGATTGTGGGTTCTAAGGTGAAAGTTAATTCGCTGTTTGCTATGCTCTCCATTATTATTGGCGAAATGGTATGGGGTATTTCCGGTATGTTTTTGGCGATTCCTATTTTGGCGATTGTCAAAATTATAATGGACCGCATTAAGGAGTTAAAACCTTGGGGATTTCTTTTAGGGGAAGAAGATAGTAAGGATGACGTTTACAATGATATGTACGCGACCTTGCACCATGAACTTCCCCCTTCGACTGAAATTGATAAAGAAGCCGAATAGTTTTTTTATTACTTTTGCCCGCTATCTCAAGCATAGCGAATAAAAGTAATTATATGAAGAGAATATTATTAACCACATTTGCCATTGTGGGAATGACAACCGGGCTTCAGGCTCAAATGTCTTTCGGCCTTCGTACGGCAGCCAATTTTGCAAAGGAAGTGAGATATTCAAGCTATGGAAGCTCGGCCTATCCTGCCATTACAAGATTACATGTAGAAGCATATGTAGAGCTTGCATTGCGTAATAATTTTGCTTTGCAACCTGGTGTGGCTCTTCAACAGACAGGATCCAAAATGAGTACAGGTTCGCAAAATGGTGAAATTTTGATGGATGGCTGGCGTAAGGTACAATATCTTGAAGTCCCTTTAAACTTAATGTATTACTTTCCTCAAAATAATTTTGGACAATTTTTTCTAGCTGGGGGACCATATACAAGTGTTGCAATCTCTGGGAAAGAGAAATTTTCTAGGACTGTAGAAGAAATTCAGTTTGGGACTAGAAAAAATAGCAATGAGATGAAGAAATATGATGCTGGATTAAATTTTTTAGCGGGATTTAAATTAACAAATGGCTTTTCGGTGCATGGCGGATATGGGTTAGGTCTTTTAGATATCAAGCTAGATGATAAGATTAGTACCTATAATCGTGTATTTTCAATCGGACTTGGTTATCAGCTATAATTTTAATTGGTCGAAAAATGTCTTTCACCTCATGTTTTGGATTTATTAGTTTCATGAGGAATATTTGCGCAAACAAAACCTTCATGATTCCGCGGACAGCAACAGCAATGGAAGCCGACTGAAGGTTTCTTTCTGGCTAATAATATCAGACACATTCACAAAAAAAGGGCTTTTCTTGCGAAAGGCCCCTTCTTTTTTTCAGTGATTGAAATCTATCACACTTTGATTTCTACTTCAACACCTGAAGGTAATTCAAGTTTCATCAATGCGTCAACAGTTTTAGCGTTTGAAGAATAGATATCCAACAATCTTTTGTAAGCACATAATTGGAATTGCTCACGTGCTTTTTTGTTAACGTGTGGTGAACGTAATACCGTGTAGATTTTTTTCTCAGTAGGCAATGGAATAGGACCACTAACAACTGCACCTGTAGGTTTTACTGTTTTTACGATTTTTTCAGCTGATTTGTCAACCAAATTGTAATCGTAAGATTTCAATTTAATTCTGATTCTTTGGCTCATAGTATATGATATTATTTAAAAATGACCGCTGATTAGAGCTATTAACAACCAGCGGTCGGTTTATTTTTGAGTTCTATATTATTCTACAGAACCTTTGATTTTACCTTTTGATTTTGCAATCACCTCATCAGCAACGTTACGAGGAGCTTCTTCGAAGTGATCAAATTCCATCGTAGATGTTGCACGACCTGAAGTGATTGTACGTAATTGCGTTACGTAACCGAACATCTCAGAAAGTGGAACCAATGCTTTGATTACCTGTACACCGTTACGTGAATCCAAACCTTGCATTTGACCACGACGACGGTTTAAGTCACCCATTACATCACCCATGTTTTCTTCTGGTGTTAAAACCTCTATTTTCATAATTGGTTCCATTAACACTGGAGAACATTTAGGCAAGCCTTCACGGTATGCTTGACGAGCAGCTAATTCGAAAGACAATGAATCTGAATCGACAGCGTGGAATGAACCATCAATCAAACGAACTTTCATTCCTGATAATGGGAATCCTGCTAATACACCATTTTTCATTGAAGTTTCAAATCCTTTTTGAACTGAAGGGATAAATTCTTTAGGGATTTTACCACCAACGATTTCATTAACGAATTGAAGCGGTGATTTTGTTAAATCGAAATCTTCGTCCGCTGGAGAAATAACAACTTTGATATCCGCGAATTTACCACGACCACCGGATTGTTTTTTGAATACCTCACGGTGCTCAGTAGTACCGTTGATAGACTCTTTGTATGATACTTGAGGAGCACCTTGGTTAACCTCTACTTTAAATTCACGTTTCAAACGGTCGATCAAGATCTCTAAGTGAAGCTCACCCATACCAGAGATAACTGTTTGACCAGTTTCTTCGTCAGTTTTTACAACGAATGTAGGATCCTCTTCAGCCAATTTACCAAGACCAATACCTAATCTATCAACGTCAGCTTGAGTTTTAGGCTCGATCGCCAAACCAATTACTGGCTCAGGGAAAGTCATAGATTCAAGAACGATAGGTGCTTTTTCGTCACAAAGAGTGTCTCCAGTTTTGATGTCTTTGAAACCTACAACAGCACCGATATCACCAGCCTCGATGAAAGGGATCGGGTTTTGTTTGTTTGCGTGCATTTGGAAGATACGAGAGATACGCTCTTTGTTTCCTGAACGTGTGTTCAATACATAAGAACCTGCATCTAACTTACCAGAGTAAGCACGGATAAAACATAAACGACCTACGAATGGGTCAGTCGCAATTTTGAAACCTAAAGCTGCGAAAGGTTCGTTTACAGATGGTTTACGGAAAATCTCTTCACCTGTATCCGGGTTAGTACCTTTTACAGCTTCTACATCAAGCGGTGAAGGCAATAATTCCATGACCAAATCCAACATAGTTTGAACACCTTTGTTTTTGAAAGATGAACCACAAACCATAGGAACGATAGAGTTATCCAATACAGCTGCGCGTAATGCATTTAAGATCTCACGCTCAGTCAATGAATCTGGATCTTCGAAGAATTTCTCCATCAAAGTCTCATCATAACCAGCTACTGCTTCCAATAATTTCTCACGGTATTCAGCAACTTCGTCCAACATATCATCAGGAATAGGAACTTCAGTGAAAGTCATTCCTTTGTCGTGTTCGTTCCAAACGATACCACGGTTGTTGATCAAGTCAACTACACCTTTAAAACTATCTTCAGCACCGATAGGCAATTGCAAAGCAACTGCATCAGAACCTAACATATCTTTAACTTGTTTTACAACTTTCAAGAAGTCAGCTCCTGAACGGTCCATTTTGTTAACGAAACCGATACGAGGTACTTTATACCCATCAGCTAAACGCCAGTTTGTTTCAGATTGAGGCTCAACACCATCAACAGCTGAGAACAAGAATACTAATCCGTCTAGTACACGTAATGAACGGTTTACCTCAACCGTGAAATCCACGTGTCCAGGAGTATCGATTACGTTTACTTGGTATTTGTTGTTACGGTAGTTCCAGAATACTGTTGTAGCAGCAGAAGTAATCGTGATACCACGCTCAGCTTCTTGCTCCATCCAGTCCATTGTAGAAGCACCTTCGTGAACTTCACCAATTTTGTGGTTTACACCTGAGTAGTAAAGGATACGCTCAGTTGTTGTAGTTTTACCAGCATCAATGTGGGCAGCGATACCGATATTTCTAGTGAATTTTAAATCTCTTGCCATAATATTTTTAAGCAGCGGACCTTAATGGTCTTATGTGTTTAAATGTAATGTTAAATAAGTACACCGACCTTGATAAAAGATTGTTTTTATCGGAGGTCGGTGTAATCATATTTTTTTGAATGTCTTCAAAATTAGAATCTGAAGTGTGAGAACGCTTTGTTAGCTTCCGCCATTTTGTGCGTATCTTCTTTCTTCTTAACAGCAGCACCTTCACCTTTAGAAGCTGAAATGATTTCTCCTGCTAATTTTTCGAACATTGTTTTTTCACCACGTTTACGAGCGTATGAAATTAACCATTTCATACCCAAAGCGATTTTACGATCTGGACGAACTTCCATAGGAACTTGGAAGTTAGCACCACCAACACGGCGTGATTTAACTTCAACAGCAGGCATAACGTTGTTCAAAGCTTTTTTCCATGCTTCTAAACCGCTTTCTTGTGTTTTTTGTTCTACTAATTCTACTGCATCGTAAAAAATAGAATAAGCGATAGATTTTTTACCATCCACCATCATATTGTTTACGAAACGTGTTACCTGAACGTCATTAAACTTTGGATCAGGTAAAATGATTCTCTTTTTCGGTTTTGACTTTCTCATTTTTCTTTCCTCCGTTTAATTATTTCTTTTTACCTTTTGCTGGAGCTGCAGCTGCTTGTCCTGGTTTAGGACGCTTAGTTCCGTATTTAGAACGACGTTGGTTACGACCTGCTACACCTGAAGTATCTAATGCACCACGGATGATGTGGTAACGTACACCTGGTAAATCCTTAACACGACCACCACGAATCAATACGATCGAGTGCTCTTGTAAGTTGTGACCTTCTCCAGGGATGTAAGCGTTGACCTCTTTTCCGTTTGTTAAACGTACACGAGCTACTTTACGCATTGCTGAGTTTGGTTTTTTAGGGGTAGTAGTATATACACGTGTACATACACCTCTTCGCTGTGGACATGAGTCCAACGCTGGTGACTTACTCTTATCAACCAGAGCTACTCTACCTTTTCTAACTAATTGTTGAATAGTAGGCATTTACCTGTTTTTGTTTATAAATTTTTTTACCTTAAATATTTTAAGTTCGCAAAGATACTGATTCCCTTTTGAATATGAAATAGTTAGTGTATAAAATTTAGATTATTTTTTGAATTGGTGCTACTCGTTTCTTTATTATCAATTGGCTTCTTTCGTATTCTCTGATCCTGACTATCCCTTTTTTCCTATTGCAGTGTGTTAAGCGAACCGTTTAATATTTTTAGTCATTTGTAGCTTTGATTCAGGAAACTATCTGCAAGCAAGCTGAATATCCTCGTTTAGGCAACGATGGGTAGATTCTATATCCTTTTCGACAATAGCTATTCAACTCCTGATGGTTTGTTGTACACGAATATGGACGATTATAGGGTAGCAAAACGGCAAAAAGCTATGTAATATAGGTTTCTTCTTGTAAGCACTCTAAGTTGTTCTTTCGCTGTGCAGTACCCTTTAAATAATGGTATTCTTTCGAAAATATTCTTCTACTGGTTTTCAGGTAAATTGCACCTCCTGCATGTTTTTGCGTTCTGTTTGGCAAAGTGTTTGATAAACACGTGTAAATATTTAGTAGAAACAAATTAATGTATTCAAGTTATGAAAATCAAAATGAAATTAATGTATGCAGTGGTACTGGCCTTGCTAACCTTCGCTTTTGTTGGATGCTCAAAGGACGACGATAATACTGTACCATCAGAGAACAAAGGGGCTCTTAAGGTTACAGTTACAACTTCTTCATCTTTCACTGTTGACGGTGGAGATGTGTCTGTATCTTGTGGGTCTGCGGGAGGCGATGCTAAGCCACAAACGTGGACTGTTAATGGAGCTGCAGGGACAACAGGTCAAGTGTTATATTCAGTTGAAAAAGAGTATTTTCAAGGAGGTAAAACTGCTGTTATGGAATCACCGGCTAATTATTTGACTGCTAGTGTAAATATTTCTGCATTTACAATTAAGCAACCATTTACACTTACATACAAGGTTGAGCAGGGAGGGAAAGTAATTGTTGAGAAATCTCAGGAAATTAAATCTGGAGTAACTCCTATATCAGTCTCATTAACATATTAGTATGTTAGTATTTTCGAGATGTGTCTGTAGAAACTAAGTTGTTTTATTTTTTTAATACAAACTCAGGTTTTTTACAATCAATTTTTTAAGAAAAAGAGCGTTAATTTTGAATAATAACGCTCTTTTTTTATTCTTAACTCAACAACGTAAAATCAATCTGCCTTTTATCCAGATCCACTTTCTTCACGCGGATTTGAACCTCATCACCCAGCTGGAATTTCTTTTTCTTCCTTTGGCCAATGATCGCATAGTTCTTCTCGTCAAGCACGTAAAAGTCATCGGTGATATCCCGCAGCCTGACCATACCCTCACATTTGTTTTCCTCAATCTCCACATACATACCCCATTCGGTAACACCCGAGACAATACCCGTATATTCGGTACCAATCTGATCCTGCAAGTATTCGGCCTGTTTGTACTTAATCGATGCACGTTCGGCCTCAGCGGCTTTTTTCTCCATTTGGGAAGAATGCTCGGCCATTTTTTCGTAATGCTCTGCATTGATCTTGGTTCCGCCCTCCAGATAGAATTGTAAAAGACGGTGTACCATCACATCGGGATAACGACGGATAGGAGAGGTGAAATGGGTGTAATAATCAAATGCGAGTCCATAGTGACTTGTCTTCTTTGTCGTATAGATCGCTTTGGCCATCGAACGTACCGCAAGCGAAGTCAGCATATTTTGTTCTTTGCTACCTTCTATCTTTGTCATCAGCGCATTTAAAGATTTAGCTGTTTCCTTATCTGTTTTGATGGTCAATTTATGGCCAAAACGCGCCGCAAATTGAGAGAACGTCGTCAGCGTCTCCGGATTAGGCACATCGTGAAACCGGTATACAAACGTTAGCTTGTTTTTTCCGCGCCCTTGTTTGCCGATAAACTCGGCAACTTTACGATTCGCTAATAGCATAAAATCTTCAATCAGCTTGTGTGCATCCTTACGGACCTTGGTATATACCCCGGTAGGTTTGCCATTTTCATCCAAGGTGAACTTGACTTCTTCACTTTCAAAGGCTATTGCACCATTTTTAAACTTACGTTCCCGAAGAATATAGGCCAGTTCATTTAATTTCAGGATCTCTTCACTGAAATCGCCCGATTTCGTTTCAATCACCTCCTGTGCTTCTTCATAACTGAAACGGCGGTCGGAATGGATGATCGTGCGGCCAAACCATTGATGGTGTACATTGGCTTTTTCGTCTAATTCGAAAACAGCCGAAAAGCATAACTTATCTTCATGTGGGCGTAAGGAACAAACGCCATTGGAAAGACGCTCCGGAAGCATCGGGATAACACGGTCTACCAAATAGACCGATGTACCACGGTTAAATGCTTCTTTGTCCAATTCTGTATCGGGTATCACAAAATGCGAAACATCCGCAATGTGAACACCGATTTCATAGTTGCCATTCTCTAATTTTTGAAAAGAGATGGCATCATCGAAATCTTTTGCATCCGCGGGGTCAATGGTAAAGGTCGTCACGTTTCTAAAGTCACGCCGCTTGGCAATTTCCTCCTTGCTTATTTCTTCTGGAATTTTATTCGCTTCATCCTCTACATTTTTAGGGAACTCCAATGGGAAACCATAGTCGGCCAAAATAGCGTTCATCTCGGTGTTATTTTCCCCTTTGGTGCCCAAGACATGTTTGACCGTTCCAACAGGATTTTTGCTCCCGCTAGGCCAGTCAATAATCGACACGACCACTTTTTCTTTGTCCTTGGCTCCATTCAGATTGTCCAAAGGAATAAAAATGTCGTGTAGCATCTTGCGGTCATCCGCAATAAAAAAAGCAAAATTGTTGGAGATGCTGATTGTTCCCGTGAAATCAATCTTGGCCCTTTGCAGAATTTCAACGACTTCACCCTCTTTTTTGCGGCCACCTTTTCTTTTTTCGAAGGTATGGACCTTGACAATATCGCCATGGAGTGCCTGTCTAAGTTTCCGTGGAGCGATATAAATATCATTTTCAAATTCGTCATCCGGAATTACATAGGCAGAACCATCGGCGGTCATATCTACTTTCCCTGTGACATACACTTTGAGTTGCTTCAAATTAAATTTGCCTCGATCCACCTCAATAAAAAGCCCATTCCTTACATTGTCATGTAAAATATCGGCGATAGCGACTTTCGAGTCGTTATCGTTGAGGTTCAATTTTGACGAAACTTGTTTATAGTTGAGGGGCTTATTACCCGATTTTTCGAAAATATCGATAATCAGTTGTGTTAACACCTCTTTATATGGATTTTCTTTTCTTGTTTTCATTCACTTATTATTTATTATTATTCATTTACATTGGTCTTTTACAGCCCAATGGATCCTTTGACTGGCTACGATAATGGATTTCAAAAAAACAGTCTTTACCACAGATTACGAGCGCTGTACATCAAGATCGATGCCAATACAATATACGAAAAAAACTGCATTTGACAGGACAATAAGGAGCTAAACGGAGCACCTTCCGATAGCCAATGTATAGACAGTTTAGCCGAAAAATAGTTTTGGATTGGTACAGCCTGATTTACTTTTTGCAATGATTACACACTCCAAGTGCATTTACTGCGATCGCTTCAAGACTAAAACCTGCTGGGATCGACACCTTTGGTAAGGTCATATCTTCCAGACAGTATACAGAATTGCATACCCGGCAAATAAAATGCACGTGTTGATCATGATGATCATGTTCTGAACAGTTTGTCGAACACATGGCATAAGTCGCTGTACCATGTAGATCAAAGATTTTATGGATAATCCCTTTCTCTTCAAAACTGGCCAATACCCGGTATAATGTGACACGGTCAATATCCTTGCCCAGTAATTTCTCTAGCTCTGGCTGCGAAATTGCCGAGTCTTTCCTCGAAATAATTTCAAGTACCTTCAACCGGGGTTGGGTAACTTTTAAACTATTTCGTTTGAGAATTTCTGGATATACAGTGTTGGAATCTTCCATGGATTTCTTCGTTAAGCCTTAGATCAAATACAAACTAAGAGAAATTTAAACTTATTTGCAAGTTTAAAAACTATCCGACGGATTTATTCATCGTATTTTTTCCCTTTAAATAGATCTGTAAGAAACAGAAACTGAATGTTTCATTTCTCAGAGATCATTTTTACAGTACAAAAATACGGAATCTCTTAAAAATAAGAAAACCGATAAGTTTAAGATTAGTGTCATCTTACCTATCGGTTTTCGTTATTATATGAAATATAGGAATCTTATTTGCCTGCAGCTTTCGCGTGATCAGCTAAGAATGTCGCTAGACCGCTATCTGTCAATGGGTGTTTTAATAAAGCTACAATCGCTGATAATGGACCTGTCATGACATCAGCACCGATTTTAGCACAGCCTAAAATGTGTGCGCTGTGACGTACAGAAGCTGCTAAAATTTGTGTAGGGTAGTTGTAGTTATCATAGATTAAACGAATATCTTCGATCAACGCTAATCCATCTGTAGAGATATCATCCAAACGACCGATAAAAGGAGATACATAAGTTGCCCCAGCTTTAGCAGCCAATAGTGCTTGACCAGCTGTAAATACCAATGTACAATTTGTTTTAATACCTTTTTTGCTGAAATATTTAATTGCTTTTACGCCATCTTTGATCATAGGGACTTTTACAACAATCTTGCTGTCAAGAGCTGCTAAAGCTTCTCCTTCTTTGATCATTTCTTCATAAGTTGTAGAAATAACTTCAGCACTGACATCGCCATCAACGATTGCACAGATCGCTTTATAATGGTTGATTACGTTTTCATCACCGCTAATACCCTCTTTAGCCATTAAACTTGGATTGGTTGTTACCCCGTCTAATACGCCTAAGTCTTGGGCTTCTTTGATTTGCTCTAGGTTCGCTGTGTCAATAAAAAATTTCATTGTATATGTTATTGAATGATAATTGTTTGATTATTCTAATGTTCAAAATAATGACGCAAAGTTATTGATTATATTCCAGTATTGAAGCATTGATTTTCACCTATTGTATCTTTATTTTAGCAAAAAGGAATCTCTTCTCCTAATTTTTTGTTATACTTTTAATATACTATTATCTTTACGTATGCAGGTTTTTCGTTCTCTCCATTATAGAAATTTCCGTTTACATGTTATAGGACAAGCAATTTCCCTTATGGGGACCTGGATGCAGCGAATAGCCATCAGTTGGTTGGTCTATGAATTGACAGGATCAGTGTTTTGGCTTGGTTTTGTTCAGTTTATCTCCCTATTGCCCTCTTTGGTCCTGTCTCCATTTATCGGCAGTTTTGTCGATAAGCACAAAAAGTATAAATTGGTTCTGATGACCCAAATTGGTTTGATGATACAGGCTGGAATCTTGACCTTGGTCGTTTATCTGAAATGGGAGAGTGTCTTATGGCTTTCCATCTTGGGTCTTATACAAGGGGTTATTAATTCCTTCGATGTTTTGGGTCGTCAATCGCTGATGATGTATCTGGTTGGTGACCGTAAAGATCTGCCGAATGCCATTGCCCTGAATTCAACAATTTTCAATGGTGCCCGAATGTTGGGACCTGCAATAGGAGGTATTTTACTGAGTACATACGGTGAACTCGTCTGTTTTGCCCTAAATTTTATCAGTTTTGTTCCGGTCATTATTACATTGTTGATGATGCAGGTCGATGAAACCCATGTTCAACTGAGCAAGGGAAGCAATTGGGAAGGCTTGGTCGAAGGCTTTCGTTACCTCAAACGCTCACCGCATATTGCTTCACTGATTATTATCATGACATTCTCCAGCTTGATCGTTATTCCGTATACCTCGTTGCTACCTGCCATAGCGAAAGAAATGTTTCATGGCGATGAGCGTACGTTTTCCTGGTTTGAAAGTGCCGCCGGCTTGGGTGCAATGATTGGTGCATTTAATATGGCCCGTTTAAAATCGGGCACCAATTTGCGCTATCAGGTGATGGGTGCTGCTGCACTTATGGGAATTGCGTTATTGTTTTTGGCGCATTCAAGTATGCTGCAGATGGCACTCGTCTATGTGATGTTGGTGTCCTTTGCCATGATGATGCAAAACTCAAGTATCAATACCTATATTCAGACGCATGCCATACCAATCTATCGCGCCCGGGCAATCTCGTATTACGTTATGGCTTTTCAGGGAATATTTCCCATTGGGACGTTGATGATCGGTTCCTTAGCGAGTTACAGTGGGCTTCGAATGACATTATACGTCATGGGTGGATTGGGGATATTGATCGCAATCGTATACTATGGCTATCTCCGGCTCCATATCCACAAACGCCTATTTAAGTTTTAATTTCCGGTTTCTTAATTTTAAGCTGCGTTTGGCATAATCAATGACAGCGCCATAGTCTGCAAAAATATCTCCACCCAATACGCCGATCACGGGTTCCAGATCCATCTGCTGATAGGCATAGTTGATCGAGCTTAAATCCAATACCGCCGTATTTAAGTTTTTTATCCGCCATTCACCTATGGTCAGACTCGGAATTTTCATGTTGAAACTCTCCATCGAATTGGTGCCAAGTCCTGTTGATAATGTTTCTGAAGGCTCAAGCTGTAATTGGTCTTCCAAAAGATGGACTAACTGTGTTTTGTCAAATACAGTTTTAGAGGCACCTGTATCAATCACCATCTTGAATGAACGGCTATATAATTCCACATCGACTAAAATATGTGTGCCCTGGCCCTGCAGATCCAGTAATTGAAATGGTACTGTTGTCATATAACCAAACATACCCAAAAAATCCCTTAAAAAAGAAATTTAAGGCCTCTAGCGTATGTTTAAAATGCCCTGAAAACGTTTATGCGTTAAGCCGATCATAAAAAAAGCTGTTATTTGAAGAATAACAGCCTTTCACCTTTTTATAGTTTATGCGCTACAGCGCTTTTATTTCTTTTAATACATTATTCATTGTACGCACTGCTTCTGCACTTTTACTGAATTTTTCTTTGTCCTCTTCATCCAGCTGAAGGGGGACAATCCGATCCCATCCTTTTTTATTAATGATAACCGGTACGCCAAGATTAATATCTTCTTGGCCAAATTCACCTTCGAGGTAAACGGATGCAGTAAATAACTTGTTTTGATCACGCACGATACTTTCGACCACTGCGGCTGTTGCGGCTCCTGGAGCATACCAGGCTGAGGTCCCGATTAGACTGGTTAGGGTTGCGCCACCAACCATCGTTTTGTGTACAATTTCGTCCTGCTCTTCCGGGGTAAGGAAATCAGTGACTGGAATACTGTTCCACGTGGAGTGCTTGATAAGTGGAATCATCGTTGTATCTCCGTGGCCGCCAATGACAATGGCATTGAGATCGGCCGCAGAAGCATTCAGTTTTTCGCTCAGTTGATATTTGAATCGGGCTGAATCCAATGTGCCACCCATTCCAATGATTCTATTTTTTGGTAATCCACTTGATTTAAGTGCCAGGTAAGTCATGGTGTCCATGGGATTGGAAACGATGACAATGATAATATCCGGAGAGTATTTTACCAGGTTCTCCACCACAGACTTGACAATATTCGCATTTGTGCCAATTAGTTCTTCGCGTGTCATTCCGGGTTTACGTGGAATTCCCGACGTAATGACGGCAACGGTAGAACCTGCAGTGGACAGATAGTCATTGGTTACTCCCTTGATTTTTGATTCAAAACCCAACAAGGCGGCAGTTTGTGCCATATCTTGCGCTTTACCTTCCGCAAATCCTTCTTTAATATCCAATAATACAATCTCTTCGGCGACATTTCGACGGATTAAATTGTCCGCTGTAGTTGCTCCTACAGCTCCGGCACCAACAATAGTTACTTTCATATGTAAATTATTTGTTTATTCATGAGCTAATTTCCGCTTAAGAATTCATGCTGCCTTCGGCAGTTTTATATGCCGTATAAAATATCCAGTCTCTCTTCACGAATGCGCGTATTTTTTACATGGATATTTCATGTGCATTGATGTGGATTAATAAATAATTCTTGAATTTAATCAATTATTGTTAGTAAATCAATGTATTTCGTGGGAATAACTTGTTTTTTGACATAATCGATAAGAAGGCAAATGCCATTGAACAAATAATGCATAATGATAGTGTCCAAAGGGTATGATTCTGATGGAATGACCTAAAATAAAATAGGCCTGAAATTCGTTCAAGCCTGTTTTTTTTATCGTGTAAATCAAATTTTAAATCCTAGAATGGATAACCGATGGCTAAATTAAACATCAAATTATCCTTTCTCCATCTTGAACTTCCAAAGTCGATATCCTTAAATACCCAACGTTCTCCTTTGGGAAGATACGGGATGCGGAAAGGTATTGACATATCCGTACGTATGATCAGAAAAGTAAAGTCGAAGCGTAATCCAGCGCCACCGCCAACAGCTAATTCATTCAAAAAGTTCTTGCTGAATTTACCGCCGGGCTTGTTGACGTCATCCCGTTGCAACCACACATTCCCCGCATCAATGAACGCTGCCCAATGAACAAAGCCCGCTAATTTGGCTCTATATTCGGTATTCAGCTCTAATTTGATGTCACCGGTTTGGTCTGCATAGAAAAGCCCATTGCTTAATTTTTCAGGAGCAACTGTTCCTGGGCCAATTGCACGAGCACCAAAAGCACGGATACTGTTAGGTCCACCCACATAATATTGTTTTAAATAGGGGAGTGACCGCGAGTTGCCATACGAATAACTTAAGCCCAAACTGACCCGCGAGGCAAGCTGCGAATTCTCCGACAATTTTAGATAATGTCTTCCATCGCCACTGATCTTGATGTATTGGGAAAAATACGCATCGAACAATTTGAAGGTTTTCCCTTTATTGAAATCTGCTCCCTTTATTAATCCGAGTATATTCCCCGAGAGGTCCAAGTTGCCTTTGAAATAAAAGGTATTTTTCAAATGCTGCTTCATCGTATTTTGAAACGTGAAATTGTAATTTGGGCCAATCGTAAATTGTGGATCTATTGCATGCCTTAACGCCGGAATGGTATCCATTTGTTTTTGATAGTTTTCTGAGATCCCTTTAGGCTGGACATAGGTAATCTCCATTAAAGCAAGATCGTGCTGCTTCTCCTCAGACTCCTGCCAGATATAACCGTAATCCAATGCGATGGAATTTAAGGTATATGCTTTGCGGCGATTTAAAAATTCATACCGTCCTTTGACGTAAGTCTTCGGGATAAAACGCCGTGTCGGTGAAATCCGCCCAAAAGGGGACAATATCCGTGGAAAAGTCAGTGTAGCCTCCATCCCGTAACGGTAATAACTCGAATTGAGGTCAGCCGACCCACCGGTCTGGGTTTCATAACCACCGAATACATTAAAACTCAACTGCTCCGCGCCTTTAAATGCGTTGCGTAAAGTCCAGTTGACATTGACCTCGGTACCATTGTATACTGAGGCCATTTTTCCTAAAAGTTCCACACGGAGTGATTTCTTGGGCAATGGAGTTAAGTAGTAGTAGACGTCCAGTGCGTTGGGGACTTCTTTGCTGTCGACAAAGTTATTTTTGACAAACTTCCAGCTATTGAGATTCACCAGGTGGCTGATGGTTTGATTGTGGGCATTACGGTTATAGACGTCGCCTGGATGGAAGAAGATATGATTCGCGATCACAGGCTTTCTATACAGATGCTGGCGGTCTATAAAATAGTAACTGCTATCATATAGTTCCGCATTGCGGGTGGATCGCTGATAACCGGAGCTTGTTTCCGTGTAGTTCGGGAAAATGTAGATTTTATTGATCTTGGACGGTACCCTTGCCTGTGCCGGTGTCTCCTTTTTCACCGTAACATACATATCGACTTTGTTGTTCCGATGCGAACTGTCTACCTGAACTAGGATGTAATCGGGACTGAAATAATAATACCCTCTATTTTTGAGGTCATTGTCGATGCGGTCGCGCTCATTGAGGATAACATCTAAACTGTAATTCTTACCCACTTGCAAGAGGCTTTTATCCGAGCTCGAACGGATATCTTTACCCAACTGTGTTGTGCTGTCGATGTCGAATTGAACAGATCTGATTCGGTAGATCAGATTAGGCTTGGCTGTATAATTAATGGTTGCTTTTTTGTCTTCAACTAAGGTGTCCGATTTCACTTCCGCATTGAAGAATCCGAAATTCTCCAGACGATTGCGCAATAGGTTTTCATTATATTCGCGATTGACGTCGCTCAATAGTACTGGTTCTTCACCGATCTTCTTGAGGAATTTTTTAATGATGTTATTACCCGCAGAGTCCCCGGCCATATTGTTGAAATAGAGCTTGAATGGCACGCCGGCCAAACGTTTGTTGGGCTTTGGCATCAGTGCAGCTTCTAAATGAGTCGCAATCTTTTCCTTATTTTCTTTGGATATCGTGTCCGAATCGACTATTACATTGCCCTTGACATATAAGCTTTCCCCTTCTTTTAGATTCTTGGTGGAAGAGCAGGATGCTATGAATGCAGCGCATGAAACTATTCCCACAATATACTTCAGTTTAGTTTGCATGGTAATTCCTTTCCTCATCTTCATTTTTTATAGCTGTCGTTCTGATGGTATCTATAGTTGATTTTGGACTATCGCTTTTCGGCGTACGTTTCGTTGAGTCCAGCTGTTGCTTACGTCTCTCTTTTTCTCTTTCCTCCATACGCTTTCTGTATTCAGGACTATGGGTCATCAAACTATCTCGGATAACGGTGCGTACACTGTCGCGATAGACTGAATCGGTTTCCATACGTTCTACATCGAAACGTTTTCTGAAACCCTTGCTATTGGTGTCGTAATACTCTTTGAGTTTTTTCGAACTCATCCAGATCTCCTTAAATCGGTTGTAATCCATATTGATGATAAATCCGATACCCGTTTCTACATATTGACCTTGGAGTGTAACCTGATATTGATTTTTACGATATACCCGCGCAAAATAGCGGCCATCTTGCGAAAGTTGGTAATCCAATTGGATATCTCCAGCAATGTTGTTGGCTGTTTCTCCCGGACGTGTATTTCCTTCAACTTCAAAATTAGAGCCAACGGTAATTTTTAAACGGTCATTTAAAAGCATTTTAGACACGCCGATATTCAGATCTGTTCGGGTCTGGCCAGCTCCAGTAGCGTAATCTTCTTCCGAAGTTAGGTTGAAGTCCAGCTCTACTCCGGTGATAAGCTCGGAGGCAAGGCGGTTCAATTGACCGCTCAGGAACGAACTGATGCTATTTCTGACAATGGCTTCCGTACCGCCGCCACCGGATAAACTCTCAAATGGATTGGTCGACATAAAGCGCCCCAAAACAATCAGTGAAAAGACCTGTTTGTTCAGCTCAGACGGATTTTCACGTAAGGTGGTCAAAGCATTATTAACCTTGCTAATCACATCTTGCGAAACAACCGAGTTGTTTTCGTCCAAGTCGATATCAAAATTTAGTTGCGGTTGGAACAGTTTGTCTGTAATCTTCAGTAAGACATTGAAAGGAATCCGCTGCTTGTACAAATTAGCGTTTTCCGACCCCAGCTGCGTCGCTACAAGTTCGAGGGTTGGTGCTTTGGTTGTGTATGCTGCCGTGATATTTAGCTGCGCATCCAAAGGATCTCCATTCCAAGTGATGGTACTTCCTTTTCGGAATGTAAAATCCTTTTTCACGGGGCCAAAACTGAAGGAATAACTTCCTTTGTCTACTGTAAATGTACCTGACAAGGTAATTTTGCTACTTGCATCAATACCGGCGTTCAGTTCCGCTTCACCCTGGATATTCAGTGCATCCTGTGAACCAGCATCCAAGAGGATCTTAAATTTGGCGTCCTTATCGGTTTGAAGATTTAGATCTACGTCGATTCCCGTCAATCGGGTAACAGTCATAGAATCTAATTTTGCAAATACATTGGCTCTTGTTGTATCACTCTTATCAACAAATTCGACAACACCTTTACGATCGGCCATCCCAGGATCCTCGTTTGGCATGACAAAGGTAAAGTCCGTATCATCTAACACCTTGATTGTCCCATCAACGATAGGCTTATCCAGATTCCCCCGAATGCGCAGGTTCGACGTAAGGTACATTTTACCATAAAACATGTCGTTGTCGCTTTGTGTTGAATTGAGTACCTCAAAATTGTCGGTATTGACATTGAGATTGAAATCAAAATCAGTATATGTTTTGGTTTCTATGGATCCCGTTACCTTGGCAATATTTCCTTTTTTGTCTTCCAATGCAAATTTTGGGAAAGTAATGCCTCTTTCATCCAAATGAATGGTTTCATCTTTCGCTTTGAATAGTGCATTCAACATAGCAATATTGAACTGAGCATCTTTAAACTTAACATCGCCGTTAATGCGGGGTTTGGATGGCGATCCTGTTATTTTTAACTGGCCTTCCAAGTTTCCCTTCGAGTCTTTTAGATAACCCAGACTAAATGCCTGAACCGTCTGCATAGAAAGCGGTGCAATATCTAAAGTGAAATCCAGGCTTGCCTCTCCCTGAGGAGGACTGATAAAATCACCACTTAATACGACATTATTGCCATTTTCACTGATACTGATATTCGCATTATAGGAGTTTTCTTTTTGATTATTCACTTTTATATTGACATTACCAACGGTATCTTTTCCAATATAAAATTTATCGATCACAAGATCAGAAACAAATACAGGGCTGCTTTCTAGGCGTGATATCGTTGCCTGGCCATTAATGCCGCCGCCAAGATCGACTGTTTCACTTTCAAGCATTTTACTTAATGTCTCAATGCGGAAATTCTTAAATGCAATGTTGAGCGGCGAATTGAGCACACTATCCTGCGATGATATGCTCAGCTCCTGTCCTTTATTACTTAAGATAAAATCACTGGCCTGAATACCTGTGCTTCCAAATTTGAGTACATTGTTTGGATTTATCGTCCACTTGTCGTAGTTCAGCATAAGGCCGTCCTGAAGTAGGCTAAAAACGAATGCGCCATTATCAACGCGCATATTGGCACCCAAATGATACTGCTCTTTCTCTTTCTTGTCTTTTATCCAGAGACCGAAATCCAAATTGTTTTGGATGACTTTACCACTGAATACGGTATTCACCAGTTCAATATTGCTTACCTTGATTTTATTGATCAATGCCGAGTAATACAGTGTACTGTCGAGGGTATTGATATCCAAAGTAACGTTATTGATTTCAGTGCCATTATAGATTATTTTCGGTGCATCCAACTTGGCGAGAATCGTTTTTGATTGACTGTTAAACATACCATCCAATGTGATATCCGACATCTCTGTCAGTTCTGGCAAGAAATCTTTGATAAACTTAGTTCGCGTCAATTGGGCCGAAAACTCGATGTTCTGTGGGTCGTATTTGGGCACTTTAACAGCTTTGCCTGGTTGGTAATATACCTGTAAGATGTCTTGAACGGCATTCTGCAATTCTAGAATTTTGTATTTTCCGACCAAATGGGCGTTTAAAAAGTCCGATTTTAAAAGTAGCAAGTTGCGGCTAGTATCCGCTTTTGCAATTAGTGATATACTGTCTAGCGAGTAATAAGCATCATTGTAAACAATGGATGAATTGGTAATGTGTGCTTCTCCGTTCAAAAAATTTGGATCGGCTGAACTGAAATTTCCAACGAGTTTACCATGGTATTTGAACTCGTCATCCATCAATTTTAACTTTTTAAGATTGATAGTGTCTACCATAAGCTCAAAATCCACCTGTGGATACTTGGATTTCATATTGGCTGTCGCATTTAACTTCAATTGGATATTTGGATCAGGGCTGACGACAGCGGCTTTTATGTCCCCTTTGTCTGCTGTAAGATTCATATCGATATTCTGGTAGCGATAGCCCATGGCATCCATCCGATTTACTTTGCCATCAAAGTTGGCGACAAGCTTCTTGGGATCTGTTCCATGACCCTTAATTTTCCCTTCAAAGGAAAGTATGCCTAACGTACTGTCCATTTTCATGATCTTACCAATGTCAAAATCACGAATACTGACGAAAGCATCATAGGTTGTATCGCGGCCTATCATGCCTACTTTACCATTAAATTTGGCCGTCCCTTTCTCTGTTACCAACGAAAGATTGGTGTTAAACGCATTCATTCCGCCTTTAAAAGTTCCGGTAAGTCCGATTGTATTGGGTAATTCTATTCCGCTCGGCAACATTTTCTTTGAAACCAGCTTTTCGATATCCGAACGTCCTGTAGTCAATTTTTTTAAATTAAGATCCATGGACATTTTATCGACATTGGGTAGCCCCTTTAAATGTAGACTTGCAATGACACGTGTGTTGGACAGGGTTTGAAAATCAATTGCCGGAATATTGAGGTCATTTAACTTCCCGACAACGCGACCATCAATATTAAATTTTTTGTCCATCAACGGTTTCATCACCTGCATGGTGTCCAAAAAAGGAGCGAAATAGTAGATATCGCGCATATCAACACGGCTCTTTTTGATGGTTGCATTGACGTAGATCAGTTCTGGTTTTTTAGCGATAACATCCAAAGAAGGATAAGTTATTTTTAAGTAATCACGCAGCAGAGTGCGTGGCGTCTCTGCATATAGATTTTTGATCTCCGCACCGGTATTTGTATACTTAAAATCCCCCTTCAATTGCTTGATCACAAACCCCGATTGATCGGAGGCTACAAGTTCTTTGAGTGATCCACTGATGGAATCGGCACTGTAGTAAAGATCATTTAAACTGGTTTTCATCCCAGGGATCTTAATGTTGAAGTAATCAAAGCCTTTCATACGGGCCTGATTATCGTCTCTATAAGCTAAGCTTGTTTTATTGATCTGGATTTCTTTGGCAGAAACAACCCAGTTTATTTTGGTTGTATCCGCGGTGTTTTTCGCTGCTGCGTTTACTTTTTTCTGGATCTTTCCAAAGAGCACAGTATTGTCTGAACCGTCAAGATTGATCGTCTGAATATCGACAAGTTCTTTGTTAAGGTCGATCTTGTTAATGTCCGCATGGAGGTTCTTAATATAAAATTTGGTGTTCAACAGGCTAGACTGATCCTCGTAGCGTACTAAGATATTCGTCAGGTCTGCGATCTGTATACCGACATCGGGAAGCAAGGCGGTTGTTTGTGCGGTTTTATCCGTAATACCAAAGTCTTCGACCGAGGGAGCTGTACCGTCCTTAATCGGCCGCCATTGTTTCACTGTGGCGCTCAGACCATCTATTTTCACTTTTGGAAGATTGAAGGCCATGTTTTTTGTGAGGTCGAACTTTTTGATATTGGTATTTAGGCTGTTCAGGTAAACATCGGCACTTGTTCCAATGACGTCATCGGCATAAACAATATGAAATTTGTCAAATTTGACTTTATCGAGGTTAAATAGGAGGGCTGAACTGCTGTCTGCAGTTGCTGTGCTTTCTTTTTGGGAAGCGAAAGCTTTAACAATATAATCAAAGTTGAACGAACTGTCCGGCAATGTACGTCGAATTTTTGCAGTGATTCCTTCTGCTTCGAGACGCTGTATTTCAACTGTGTTTTTCAACAGCTTGAGCATATTGATATCAACAGCAATGCTTTTTCCTGCTACTAAGGTATCTTTACTTTGGTCGGCTAAATAGATATCCTCCAATACCAGTTTTTTAGGAAAATCAATATTAATGTAGCCAATTTTAACAGGGGTACCAATTTTGCCTTCTACATATTGCGTTACTTTTCCGGCAATATAATTCTGAACGGCAGGTATTCTGATTAAAAATACAATAAGAATAGCCAGCGCAATGATGACTCCAATAATCCACAATATTGTTTTAAAAGCAATTCGGGTAAATCTGTTCAACGTATTATTTGATTAAGTATCTATTAATAAAAATTAAAACGGAAAAAAGTTTGCTAAGTTTACAGATATTAACATATATCGCCACTATTTCAGCAAACTAAGATAAATTTGCCTGTAAATGCAAGTTTAATTTCTGTGTTATACCTGCTAGCAGATATTAGACAGTTTCTAATTTCCCTTATATAAAGTCATTATATCTTCGGGGCTGTTCTAAAAACACATCAAATAATTGACCAAACCATTCTAGCCGTACAAAGTTTTTTGTTTTTTAATTTTATGTTAATAAAAGCATTAAATACCTATTAATTTGTCAAAAAAATAGGTAATTAATACATGTAGTATTCTGTCGAATAGTTGTTTTGGGGAAGATAAGGCAATTATTCCATCAATTTTTTATACTTGCCCCAGTTTTCAAATACCACCCATAGCCATATAATGAAAAGTACGGCCCAAATAATTAATCCCAGTTGGCTGTAAAAAATCATATTGTGGGTAAAAATGCCAATGAGTATTGGAAAGATGACTAATGCACCTAAAGTTCTTGTCTTTGGAAAAATAAACAGTAAACCACTCAGGAGTTCGATAATTCCGACTAGTGGCATTAACCATTTTATCGTAGCAAAAGCCTCAAATACCTTTTTCATGTCCATATCCATAGGTGGCGTAGGCATATAATGAAAAAGCTTATCTAGCCCCGCATTGATGAAAAGCAAGGCAAATAAAATGCAAAGTATATTTTTAAAAATCTTCATAACGGTCAATTTTAGTTCATTATTTTACTGTTATCGTTGTTGGCGGATCAGTACTGTTATCCTCGTCATTTTTTTCTTCCTTGTTTGTATTTCGTTCTACAGTGATGGTACATTCTGTAAGCAATGCTGCGACAGCACCAATTGCTGCAAAAACAGGTGCTAAGATCAAGCCTATTGCGCCGATAGTCACCGGAAAACTCATGATTTCTTTACCATGTTTGTCCGCAATGCTGATTTTGCTCACATTGCCCTCGGCAATGATTTCCTTGATTTTCTGTAAAAGGTTTTCACCGTTAATCTGAAATGTTTCTTTGAATCCCATAATGCTATAATTTAAGTTCGCTCCTATAAAGTTATTCATTTTTTTACAGGAATCCGTATAAAGTTAATTGCATTGTTTGTTGCTGAGCAATTATAAAGTGCACTGTTTAAACGGGAGAACTTCATGTTGCATTTTTACTTTACAAGTTTATATCGTGCATCCTTAACATATATATTACCTGTGAATGGCCAACCGAAATTCTCTTGAACCGCCTGTTTAGCATTTTGCAGAAACCGGATTTTCGGTGTGTAAAAGCTAGGAACCGACTTCATCATTTACACGATTATTTAACGTAAATGATACGGATATAGGACGGAGCTTATTCGGTTGCGACCGAATAAGCTCCGAAGAAGTACCGAACAAGCACCGAAGAAGCACCGAAGGATCTCCGAATTTGATTATCTTGAAATATAAAAAAAGTCCCGCGCAGCGCACGGGACTTTTTACAAAATTTATTAGCTCTATTGCATAGGTCTTAGCCCAATGCTATTAAGCTTTCTTCAAGAATTTTAATCTTTGCTTCGGCATCTGCCTTTTTACTTTTTTCGTTTTCAACAATTTCAGGTTTAGCATTTTGCACAAACCGCTCATTGGAAAGCTTTTTGTCTACAGATACAAGGAAACCTTTTAGGTATTCCAATTCTTTGGCAATACGTTCACGTTCAGCATCCGCATCAATATTGTTCTCCAAAGTAACATAACATTCGTCTTTGCCAGCAAGGAAACTTGCGGCTCCGGCTACTTTCTCAGAAACAAAAGTTACGCCTTCCAAGTTTGCAATTTTGGTAATGATGTCAATATATTGTGCTAAATTGATATCTGATTGTTGATTGATAGCCAATGGCAATGCTACTTTAGGGGAGATACCTTTAGAATTGCGGATATTGCGAACTTCCGAAATAATTTGCTGAGCGACAGCGAAATCTTTGATAAGCTGCTCATCAAAATCAGTTGCTGTCGGATAAGCGGCGACGATAATGCAATCTTTCTCGTCTTTCACACCGAACAGTTCGTCGTGCCACAATTCTTCTGTTAGGAAAGGCATGAAAGGATGTACTAAAGTGAGTATACGTTGGAAAAAAGATTTTACTGTTGCTAAGGTTTCGCTAGAAATAGGGGAGCCATAAGCCGGTTTCACTAATTCAAGGTACCAGGCACAGAAGTCATCCCATACCAATTTGTAGGTTGTCATCAATGCATCTGATAAACGATAGTGTTTGAAGTTTTCTTCGATATCGACCAAGGCTTGATTTAACCTTGCTTCAAACCAAGATGCCGAAATCTTATCTGAATCCGAAGCTGGAGTAGCTGTAATTTCCCAGCCTTTAACCAAGCGGAATGCATTCCAGATCTTATTGGCAAAATTACGGCCCTGTACACAAAGTTCTACATCAAAAGGAAGGTCATTACCTGCTGGAGCAGTCAATAACATGCCCATCCGCGTAGCATCTGCACCATATTCATTCATTAAATCAATCGGATCAGGAGAGTTGCCCAGTGATTTAGACATTTTACGGCCCAGTTTGTCGCGTACAATACCCGTGAAATAAACATTTTCAAAAGGCAATTGTCCGCGGAATTCATATCCTGAAACGATCATACGTGCTACCCAAAAGAAAATGATGTCTGGGGCAGTGACTAAATCTTGCGTAGGGTAATAGTAGTTGATTTCTGCATTTTCCGGTTCGTTGATGCCATTGAAAACCGAAATTGGCCATAGCCAAGCTGAAAACCAGGTATCAAGCACATCCTCATCTTGACGTAGATCGGTCAATTGAAGCGTTGTATTACCTGATTTTTCCTGCGCTAAAACAAGGGCTTCTTCAACCGTTTGTGCAACCACAAAGTCTTCGTTTCCATCGCCATAGAAATAAGCCGGTATTTGGTGCCCCCACCACAATTGTCTTGAGATATTCCAGTCGGTAACATTCTCCATCCAATTGCGGTAAATATTTTTGAATTTTGTCGGATGAAATTTAATGGTATCGTCCATGACGTTATCCAATGCAGGTTTTGCCAAGTCTTCCATTTTAAGGAACCACTGATTAGAGATTTTAGGCTCAATAACAGCACCTGTTCGCTCTGAAGTTCCAACATTATTGGTATAGTTTTCAACTTGCTCCAATAATCCTTTTTCCTCCAGCTCTTTCTCGATTTCCTTGCGGACTTTAAAACGATCCATACCGGCGTAATGCAGGCCATTGTCGTTTAGTTTTGCTTCGTCGGTAAAGATGTCGACAAATTCCAGGTTGTGCTTTTTACCTAGTGCGTAGTCATTCACATCGTGCGCTGGAGTAACTTTAAGGCATCCTGTACCAAACTCCAAATCGACATATTCATCTTCAATGATGTTCACTTTTCTACCAACGATCGGCACAATGACTTGCTTTCCTTTTAACCAGGTGTAGCGCTCATCATTGGGATTGATACACACGGCTGTGTCACCAAAGATGGTTTCAGGACGGGTAGTCGCCACAACAATATATTGATCTGTTCCCTCAACCTGATATTTCAGGTGGTATAATTTGCCGTTTTTCTCTTTATAAATAACCTCTTCGTCTGAGATATTTGTTTTTGCTTCAGGATCCCAGTTGACCATGCGGTAACCACGATAGATTAATCCTTTATGATATAGATCGACGAATACACGGATAACAGATTGGTATAATTCTGGATCCATGGTAAAACGTGTACGATCCCAGTCACAGGAAGCGCCAAGTTTTTCGAGCTGTTTTAGAATAATACCACCGTATTTTTCCTTCCATTCCCAAGCATGTTTTAAGAAATCTTCACGAGATAAAGATCGTTTATCAATTCCTTGTTCTTTCAACATAGCGACGACCTTAGCTTCAGTGGCAATGGAGGCGTGATCGGTCCCCGGTACCCAACAAGCGTTTTTCCCCTGCATACGTGCCCGGCGAATCAAAACGTCTTGAATGGTATTATTCAGCATATGCCCCATGTGCAATACTCCCGTGACATTCGGAGGGGGCATCACAATCGTGTAAGGTTCACGTTCGTCCGGGGTGGAACGGAAAAATCCATTCGCTTTCCAATAGCTGTACCATTTTTCTTCAGCTTCTTTTGGATTGTAAGTTTTCGCTATGCTCATTTTAAATTTTTGTATTCAAACTTTTAAGGAACACAAAAGTAAGGAATTCTATGTTATTTTCCTTAGTAATCCATTGATCTTGTTCTCAAACAAAAAGAAGTTATGAATAATGGCTAAGCAATACGTTTAATGAGGATCCTCCTAAGCAGAAGAGGCGTTTATTGCAGTGAGGTAAAGCATAACGTAAGATTTATACTTTTTTAATCTTTTCTTCATATTACTAAGTAATTAGCCCGTATTTCATGTAAATTAATGTAAATTTGCCTGTTTTATTTTTACACGAAGGGATGCAACGATTTGCTAATGAGCTTAGAGCTTTAACACAGTATTTTCTGTTCTGGTTAATTATCTGTTTTATAGATAGATTGATTTTTGTTATTGCTTTTTTTGAGAAGATAGGTTTTTCTAATTTCACAGAAATTTTCAGGATTTATTACCATGGTCTGAATCTGGATTTTTCTGCAGTCTCCTATATCTGTGCATTACCATTTCTGGTGTATTGCCTATTAAGTTTCTTTCCAAAACTGAAACCCAAAAGACTGATCCTCGATATTTATACCATTATCGTCCTGGTATTGTTCTTTGTGACAAGTTTTATCAATGTCAATATTTATCGGGAGTGGGGCGACAAGATTTCTAAACGTGCCATAGATGCATTTTTTGCTTCGCCTTCGGGTGCCGTCGCTTCGGCTGAATCCACGCCGGTGTTTCTCCCCATCGTTGGGATGTTGATCGGTATATTCTGTGGTTATTTTCTGTACCGTTGGATGTTTAAAAAAGTCTCTTTTTTCAATATCAAATCTCCTGTAGGTAATTTTTTCAAACTGGCAATCGGAGTCTTTGTACTTTTCACGTTTATCCGCGGTGGTTATGGGAGAGCGACACTAAACCCTAGTAAAGCCTATTATTCCGAGGAAACGTTTTATAATCATGCAGCGGTTAATACCCAATGGTCTTTTTTACGGGATTTCTTTGCCGAAAGTACCAAACTGAAAAACCCCTATAATTATTACGCGGATCAGAAGGATATTCAGGACAAGCTACGACCCGCCTTTCAAAGCCAACCTGATTCTGCCGTTGAGGTATTGTCAACGACTCGTCCGAATGTCGTTATTATTTTGTTGGAAAGTTTTGTCGGCGATCTCATTCAGTCTCTTGGCGGGGAAAAGGGAATTACGCCACACATGGAAGAATTGATTAAAGGCGGTATTTTGTTTGACCATATTTATTCTGCTGCTGATCGATCCGATAAGGGCATGGTAGCGGTGTTGAGCGGTTTTCCGGCACAAGGACCCGAGAGTATTATCAAGTATATCGACAAACATGAAAATATGCCTGCCATTGGACAGGAGTTCGATCATGCCGGCTATGAAACATCATTTTATCATGGTGGTCAGAGCGAGTTTTACAATTTTAAATCGTATATGCTGACGCATGGGATGTCTAGGGTGGTGGATAATGCCAATTTTGGATTGGATGCAGAACGTGCCTCATGGGGTGTATATGACCATGTGGTCTTTAATCAGATGATCAAGGATTTTAAAAAAGAAAAACAACCTTTCTTTTCGACGATCTTTACCTTAATTAATCACGAACCATTTGAGTTAAAACACGGCTATAAATTTGGCAATGCTACCAATGCGGATAAATTCCGAAGTACGGCAAACTATACGGATTCAGCTGTTTTTGATTTTATCAATAAAGCTAAAAAGGAAGCTTGGTATAAAAATACCCTTTTCGTAATTGTGGCTGATCATGGACATCGCCTTCCTTCAGAAAAATGGGAGCTATTTCACCCCAATCGCTTTCATATTCCGCTGATCTTTTTCGGTGATGTGATCAAACCTGAATATCGTGGGAAAATATTCAATAGAATCGGCAATCAAACGGATTTGGCGACTACCTTATTGACACAACTGAAACTCCCTACAGATCGTTATCATTGGAGCCGGGATCTTTTTAATCCGACGACACCTCAAATAGCGTTCTATAATTCCAAAGATGCCTTTGGAGTGATCACACCTCAACAGGCTGTTTCTTTTGATAATGTAGGACGGATTATTAATTATAGGTCCCATAAGGAATATCCCGCTGGCAAAACAGACAGCTTATTGAATATCGGTAAAGCGTATTATCAAGACGTATATCGTGAATTTTTAAAATATTAGAGCTATGAAATTAAGAGGAGTATTTGCACCTTATTTTGCTGTCGCAATTCGTTTTATCTTTCTTTTGGTCATCTATGCGTTATTGCGATTGGGGTTTTATGGCGTCAATGCTTCCTTATTTCCCCATGTCGATGCAGGTAAGCTCTTGGTGATGTTTGCGGGTGGTGTACGATTCGACATTGTAGCCCTGCTGTATTTTAATATTCTTTATATTGTGATGCTGACTGTTCCAGGTCCGTTTAAATCGAATAAAATCTATCAAAAAATTGCAAAATGGATCTTTGTCGTGACCAATTCAATTGGTATAGCGTTAAATCTGATTGATTTTGCCTACTATCCATTTACCCTAAAAAGGACGACAGGAACGGTAATTGACCAATTTTCCAATGAATCCAACCTGTTGAAGCTGGCTTTTGATTTCTGTTTGGATTATTGGTATCTCATTATAGTGTTGGTACTGGTTGTGTATGGTTTGATTAAATCGTATAAGCTTATTCAGATTGAAAGGACTACGAAATATAGCTGGAAGTCATTTTTGATCCAATTGCCTTTATTTTTACTGACTGCTTTTCTTTTCATAGGTGGTGTGCGTGGCGGTTGGGCCCATAGTACCCGTCCCATTACATTGAGCAATGCGGGTGATTATGTGGAGACACCGGAAGAAATGAATATTGTGCTGAATACGCCATTTAGTATATTGAAAACATTGAAGGCTGTTAATCTTAAACCTGTCCATTATTATTCCGAACAAGAGCTTGAACAGTTATACAATCCTATTCATGTACCGCAATCAGACCAGCCCTTTGCGAAGAAAAATGTCGTCGTTCTGATTTTAGAGAGTTTTGCAAAAGAACATTTTGGTGAGTTGAATAAAGATATCCAAGATGGAAAATACAAAGGTTATACGCCTTTTTTGGATTCATTAATCCGCAATGCTTACACATTTACAGATACTTATGCCAATGGCCGTAAATCAATTGATGCTTTACCATCAGTCATTACCGGCATTCCTTCCATTGGTGAGCCTTTTGTGCTTTCGATATATTCTGGAAATGAAACCACAAGCTTAGCGAAGCTTTTAGGGAAAAAGGGATATGAGACTGCTTTTTTCCACGGAGCACCCAATGGCAGCATGGGCTTCTCCGCTTATATGAAACTGGCGGGTATCCAGCATTATTTTGGTAAAAACGAATATAACAATGACGCTGACTTTGATGGTATATGGGGAATCTGGGATGAACCGTTTTTGCAATTTGTAGCGAACAAGATCAACACGTTTCATCAGCCATTTTTCGCTAGTTTCTTCTCTTTATCTTCGCATCACCCATTTAAGGTACCTGAAAAGTATCAGGGGAAATTTCCTAAAGGACCTTTGCCCGTACAGGAACCCATTGGATATACCGATAATGCGCTGCGTGAATTTTTTGCAACAGCATCGAAAATGCCCTGGTACAAGAATACCGTATTTGTTATCTGTGCAGACCACGCTACTGTAAGCTACCTGCCGGAATATCAAACGGCAGCAGGGGGCTTCCAAATCCCTATTATATTTTATGCACCCGGTGATAATCTAGTTGGCAAAGCGGATAAACTGGTACAGCAAATAGATATTATGCCTACTATTTTGAATTATCTGCACTATGATGAGCCTTATTTCGCATTTGGTTCAGATGCCTTCAAACCGGGTAAGGATAATTTTGTGCTTAATAATAACTCAGGAAGCTATAATCTCTACTATAAAGATTATATGATGTCTTATGATGGACTGAAAGTGACTTCATTTTATGATCTTAAGAAGGACCGCTTGATGAAACAGGATCTGTTAAAACAACATCCGACGGTATTGGATACGATGGAGACCAAGATGAAAGCTTTTATCCAGCAATATAACAATCGTATGATTGAAAACAAGCTGACCTATAAAAAATAACAGCCGGTTTTCTACCTGCTTAATCTAGCGCGAATGCTTCTATCGATAATAAACAAAATCAAATCATAGACGAGGTAGATCAGGGGTAAGGTGAAGATGACCAACAGGATAAAACCGCGGGACTTTTCGTCAAAGACTCCATTGACAAGATAGTTGGCCAGACTGGACCAAAACCAGATGAACAAGTAGAAAGAGCTTGGAATGATTAGATTTCCAAGTAGGAGTGCATAGCGGTATCGGCCAGTTTTGTATTTTAGATAAATACAGCGGATATGCAGGCAGAGCAGGCATATTGACCCGATCAGGGCGAGCAGCTCGGGATGTACCCAAAGAATTGCTTGTGCTAACATGGAGGTTTTTAAGCCAACTTCAATATGAAAACTCTCTTTCTTTTCTACCTGATCAATTCTCCAGTGAACAATGGAATCTGTTTGTAATTTGGCTGTTCCCAGATCCTGTGTAAGTACATCCATCTTCCCGTCGAGGTGCAGATACAGTTCAATCGGGCCAAAAGACGACCAGTACCTGGAAGGGAATAGGAGGTAGTCAATTTGGTATCTGGTCCGAATATCCCGTCGGTCATAGCCCATATAAGCGCTGTATTGAACCTGAATGCTGTTATCACCTTTGTGAAGCTTAGCGGTAAAATGAAATGCATCATTCAGCGAAATACTTTTCCATTCATCGCTGTCGTAGCTGATTTCATAATAGCCATCCTTTAAACGTAAAAAGGGAAATTTTGAACCGGGCTGATCCATTTTTTTTCCTTCAATTTCGTTCTGATTGACAAGGATGCGATCCAATCCGTCCATATTTAAAGCGAGAAATACCAGTGGTAATTCGATAGCCTCTTCTGCATGGATGTTATAGACAATGCTGAAGTGACTGCGATAGTCCGAATTATAATCAGCAGTGTCTGCCAAAAGATGAATGTCAATACGCTCATTGGTAACTTTCAGCTTTGCGGCAGGAACAAGCTGTCCTGTTATGCTATGGGGGCTCATTGGATTTGCCATGTTGGCAAACAATGTCATTACAGCGAGTAATAGATATACAGTTGTTAGTAGAATTTTATACTTCATTTGCTTGATATTGTTTGCTTAACATCAAGTTTCATATTCGTATGCCGGCCTTTAAATGACAGTGTCGGTTGTATATTAGGATATGCTTGATCTTTAACAAGATGAAAGTAAAAATTAAAAAGGAGAAATTAAAAAGGCGATTTATATTCGTCTATCTCCGATTCATATTTGTCAAGTATATTGCTTCTATTCCGATGTCAATAAAAAACTTCATGATTTCGCAGGCACCCACAGCAATGGAAGCGAACTGAAGGTTATTTCTGGCCAATAATAGGAGACTCTTTCAGAAAAAAAAGACCCATGCCGCAAAGCATAGGTCTTTTATATTTCCAATTTTATTGAGGTTTAAACACCCAACAATAAACGAGCTGGATCTTCTAATAATTGTTTTACACGAACCAAGAAGCTTACTGATTCACGGCCATCGATGATGCGGTGATCATAAGAAAGTGCGATATACATCATTGGACGGATTACCACCTGACCATTTTCAGCAATAGGACGTTGGATAATGTTGTGCATACCCAAGATTGCGGATTGTGGAGCATTGATGATTGGCGTAGACATCATTGATCCGAATACACCACCGTTGGTAATTGTAAATGTACCACCGGTCATCTCGTCAATCGTTAATTTGTTGTCACGTGCTTTAACGGCAAGTGCAGCGATTGCTTTCTCGATTTGTTCCAATGACATTGCATCAGCGTTACGGATAATCGGAACAACTAAACCTTTAGGGGCAGAAACCGCGATTGAAATATCTGCGAAATCAGAATATACAATCTCGTTATCTTCGATACGTGCATTTACGGCAGGCCATTCAGCTAATGCAGTTGTTACAGCTTTTGTAAAGAATGACATGAAGCCAAGACCGATTCCAAATTTCTCTTTAAAGGTATCTTTATATTTAGCACGAAGATCCATGATCGGCTGCATATTGACTTCATTGAATGTTGTCAACATAGCCGTTTCGTTTTTAACGGCAACTAAGCGTTTCGCGATTGTTTTACGTAATGAAGATAATTTCTCACGACGTTCGTTTCTTGCACCCGCTACCGGAGCAACTGTCGCAGCAGGAGCAGCGGCAGGTTTTGCTGCTGGTGCAGCAGCTTTAGCGACAGGTTGAGCTTTTTCGGCATCTTCTTTTGTGATGCGACCTTCTTTACCTGTTCCTTTTATTGTAGAAGGATCAATTCCTTTTTCTCTTAAGATTTTTGCAGCAGCAGGAGAAGCTGTACCAGCAGCATAGCTATCTGGATCTTCATCTTTTGCAGCGGCAGCCGCAACTGGAGCTGCATTTGACGCTTCTGCAGCAGGGGCAGCAGCTGGAGCTGAACCACCGGCAGGAGCAGCGCCTTCTTCAATTGTACAAACAACGGCACCGATTTCTAAAGTATCACCTTCTTGTGCAATGATTCTTAAGATACCCGCTTTCTCAGCTGGTAATTCAAACGTTGCTTTGTCTGATTCCAGTTCGGCGATGTTTTCATCCATCTCCACATAATCGCCATCTTGTTTCAACCATTGTGATAAGGTTACCTCCGTGATTGATTCACCTACGGTTGGTACTTTAATTTCTAAGCTCATATATAATGTTCTTTATTGACAATTGCGTCCTATAGCTAAGACGCAATTGATTTTAAATTGTTTTTATTCGAATGATTTATTTAAGATTTCTGCTTGCTGTGCAACGTGTTGTTTCATGTAACCCGTAGCCGTACTTCCACTTTCTTTACGGGCAACAAAACCTGTAAATGCAATCTCAGTACCCATTAGTTTACGGCAGTAATAAGACCATGCGCCCATGTTCTCATTTTCTTCCTGAACCCAAACAAATTCTTTTGCCTTGTTGTATTTTTTACGGATTGCTTTCAATTGCTCTGTAGGAATTGGGAATAACTGCTCCAATCTCACGATAGCGATATCTTTGCGTTTTTCCGCCTCTTGTTTCTCTAATAGGTCGTAGTAAACTTTACCCGAACAGAATAACACGCGTTTAACGTCTTTCGCCGCAACATTTGCATCATCAATTACCTCTTGGAAAGCAGCTTCTGTAAAATCTTTTAACGGTGATACCACTTTAGGGTGGCGCAACAATGATTTTGGCGTAAATACAACCAATGGTTTACGGAACTCACGTACCAGTTGACGACGTAACAGGTGGAAATAGTTAGCTGGAGTAGTACAGTTTGCTAAGATCATATTCTCATCTGCACATAACTCTAAGAATCTTTCAATACGCGCTGAAGAGTGTTCAGGACCTTGACCTTCCATACCATGAGGAAGCATCATCACTAAACCGTTAGAACGTTTCCATTTTGTCTCTGCACTCGATAGATATTGATCGACGATGATTTGAGCACCGTTGTAGAAATCTCCAAATTGAGCTTCCCAGATTGTCAACGAATTTGGATTAGAAGATGCATAACCATATTCAAATCCCAAAACAGCATATTCGGAAAGTAATGAATTGTAGATAGAGAATTTATCACCACCTTTAATATTCGCTAAAGGAACGTATTTCTCTTCCGAATCTTCAAGTGTCAATACCGCATGACGGTGCGAGAATGTACCACGTTGTACATCTTGACCCGAGATACGTACACGGTTACCCTGATCCAATAAAGTCGCGTAAGCCATCAATTCGCCCATTGCCCAATCGTATGAATCAGCAGTGATCATTTTGGCACGATCTTCAAATAAACGTGTGATCTTACGGAAGAATTTTTTATCCGAAGGTAAGGTCGTGATTTCTTTCGCTAATTTTAAGAATAAATCCTTTGCAACTTTCGTTTTATCCGAGGTTGTTAATACTTCACCTTTTTTAGCGGGACGTAATCCTTCCCATGCTCCTTTAAACATCGGAATTTCTTCAGTCAATACCTCAACTGTTTTAGCTTCCTCAAATTTAGTTTGCAATTCAGCCTTAAATTCCTTTTCGATATTTTTTGAATACGCCTCGTCAATACTTCCTTCAGTAATTAATTTTTTAGCGTAAACTTCTTTTGGGTTTGGATGTTTTTCGATGATTTTATACAACAATGGTTGCGTGAATTTCGGTTCATCTGCCTCGTTGTGTCCAAATCTTCTATAACATAATAGATCGATAAATACGTCTGTTTTATATTTTTGACGGTATTCAACAGCTAAATTAATCGCATAAACTACCGCTTCAGCGTCATCACCGTTCACATGGAACACGGGTGAAGAAGTGATTTTTGCGACGTCTGTACAATATGTTCCAGAACGCGCATCCTTATAGTTCGTTGTAAAACCGATCTGGTTGTTGATCACAATATGTACCGTACCACCAGTTTTGTAACCATCTAATTTCGACATTTGGGTTACTTCGTATACCACACCTTGTCCAGCAATTGCTGCGTCACCATGAATAATGATCGGTGCAATTTTAGACGAGTCACCTTCGTATTTGAAGTCAATCTTAGAACGAACCATGCCTTCAACGATTGGATCTACAGTTTCTAAATGCGAAGGGTTCGGTGCCAAACTTAAATGGACAGATTTGCCATCGTTTGTTTTAACCTCAGAAGAAAAGCCCAAGTGGTATTTTACGTCACCACCAAAGTTTACTTCAGGATCATCAGCGTAGGTCTTACCTTCAAATTCAGAGAATACTGATTTGTAAGATTTACCCATGATATTAGTCAAGACATTCAGACGGCCACGGTGAGCCATACCGATAACGAATTCCTGGATACCGATTTCTGCACCTTTTTCAATGACCGAATCTAATGCTGGTATTAAACTTTCTGCACCTTCCAACGAGAAACGTTTTTGACCTAAAAACTTAGTGCCTAAAAAGTTTTCGAATACAACGGCGTGGTTTAATTTGTTTAAAATTCTCTTTTTGGTATCCAACGAAAATTTTGGCATGTTGCGATCCGCTTCCATGCGGTCCTGTAACCATTTAATTTTTTCTGGATTACGGATATATTTGAATTCTGCACCAATAGAACGGCAGTAAGTATCCTCCACCAATTGACGGATGTCTTTCAATGTTGCTGGACCTAAACCGACTTCAACACCAGCATTAAAAACGGTGTTCATGTCTGCTTCTGCAAGACCAAACGTTTCCAATTCCTTTCCAGGATAGTATTTACGTCTTTCACGAACAGGGTTAGTGTGTGTGAATAGGTGGCCACGGTCGCGGTAGCCATTGATCATGTTCAGCACATTGATTTCTTTCAATACGTGCTCGGGAGTAGCCTCGCCTACTGAACTTGTTGTTCCGCCAGCATTTTGACCGAAATCAAAACCTTCAAAGAATTTTTGCCATCCGAAATCTACCGATTGGGGATCTTGCTTGTACGATTGATATAAGCCATCGACATAAGCCGAATCAGCATTACTCAAATATGTCAGATTGTCCATTTACAATTAAAACTATGAAATTTGTCAAAGTTATGAATAAAAAAAGAGTTTCTAATACTGAAATTGAATAATTTAATCAATAAACCTATCCAATTCTTAACATTTTTAGCATGATTTAAAAAGGGCTTCCAGCGTCCTACAAATTTATTTTCTATTGGAATTATTTATTTCTGCCGAAGATTTATTTAACAAGTATTTCGTCCAATTTTGGAAGTCCATTTGGGAAATGAGTTTTGATCAATTTTTGCCAGTCCAGCGCTTTATTGTCTTTTTCGCTTGTCCCAACTCCGGCAATATGAGACCACTGTCCGTAAACAGTTGCCGGAGAATAGTCTAATAGGTGCTCCTCGTACCAGGAAGCGCCACGAAGCCAGTTGACCTGGTACTCATGAACTAAATAGCTGGCTGCGATTAAGCGTGCTTGATAAGGGATATAGCCGGTCTTCTGTAACTGGATCATCACACTGTTTATAAAATCATGTTCCGTGTGGCCCGATTTCCATTTTTCAAATAATTCTTCATTCCCGTCTAAGGCCGGATGATCCTGAGGGGAGCTGTTTTTAGTGCCTTGTGGCTTAAAGAATATATTCGGATATTTTTTAAGCATAAACCTAAAATAATCGCGCCAGAGCAGAATGTCGACAATCTTTTCAAATCGTTTGTCTTTCTTACCTTCACCAAGTTTTTTGATATTGTTATAGAGTAAAATAGGCGACAAGGCCCCTGACGCTATAAAAGGCCCTAGAATCAAAGGGTCCTGTTCTGTCTCCGGAAAGGTTGACAATAGCGCATGCATAATACTAAGCGCAGTGTCTTCGCCACCGAGAATATAGATGTCATCAACAGATTTGATCTCCTCTTCTGAATAGCCCAAATCTTTTAATGAAGGAATTTTGGTGTCCTCAAGATGGGGCGGCGTAAGGAAATTGGTCGGAAATGGGATGGGTTGCCTCACCAGACTTTCCCGCTCTACTTTTTTCTTGAAAATGGAAAAACCATTGGGTATGTCTTTAATAGGGAAAGGAAGATCTTCCTTATGGTAGAGGGTGTGACCGATGAAATGGCGCAAATTTATTTTGCTGCTCCAAAGCTCACTTTCTACTTTTTCCGAAATAGAAGTTTCCCGAAGTGCCACCTCGCGGTGATGATAAACTTCGTTGACTTGGTATTTTTGTGCTATTCTTGGGATAATATCTTCAGGTTTGCCAATATAAGTCAACAAGTCGCTACCATGACTCTTTAATTTTTCTTTTAAAGCGGTCACGGCTTCAATGACAAAGGCCGCTCGCAGAACACCTGTGTTTAAAGTGCCAAATTGATTGCGGTCGAAATATCGGGGGTCAAAACAGTATACCGGGATGATGAATGAACTTTTTTCAGAAGCTTGATAAAATACTTCATTGTCATGAAGTCTTAAATCATTTCGAAACCAGATCATTGTAGCCCTTTTGTCCATAGAGGTGAAGATAAATACTTTTTAGTGCAGCCTATTTTCAGAAGATTTACAAATATATAAGGATATTGTGTTCTTGAAAGTATTTATGCGCGAATTGACAAAAAAAGGACAATGGCGGTACTTGTTTGGATGGTTTACGCTATTTTGGTTAGGAAAAAATAAAAATAGTGTTAAACTTATTTGAGGTTTCTCTGTTCTAAAATCAGGGAATTATGATATTTGTAAGTTATTTCCGTTACTCTTGAAACAATCCGAGTAATATACTAAAAGCGTAAGAAAAACATGGAAAAGATTGCTGCATCACCAATGGAACCGTCCTAGGGATTTTATTCGTTTTAGCGAATAAAAAGGTAATATATAAATTCAGCGTACTAGGAAGGAACGATCCTATTTAATGGCTCACGATCGTGAGAACGAATCATTAAATCGTGGTAGTTTCAAAGCCAAAAATATAGAGAATTCGAATGAAAAAGGTTTTAATCAGCGGGCTAAATACCTATTTGGGACGACGGGCATCCTGTTATTTGCAATCCAGCGATTTTGATGTGACTGGATTAGTGCGCAACTTATCTCTTTTTAATAAAATAGTAAAGGAAAAGGTGACGGCAAAGCTTTTTGAATTGGACCTGTTGCGAAAAGGGGAAGCTTTTGAGAATTTTCAGATTGCTGATCTCAATTTTGGAATTTATTTTACACAGGTTCCCTCACTTGACAATGATATACAGCTTCAGCTTGAATTGCTTGGTCTGCGTAATTTCGTGGAAATTTGTAGACGTGCCGGAAATAACCGCGTCATTTATGTCGCGAGGCTAATGGATGAACATTTTTTGGAGCCTGTGCGCGATCTGCTGGAAAATTTACGCGTCCAATATACCATCGTGATTAAAAGTAGCGTCATCGGGAAGGAGAGTGTCTTGAACCGCATATTTGCGAAACTTGCCAAACGGCAGACCATATTTTATTGGAACTGGGTGGCTTCCCTGAAGTTTCGCCCCCTGCCTTTGCTCGATGTTTACCGCTGGCTACGAGAAATGCCTTGGGAAAATAATTTTATATCAGAAGTTATTTACCTCGGTGGCAATGAGGAAATGACATTTAGAGGCTTATTTTACCATTTCCTGAAGTGCACTTCCGAAGGCCAAAAGAGAGAAATAGGCGTCAATAAATTCTTTGCTAAGCTCTTGTTGACAAGGTTGAATGATATCAATAAAGAAGATATTGATGAATTTAGGCGAGTACTTTATTATGAGAAAAATGTAGATAATTCAACTTGGCAGCGCGTACAGGCATTTGAATTTACGCCCTTGAAATCCTATGTCTGCATGGATACCTAGGTAATGGTTGAGGTTGTTATACTGATGATAAGGGAGCGGGATCCAAGATCGCTAAAGGTTTTTTCTTTATATCCTGTTTAATAAATTATTCTGTTAAATTTGTGGATTAACATGTTGAAGCAGATTTAATATATGGGATACAATAGTTTAGAAGCATGTGTTGCGGATCTTGAAAAACATGGTCATTTAATCCGGATCAAAGAAGAGGTCGATCCCTATTTGGAAATGGCCGCCATCCATATGCGGGTGTTTGATGTTGAAGGGCCCGCCTTATTTTTTGAAAATATCAAAGGTTCGGAATTTCCGGCTGTATCTAATTTGTTTGGAACGCTGGAACGCTCGAAGTTTATGTTCCGGGATTCGTTAGACCACCTGAAGAAATTGGTGGATGTTAAGATGAATCCTGCTGCAGTACTTAAAAATCCTTTTCAATATATTGGTTCCTCGATGACAGCCCTTGGGGCTTTACCCTGGAAAAAAAAATCGGGGGCTCCCATACTTCATGGTAAAACATCAATTAGTAAACTTCCGCAGATCGTCAACTGGCCAATGGACGGCGGTGCTTTTGTGACGATGCCGCAGGTATATACAGAAGATGTTGCCAAACCCGGTATTATGCAGGCCAATCTGGGGATGTATCGGATTCAGCTTTCTGGGAATGATTATCTGCCTGATCAGGAGATTGGTTTACATTATCAGTTGCATCGTGGTATCGGAATCCATCAAACTAAGGCAAATGCGCTCGGTAAACCTTTAAAGGTGAGTATTTTTGTCGGCGGACCGCCAGCACATCCCTTGTCTGCTGTAATGCCGCTACCGGAAGGACTCTCTGAGATGATCTTTGCGGGGGCATTGGGAAATAGAAGGTTCCGTTATTTTTATGATGATGAAGGTTTTTGTATCTCGGCAGATGCAGACTTTGTGATTACCGGTACTGTTTATCCCAACGAAAATAAACCGGAAGGTCCTTTTGGTGACCATATCGGATACTATAGTTTAACTCACCCGTTTCCCTTGATGAAGGTGCATAATGTGTACCATAAGAAAAATCCAATTTGGTCTTTTACCGTTGTGGGACGACCGCCGCAGGAAGACACCAGTTTTGGTGCCTTAATCCACGAAATTACGGGGGCGGCCATTCCAAAGGAGATTTCAGGTCTCCATGCAGTTAATGCTGTTGATGCCGCTGGTGTACATCCCTTACTTTTTGCAATAGGGTCTGAACGGTATACGCCTTATCAGCGTGTGGATCGACCGCAAGAAATTTTAACGATAGCCAATCAGATACTGGGTAAAAATCAGCTCAGCCTCGCTAAATATTTGTTTATTTCAGCAAATGAAGATAATCCGCAATTGGATATTTATGATATTCCGGCTTTTTTGGGTCATATCCTTGAACGCATAGACCTTACTCGAGATGTTCATTTTCAGACTAATACGACTATCGATACCTTGGATTATTCTGGCGATGGATTAAATACCGGTTCCAAGGTGGTTTTTGCTGCCGCTGGTACAAAGAAAAGAGAATTGGGCCGTGAATTGCCGGCTGGTTTTGAACTACCCCGACCTTTCAATCAGGCAAAATTTGTTATGCCCGGTATTATTGCCATTGATGGTCAGGCATTCACTACTTACGAGCATGAGCCGAAAATAATGGCCGAATGGTGCCGCGCTGCCGCAGGGCTCGCCTGGGAAGGTTTCCCGTTGATCGTCTTATGTGATGATGCTCACTTCACCGCCGCTACCGTCAATAATTTTGTTTGGACAACGTTTACCAGAAGTAACCCTGCGTTTGATATTTATGGAATACATAGTTTTACAACATTTAAACATTGGGGTTGTAAAGGACCGCTAATTATTGATGCGCGGACAAAACCCCATCATGCGCCGGCGTTGATTAAAGACGAAGCGGTGGAAAGGCGTGTGGATCAACTTGCTGCAAAGGGAGGGTCACTACACGGAATTATTTAAGAGCGCTAATTCCTGTTCATTCAGGTTTATGGTTGAAAAATTAATTTAGAATAGATTTTAAAAGGTTTAATATCAAGATGACTACAACAGAATTATTGAATAAATCAAAAGGAAGCGAATTACAGTTTCAGGAAGTATTGGCGCATATTGCCGATCAGTACAGCTATAGTCCCAGTGCATTTCAAAATGGGACGCTGAAAAATTCGAAAGAAGAAAATCAAGGTAGTGCAAAAGTTTTCTATTTTGCACAGTTAAATAATCTTTCGCAGGAGGATACATTGCGCCTTTTTGCCGAACATTATCGAAATGTACTCGATAATCCAGACGGAGATGGCCACCAGAACATTCGTCAATTTAGGACAAATGGTTGGGATGGGATCCTGTTTGAGGAAGAAGTACTGGTGAAAAAATAATAAATTTAACCTAGTAGCGGTAAAAACCTGAGATGCACAGGAAAACATCTTGTTGTGGCAGTTTTGAAAAGACAAAATTGAAATGGCCATTCCACAGGGTAGCATAGGTGCTACACGATAACGAAACCACGGGAATAGAGAGGGCAGTAACAATAGATTACTGCCCTCTCTTTTTCAACTATTTTGTCAGCTAAGCGGTTGGCTTAAGCATTACTTTCGCAATCCTGGTCTTTGTTCCCACCAAAATAAACCATCCAGCAGATACCGAATTGATCCTGAAAAGCGCTGTATAGTTCGGCAAAAAATGTTTCGCCAAGTGGCATTTCAACGACCTTTGCATTGGTGCTCAGTGCATCGTACAAAGCTTTCGCTTCGGTGGTGCTTTCGCACATCAGCATGACATAGCTGTTGTTTCCTTGGATATATTGTTGTCCAAAAGCAGGAACAACATCAGCTCCCATCAGCATACTATCGCCGTTGATCGAAATTGCTGTATGACAGATTTTGTTTTTTGCTTCGTCTGGAACAGGTGGCATCTGTGGGTCGGCAGGGATATCTCCATAACGCATGAAGCCAGGATTTTTTGTATTGAAGACTTTTTCATAAAAGTTGAATGCTTCTTCACAGTTTCCGTCGAAATTTAGATAAGCGTGTAATTTTGCCATGATTTCTAATTTTTGAATATAATGATTACTTCTTTTAACTCTTTTCTCAATTTTTCCTTCTTTTAAGACTATAAATAAATAGCTTGGAAGCACATTGGTAAAATTAAGCTGAAGTTTTCTTAAAAATCTTGCCTTAAGGCAAGATTTAAAAAAGTAGTCCTTTGGGCGTTACCACGGTTTAATTTCCGTGGACAATTTCTTTCCGGATGCGGCTTAGGGAAGTGTCGGTGATGCCCAGGTAGGAAGCAATATGCTTGAGTGGTGCCTGCTGTATCAATATTGGTTTTTCTTTTATCAAGCGCAAATAGCGGGTAGTAGCAGGTTCGGTAATCATGGCAATAGCCCTATTTTTACTGTGAACAAGTTCCTTGGCCATCCAAGAACGCCCCCATTCCCTAAATTCAGGAATCTGATGAAAAAGTTCCTGAAAATCTTCAAACTTTATTTTCCAGAGACGGGTTTCCATGAGTGCCTGGATATTTTCCACCGTTGGATGGCGTTGAAAAAAAGAGGCGACTTCAATGACAACATCATTGTCCGTACAGAAGCTTATGGTAACTTCATTGCCTTCATAATCGTGTAAAAAGGAGCGTGTAAGTCCATACTCAATCAAGTAATAAGCATTTGAAACCTGTCCTTTGGTCAATATAAAATCGCCCTTTTTGACGGTTATGGCTTCATGTTTTTCTGTAATTGCAGTTAATTCCTGAGGAGTTAGTGCAAGCTCACTATAGAAGGTTCTAATTAGATCCATGTCCTGGTTATTTGATTACGAAGTTAATTTAACGATTAATCTGCAGATCAATTGTTAATAGATTGTGTGATTATTGTAAACAAATAAGTGTTTCATTGATAATTTTGTTTGTTTTGAAAAGTATTTTTGATAAAAATATAATAAAAATTAAAAATTATTATGAATTTAGTTTTTAATTGTTTTACTTTGTGTCAATAACATAATGTAAAAACGAAATATTTAAAATTTTCATAATATGTGTGGAATTATTGGCGCTTTTGAATTAAAGCAACCTGCAAGCTCATTGAGATCTCAAGTATTAGAAATGTCAAAACGTATTCGCCACCGTGGTCCGGACTGGTCGGGTATATTCACTGGTGAGAAAGCTTTATTAGCACACGAGCGGTTAGCTATTGTTGACCCTAAATCTGGAAGTCAACCATTGTACAGTCCGGACGGTAAAGTTGTACTAGCAGTTAATGGCGAGATCTATAACCACCATGAATTAAGAAATAGCCTTCCTGATTATGAGTTCTCGACACAAAGTGACTCTGAAGTTGTGTTGGCATTATATTTAGCGAAAGGTCCCTCATTTGTGGATGAATTAAATGGTATTTTTGGTTTTGCACTCTATGATTCACGTGATGATTCCTTTTTTGTCGCACGTGACCATATGGGAATTATCCCTCTATATTATGGTGAAGATGAGCAGGGGCAATTGTTCGTTGCATCCGAATTAAAATCACTGGAAGGTTTCTGTACGACGATTGAACAATTTCCTCCGGGGCATTACTTGTATAGCAAAACGGGGAAAGCTCCGCAGCGCTGGTATCAACGTGATTGGGAAAGTTACGATGTTGTAAAAGACAACGAGACCGATATCGCTGTTTTGCGCAAAGGTTTGGAAGATGCGGTGCATCGTCAATTGATGTCAGATGTACCTTACGGTGTACTGCTGTCTGGTGGATTGGATTCATCGGTTATTGCTGCGGTAACGAAGAAGTTTGCATCCAAACGTATCGAAAGTGACGACAAAGAAGATGCCTGGTATCCTCAACTGCATTCATTTGCGGTGGGATTGAAGGGAGCACCGGATTTAATTGCGGCACAGAAAGCAGCAGATCATATCGGAACAATACACCACGAGATCAACTTTACCATCCAAGAAGGATTGGATGCGATCCGTGACGTGATCTACCACTTGGAGACTTATGACGTCACGACGGTACGCGCTTCTACACCGATGTATTTATTAGCTCGTGTAATCAAATCAATGGGCATTAAAATGGTATTGTCGGGTGAAGGGTCAGACGAACTCTTTGGTGGGTATCTTTATTTTCATAAAGCGCCAAATGCACAGGAATTTCACGAGGAAACTGTACGTAAGCTGAAAAAGCTTTACCTGTACGACTGTCTGCGGGCAAATAAATCACTTGCAGCATGGGGTGTTGAAGGGCGTGTACCTTTCCTAGATAAAGAATTTATGGACATTGCGATGCGTATCAATCCTTCCGATAAAATGATTCGCGAAGGAAGGATGGAGAAATGGGTTGTACGTAAGGCATTTGAAGACTATCTGCCAGAAAGCATCGCATGGCGCCAGAAAGAGCAATTTTCTGACGGTGTAGGCTATAGCTGGATCGATACCTTGAAAGAGCAGGCTGAAAGTAAAGTTTCTGATCAGGAGTTTGCCGAGGCTTCAACGCGCTTCCCGATAAACACACCGAAAAACAAAGAAGAGTTTTTATATCGGACAATTTTCGAATCACATTTTCCTTCAACAGCGGCAGCACAAACTGTTCCATCGGTAAAATCTGTCGCATGCAGTACGCCGGAAGCCTTAGCTTGGGATGCTTCTTTCCAGAATCTGAATGATCCATCGGGTCGGGCTGTGGCCTCGGTTCACCAAGAGAGCTACGAAAAATCCAAAGTGGAAGCCGTGTAACTAATCAACCCTCATATCTATATTTGGTAAAGCCTGGAAAGTTTCTTTTCAGGCTTTTTATGTTTTTTTTTCAACTAAATAAGGGTATATCATTTAATTGATTAAAAATGAATGTGTGTTTTTAAATATTGTTTAGTAATTTTCGGAAAAACCAATCACAGGAAACTTTGGGTTTCTAAATTAACTAAGGTTGACCGGAGCACTGTCTTTTTCTGGAGCTTCTTTGAGAGCTAGTGGAATATAGTAACATGTAGTTTGCGCTCGTAGCGTTAGCGTATTAACGGAGAATTATACAATAAATAAAGATATATACATGAAGGTAGATTTAATGAAACAGCGTGGAATGAAATCTTTAGGGCTGGCACTTCTATTGCTGAGCATTCCAGCTATTTTTGCTCAAAATAAAGAAGCGATGGTTTCGTCAATTGTGCAGGAGGCAAATGCAAATTCACAATTGGAGAAGTATGCGTTTGAGCTTGTCGATATGATTGGCCCCCGTCTTGTCGGGAGTCCACAAATGCAACAGGCGCATGATTGGGTTGTCAAAAATTATAATGCGCTTGGCGCACAGGCCCGCAATGAGCCCTATGGTGAATGGCGTTCGTGGGAACGAGGAACTTCTCAGGTGACGATGACCTATCCCCGCATAAAATCTTTGGAAGGTACACAGTTGGCGTTCAGTCCCGTGACCAAGGAGAAAGGGGTTGAAGCCGAGGTTGTGGTAATGCCTTTATTTAGTTCCCCGTCTGATTTTCAGTCTTGGCTTAAGACAGTCAAAGGCAAGATCGTATTGATTGGAATGAATCCGCTTTCAGGACGGTCAGATGCCAACTGGAAGGAGTCAGCTTCCCCGAAAGGTTATGAAAAATATCAAGCCTTAAAAAATGATCAGTTGAAAAAATGGGAGAGTAGTATGTCCTATACGGGAAGCACGCGTCGGACATTGCCCTTGGCTTTGGAGAATGCTGGCGCCGTTGGTGCCATTGATTCCTATTGGACAGAGTTGCCTGGTATTACACGGATTTTTGATGCGAAGTCCAAACAGATTCCGGTATTTAACGTAGGGCTGGAAGATTACGGTCTGTTATACCGCATGGCAGAACATGGGGTCAAACCTCGGGTTTCGCTGCAGGGAAATTCAAAAGAGCTTGGAATATCAAAGACCTATAATAGTATCGCAGAGATCAAGGGAAAGGAAAAACCGGGCGAGTATGTTGTGCTTTCGGCACATCTAGATTCGTGGGACGGCGCTTCGGGAGCGACAGACAATGCGACAGGAGTAATTACCATGATGGAGGCTGTCCGCATTTTAAGGAAGGTTTACCCGGATAATAAAAGAACGATTTTGGTCGGTAACTGGGGAAGTGAGGAGCAGGGGCTGAATGGCTCTTCAGCTTTTGTCGAAGATCATCCCGAGATCGCTAAAAATATACAGGTGGTATGGAATCAGGATAACGGCACAGGGCGAATTGTCCGGATAGGGGGCAGTGGTTTTGAAAAATCTTACGAATATATAAGCCGCTGGGTGCAATATTTGCCTGAAGAGTTCCGTAATGAAATCCAAACCAGTTTTCCAGGTATGCCGGGGACGGGGGGAAGTGATCATTCTTCTTTCGTTCAAAAAGGAATTCCGGCCTTTGGGCTCTCTTCCACATCCTGGGACTATGGTAAGGTGACCTGGCACACCAATCGGGATACCTATGATAAGATTGTGTTTGATGAAGTAAAACAAAACGCCATTATCGTTGCGATTTTGACTTACCTTGCCTGTGAAGAGCCTGCTTTGGTCTCCCGCGATAAGATCACATTGCCAATTGATAAAGATGGCAAGCCGACGGTATGGCCAACTAATCTACAGTCTAAAAGAACGAGTGGCAACTGATGATGAAACAGCTCATTTTTGTTGGTCTATTTTTGGTGTGCGCCCTACTCTCTAATGGACAGGTTTCATTTGCCAATTTAGAAAACTACAGAACCGAGTGGTTGATCCTCCGTGAAAATAATAATTCTCTGGTGGGGATCCGTAGTTTCACGACAAATACTGTAAAATATTATTTGACGGTAGATCCTACTACACTGCAAACGCGTATAGTAGGAGATCGATCGGTCAGCGTTCTGTACAACGATGCGGCTCAGGTTACAAAAAGTCTAAGTGGTTCGGTATACGAAAGCTGCTTCTCTTTAGTCAGAAAAACTGAAAACAACTTACAGGATGCGGGGCTGAATTTTAGGCTTCCCAAAGAGGCTGGTATTAATTTGACGATTGATCTATGTCCTTCACATAAACCTTTGGACAGGGCTATTTTTGAAGATCTTCTCGCTGCATTTAAGGGGATAGATCGCAGCCTGCCACTGGCCGTTTCTGTTTCGGGTAAATGGATGCTAAATCACGCTGCAGATCTAGCATGGCTAAAGTCATTGGATGCAAAGGGAGTAAAGATTACCTGGGTAAATCATACGTATGACCATGTTTTTACTAGTAATCCTTTAACATCCAATTTTTTGCTTTCCAAAAATACGAATCTAGGTTATGAAGTGTTGGAGAATGAAAAATTGATGCTGAAAAACGGTCTTCTGCCTTCGGTATTTTTTCGTTGTCCGGGCTTAGTTTCCGATCGGCGCATCATTGAGCAGCTATTGTCCTATGGTCTTATTGCGGTAGGCTCGGATGCCTGGTTGGCTAAAGGACAGCAGGCCAAAAACGGAAGTATTGTCCTGATTCATGGTAATGGGAATGAGGAAGTTGGGGTGCAGGATTTTATCCGATTGCTTCGGACAGAATCTCAGGCCATAAAAACAAAACACTGGACATTGTATAGTTTATCCGAAGGCCTGGATCAGGAGTCACATTAACCTGTACTAAATTGCATAAAAAAGGGCAGTCCAAATCTTTTTGGATAGCCCTTTTTGGTTTTTCTTGTTTTCCTGAGTTTATGACGGATTTTTGAGGTGCTGATTGAAGTAGTCCGCAATTTTTTCGTACATATGAATACGGTCTTTTCCCATTACATTGTGCTCATGAGTCGGGTATAGAAAATAATCTACTTGCTTTCCGGCTTTAATACAGGCTTCTAAAAACTCCATGCTGTTTTGTTGTACAACGACAGGGTCTTGTGCGCCGTGAATAATCAATAATCTTCCTTTCAGTTGATCGGCTTTATTGAGGAGTGATGTCAATTTATAACCTTCCGGATTTTCTTGCGGCGTGTCCATGTAGCGTTCGCCGTACATCACCTCATAAAATTTCCAGTCGATTACAGGACCTCCAGCTACTGCAGCCTTGAAGATATCGTTATGATGCAGCATGAAGGAAGTTGTCATAAAACCACCGAAACTCCACCCGAAAATACCCATGCGCTGTTGGTCAACAAAAGATTTTGATTTAAGGAACTCTATTCCTTTCATCTGGTCGGCCATTTCGTTTTGACCGAGGTTGCGATGCGTAGCTGTATAGAAATCACGGCCTCTGTAATTCGTGCCGCGATTATCCATCGTGAAGACGATATAGCCCTGTTGCGCCATATACATATCAAAATATCCAGCGCCTCCTAGCCATTTGTTGGAAACAAGCTGCGAATGTGATCCGCCGTATAAATAATACATGACCGGATATTTCTTAGCTGGATCAAAGTCGTTGGGATAAATGATACGTCCTGTCAATGGGTATTTCCCATCTGCAGATGTCAACTGTACAAATTCGATTTTAGGATCATTTATTTTTCCGGAAAAAGGGTTTTCTGCATTGACTAAGGTAGTTTCTTTAGCAGATTTAACTTCTTTGACCTGAACTTTATTTGGTGTTTTTAAATTACTATATTGATCGTAGATATACTTGCCATCGCTACTTAGTGCAGCATGATGCGTGCCCGATTCATTTGTTAATTGAACCGTTTTCCCAGATTTTAGGTCGACCTCAAATAATTGGCGATCTAAACCGTTGTTGGTGACTCCTGTATAGCTAACTTTGCTGCCATCAGCCGAAAAGTCGAGCAATGCCTCCATAACGATGTCTTTATAGCCGAGTTTTTTGATCAGATTACCTTCCGTGTTGTAGAGGTAAAGTTGATTATAACCATCTCTATCGGATTGATAAAGGAATTGATCCGGTTTGTTTGGTAAGAATGTTAATGGGTTTTCAGGTTCAACCCAGGTTGTCGCAGTTTCTTCAAACAGGGTTTTGACCAAAGAACCGTTTTCTGCATTATATTTGTTGACTTTAAGATCATTTTGCCCACGGTTAAGTACTCCGACGTAGATGTATTTACCAGAAGGATCCCAGGTAACCATGGTCAAATACTGCTCTGAATGCTCACCGGTTTGAAGGGTTACCTTTTGTCCCGTGGTGGTGTTGTAAACGATCAACGAAACTTCTTCCGATTTTTGGCCTGTCATGGGGTATTTGATCCATTTGATATCCGCAATTTTGGGACTCCATTGCGGTAATGGATAATTGGCAACCATCGTCTCGTCTTTGTGGTAGTACAGCAGTTTGTCATTTTGATTGTTCCACCACATTCCTTTCTTGATGCCAAATTCCTGGCGATGGGTGTAATCACTACCATTGACAATTCCTTTGTCGTTATCGTTGGTGACGGAAGTAATTTTGCCGTCTTTGTCAACAATTGCGATGTTATTGTCTACTAAGTAGGCGATTTTTGAAAAATCCGAACTTACCTCGCGGTTAGCTCCCTTGTTGTCATTACCGATAAAGCTTTCAATATTTTTTTTTTGATGCTGTAAGCCACCGTATAGGTTTTATCTTTTCCTTCCACTTGCAGTAATAGCGCGTTTCCATCACGCCATTTGTAGTCATAAGGAAATACGCGCAGATTGAATGTTTCGCCCGGAATAGTCGTTTTTAGTGCTTTTTTGAGGTCTGTTTTAGAGACCAGATTTGTTTCGCTCCAGTTGCTGGAAGCGCTTTTTGATAATAGGTTCTGGTACGATTTATCGAGATAGGAGAGGTTGTTTGATTTTGGGATCCACGATGCTCCGGCTATCGATGTTGGGGCGTAAGTTCGGGGTCCAAATACTGTTTCTTCTAAATTGAGGTTGCGTTGTGCATAGCTGCTGATGGAGCTTGCCAACAAGAAGAATAGCGCAATTCTTTTCATTAAACTGTAATATTGTGTGAATGTTTATACACAACGTCATACGTGAGCCCATTCCAGTGGTTATTTTGCGCTTCATTAGTCCAATAATCACATGAGGCTTCTAAACCTGTTGCGATAGGAAATTAAAGGCGCAAGTAGCTCATTACATTCCGTTTGTTTTTAAATTTTATAGGGCTAAATTAGGGAAATAGCCCTATAAAACCTAGTACAGAATTGTTGCTTTTCTAACTTAAATTGTTTGCTATAAACCGCTACGTCTTGCTGCTAAGTTATAGTTTACGTAGCCAGATGTTTCTGAACTGGACCAGATCACCATGATCCTGCAGTACAATTGGACCTGGGCCGTGGCTTATTTGTTTTGGTAGTCCGATATATTCGGTTGTGCCATCGATTTGAGTATTGTTTTGTACAACGACGCCATTATGGAGGACCGTTACTGTTCCTTTAGCGGTCAAGATTCCATCCTTATTGAACTGAGGGGCTTTATAAATAATATCGTACACATGCCATTTTTCCGGAGCAATTACCTGCGCCAGGGGGGGGCGCTGTTTGTAAATACTGCCTGCTCCGCCGTTGACATAGGTTGGGTTGTTATTGTTGTCCAATACCTGAATTTCATAAAGCCCTTGGAGGAAAATTCCGCTATTGCCTCTTCCTTGGCCCTCGCCTTTGATTACTTCGGGGCTTTTCCATTCAATATGCAATTGAAAATCGCTAAAGTGTTCGTTGGTCTCAATGGCTCCAGCCCCCGGTTTTACTTCAAGTACGTTGTTGGCCACCGTCCAATTGGCTTTGCCTTTTTCACTTTTCCATTGCCTAAGATCCTTGCCGTCAAAAAGGACAATGGCATCGCTTGGTACACCCTGATTGATTGTTACTGTCGGTGGTACCGGACTATAATATTCGGTGTCGCTGGGTTTCATATTTGTTTGGGCCTGTAATGCAGTGGCGCCAAATAAGAGTGTTGTTGCTATCGCTGAGGATAAAGAAAAGTTCATCTGTTGGGTTTTTGGTATGGTTAAATATACAAATAATCCCACTTGTTTGGAACAATTTCAGTAGGTTTGTGCATGGCAACCATTTTACAGACAGTATCGCTGAAAGAAGCCCGGTTCTATGCACCAATAGGTTACTATGAAGAAGAACAGGTGCTAGGCAATGAATTTTTTGTTTCTATTGACGTATGTTTTCCCTTTTTGAATGCCGAGACAGAGGACTTAAACAATACGCTCAATTACGAAGAACTTTACCAGATTACAGCCGGTGTCATGCTACCTAAACGTAAGCTACTGGAATCTGCGGCTTCAGAAATACTCGAACAGATTCGGGAAAGAGTATCCCATGCTCTGACGATCGAAGTGGTGATACGCAAATCGAACCCTCCCTTTGGAGGGGACCTTTCTTGCTCCCAAGTTAGTCTTAAATATTTTAAGGATTAAAACGAAACTGGATCAGCGATATACCAACTGAAAGATTTAGTTTTGCCAATCGTTATCTGATAGTCTTAAATTAATAGTATGAATATTTACGATCTTGTCATAGCCGATAAGGAAAGGATTGCTTTGGAGGATGTTTTCTTGGAAAAGGACAGCCGTCAAAAGCTGCATCAGCTGATTAAAGAGCATCGTTATATTAAAGAGCTTTCGCAATATGGTCTGCCGGTGAGCAATAAGATTTTACTGCACGGTTATTCGGGTTGCGGAAAAACAACAACGGCGAAAGCGCTGGCTACAGCGCTTGAAAAACCAATTTATGTGTTGAATTTGAGCAACCTCATTTCTTCTCGTATTGGCGAAACCTCGCAGCACATCAAACAGGTCTTTGATAAAGCAGGGCGTGAAAAAGCAGTTCTGTTTTTAGATGAATTCGATCAGATCGGAAAGGCGCGGATTAGTGAAGAAAAGGATGTGGGTGAAATGCGCCGTCTCGTGAACACCATTATACAGCTGATCGATTATTTTCCTGCTGAAGCGGTATTGATTGCAGCAACGAATCATCCTGAAATATTGGATACAGCCATTATCCGGCGGTTTCAGCTTCGTTTGGCTTTTGAGTTGCCGACCATAGTACAACTGGATGCCTATTATGATAAATTATTTACGCCATTTCCACATTATGCTGATGTCGTACAGCGACGCTATGGGATCTCCTATGCAGAGGCTAAGGACTATATTTACGATGCTGTCAAATTCTTATTGATTGCTTCGCTGGAACAAAATCAACCTTAATGGTTTTTTGAACGTTACGTTTCGGATGCCTAATAAAATACCAACTTCTGATAAAATCTTTTTCTCTTATATGATACACTACTATTCGAACGCTCTGTTTGAGGTGCTCAGTAAAAATAACAACGTTTCATAAAAGATTTTTCTCTTATACGGTACGCTGCTAATTGAGCGCTCTGTTTCAGACTCTTAATAAAAAATGACAATTTCTGATAAACTGTTTTATCTCCTATACGTTAGTCTGTGTATAGGGACAATTTGGGATAGGGGGCAGGGAGCCCGCTAATGACAAATTGATCGCTAGGTAGTTGGAAACAGTTGTTTTTAAGACAAAATGACATTATTTTTTATTTTTAAATGACATTTTGTCTTTTAAAACCTGCTGGTACGCAAATTGAATAGCTCTCTTCAAATAGGTAGAACAAAAAAAGCTTAACAATAAAATAAAAAATTAGGAGGACAAAAAAATGGCATTAATTAAATTCCCTACAAAAAGTTTAAACACGGATGCAGTAAATCCATTTGTGAACACTGTATTCGACAACTTATTCAATGATAACTTCATCTCCGATCGTTTGGTGTCCCGTGTACCTGCGGTCAATATATCAGAAACTGAAAAATCCTTTAAAATTGAAATGGCAGCGCCTGGATTGGATAAATCTGATTTTAAGATCAATGTCGATAAAAATCTAATTACCATTTCAGCTGAGAAAAAAGAGGAAAGTGTGAGTGAAGAAAAATTATACAGCAAAAAAGAATTCAATTATTCTTCGTTCTCAAGATCATTTACCTTGCCAGAGACCGTAGATTACAGCAATATCGAGGCTGCCTATGAAGGTGGTATATTAATTTTGACTGTTGGCAAAAAAGAAGATGCAATCATTGCAAAACGTTTGATTGAAGTTAAATAATCCAGCAGCATACCAGAAATAGTTCATTTTGGGAATGACCAAAGGTGAGCAAAAGACAATAGTTTTTAGGTTTAGTTTATATTTTAATCCCTCGGAATTCCGTTTGCGTTCCGAGGGATTTTTTTATCAGGATGGTCCTGACATGATGAAAAGACTATTCAGTTTCCGCATAGTTTTCAGATCGGGGAATTTTGGCGAGATAAGGCTCCATCTCTTCCGGTAACTTCGTTAATTTCCGCTTATGAAGGTCGAGCCAGGCTCCATCGACGTTGACGGTACAGCACAAAACGCCGTCATTACGAAAAACTTGGTGTATAAATGAGAAACGACTATTTGTTTTGTTGTATTTCGTCAGTTCTACTTTTACCTGTACATATTCATCTAAATGCACTTCTTTAAAATAGATGAGTTCTTCCCGAAATAAAATTGGACCGATATGAAATTCGGCAAATTTATCCAGTGAAAAGCCCATTTTGTTCAACATGTTACTGCGGGCCTGTGCGCAGATATCAGCGTAAGCAGAATGCCGCATATGTCTATTTGCATCGATCTGCGCCCATATAATCTGACCTTGATAAAATATATTCTCCATAATCTTCAACGATTAGCCTCTTTTTTCATAACAATTTACATATTTTTAAATAAAGCTGTAACACTTTGTTTGTTTGCTATACTTATTACCTAAATATATTTAAAGAAAAATCGCTAGGTGAACCCATCAGAAATAGAATTTCTTCGACTGATTGACGAGAATAAAGGTATTCTCGTTAAGGTGAGCCGTATGTATATGGATGATCATGAAGGGCGACAAGATCTGTATCAGGAGATCGTCTATCAGCTGTGGAAATCCTATGCAACATTTAAGCAACAGAGTAAATTTTCAACGTGGATGTACCGTGTTGCCCTCAATACCGCAATGGTATTCTTAAAAAAAGAAAAGAAACATCAGATTTATGATACGTTAGAGGAACGACATGATTTTGCAGAAGAAGCTTACGATACCGATAAAGATGAGCAACTGAACGTTTTTTATCAGGCCGTTCAAGAGCTCAACGCCATTGAAAAAGCCCTGATATTTTTGTTTTTGGAAGGTCAGAGTCATCGCGAGATTGCAGAAAATCTGGGTATATCGGAAGTCAATGCCCGCGTAAAATTAAACCGCACGAAGGAGCGAATTCAACAAATCATTAAAAAATACAAGTATGAATTTTGATGAGTTAAAAAAATCTTGGCAGCAACAGCCTACAGACGAGGATTTACAGAATCCAAATCTCAAATACTATAAGGAAGTCGGCAATATCATGGGTAAGCTGCGCAAGAATATCAAACGTGAGTTTATCTCTTGGGCCGTGTGTATGGGCTTTCTGTTTTTGGTGCCCATCTTACCGATATATAAGATTGAAGGTTATGCTGCATTTGCCTATTACTTTTTTATCGTACAGATATCCTTATCTAGTCTTTTATATTATCGGAGGTTCTTTTATTTGGTAAAGAGTACGAAAAAGATCGAGTTGTTGGCTTCTAAAGAACACTTGCTCAAATTGTATTACGATTTGAAGTATGCCGTAGAGACCTATCGGATCGCGGCCTACGTGATGATACCGCAAGCTCTATTTCTTTATCTTATTATGATCGCACAGAATCGGACTACCGTCTGGTTTGATCGATTATACCATTTCAAGGAAACTTTCCAACAGGATCCAAACTTTATTGTGTGGATGATCCTTTCCGCAATTGCTTCCATTATTCTTGTTGTTGGTCTGACAGAATTTATGATTCGTGCTTATTATAGCAATTATATTACACAGATAAAGGAAAAGCTAGATCAAATGGAAGCCGAATAGTTTACAGCGTCCTTGTATTTATTTTATGCTGTTGAAGACTTGATTTTCCGTTCAAAATGGCTCGAACTAAAATAGGTAAGGTTTTTGTTTCATCTCCTTCTGATTAGTTTTTTTAGTCCATATGGAATATCCGCTTCATTTTATGCTTGTTTGCTTTTTGGGGCATGGATATTTCGTATATTGTCATTGAAAACCATTGTCCGTTATGTTTAATCCGACAAAGAAGTTACAGCGCAGTTCCCAGATCTTAAGTATATTGGCCAAATATGGTTTTAAAGATGCGATCGCTCGATTGCCGTGGAAGGGACCCCAATCTGCTGTAGAACATGCTATTGACGTCGATAATATCAGTGTTTATGCCCGTATTCGCATGGCTCTTGAGGAGCTCGGTCCGGCTTTTATCAAGCTTGGACAATCGGCTTCGACGCGAGAGGGGTTGTTGCCCAAAGATCTCGTAGATGAACTTAAGCGCCTTGAGGATAATGTTCCCCCTTTTGAAGTGGATATTAAATCTTATCTCAAAGAAGAACTTGAGCTGGATATTGATGGGCATTTCCAGGAGATTACTGCCGAACCTTTTGCTGCGGCCTCTATCGCACAGGTATATCGCGCAATCTTAAAAGATGGAACCCAAGTCGTTTTAAAAGTCCGCCGTCCTGGCATCGATGAGGTTATGCGCTGTGATCTGGCACTTATGCGTGATATTGCCAAAATCCTAACCATGTACAATGATGTACTGGAAAACCTTAACCTTCTGCTGATTGTTGAATCTTTCGCTACGACCATGCAGGAAGAGATGTCCCTGGTGATTGAGCGGCATAACATCGAACGCTTCACAAAGAACTTTAAAGGAAATAAACTGATCAAGGTACCCCGTGTTTATCCTGAACTCTCGTCGGACCATGTTCTTTGCATGGAATATCTCGATGGTTTCAAGGTAACTGATGCCGATGAAATTAAGCGTCGGGGAATGGATGTCCAAACGCTGGTAAAAAATGGGATCAATTTATACCTTGAGCAAGTGATTATCCATGGTTTCTTTCATGGCGATCCGCATCCCGGCAATATGATGGTGATGCCGGATGGGCGGATTGCTTTTTTGGATTTCGGAAATATGGGTAAATTATTGGGGATAGACCGTAGGCAGCTTGAAGAGTTTATTCAATCGGCTATTTCCGAAGATGCTGTCCGGCTTGCTGACGTGATTGAAGACGTTGCCGTGGTGAGCCATATTCCGGATCGTAACCGGTTTGAAAGATCCCTATATGAGATTTTCGATATGATTGATAATGTATCTCTCGGGGATCTTAGCTTAGATTTATTGTTCAATAAATTGTGGAACATCATTGGTGACAACCGCTTGTATTTTCCGGAATATATTTATCAGTTGATGCGGGGCATTTCGTTGATGGAAGGTATTGGACGCCAGTTATATCCCGATCTTAATATTATGGAGAGTATCAAGCCCTTTGCACGTAGGATTATGATGGAGCGGCTCTCTCCAGAGGCAATCTTCAAAAAAGGAAAACATAAAGTTGAATCTTTTGCGCGCGATGTCGAAAAACTTCCTGAAGATATGCGCGCCCTTGTGCGCTTATTTCGAACAGGAAATTTTACACTCAACCATCGATTGATCAGTGCGCGATCTTTTAATGCTATTTTACGCAAGGGGGTCAATCGTATTGTCATCGGAATTATGTTTATGTCACTCAATTTACTAGGTGGGATGATTATTGTCGCACGCGTAGAACCACAGTGGTGGGGAATTCCCATTTTTGCTTGGATATGCCTTGGCTCAGCATGGGTCTTTGCCATATATTTATTTGTTGCTATGATCCGAGCAAAGGACAACGATTAACCGGGGTTAGAACGCATTTTCAGCCATGATGATTGGCTATGCATACATACACGCTATAAAATAAAAAATAAAAAGATATGGAAATCAATCTAAATGGGAAAAAAGCCCTGATCGGAGCGAGCTCTGCTGGTATAGGTGCAGGTATTGCCCAAGTGCTTGCCTCATGTGGCGTATCTGTAACATTGGCTTCCCGACAGGAGGAAAAGCTACAACGTACCTGTGAAGGTCTTGATACCTCCAAAGGACAGGTACACCAATATATCGTGGTGGACTACAATGATCACGAAGCATACAAAAAGCAGATAACACATTATTTTGAGTCGAATAAGGTTGATATTTTAATCAACAATTCGAATGGGCCGCAAGCAGGAACCATAGACAAAAAAAATTTGGCGGATTACCAGCATGCTTTTGAACTCTTATTTCAAAATCACTGTTACACGACCTCATGTGCGCTGCCTTATATGTTGGCAAATCGATACGGACGTATTATTAATGTGTCTTCTTCAACTGTGAAAGAACCGGTATCTAATTTAGTGTTGTCTAATACGATCCGTACAGCATTGCTTAGCTGGAGTAAATCGCTGGCAACGGATGTCGCTAAAGAAGGGGTGACGGTCAATAGCATCTTGACAGGCCTATTTGATACGGACCGTATCCAGTCGCTAACCAACCTTGACGCTCAACGTATGGGTATATCCTACGAGGAAGCGCTACAATTGCGGTTAAAACAGGTTCCTGCGCAGCGTCTGGGTAAACCTGAAGAATACGGTTATCTCGTCGCTTTCCTTTGCTCCGAATATGCAAGTTATCTGACTGGAGCCAATATTCCTCTGGACGGCGGGATGTTAAAAGGCTTATAAAAAATGAGCTGCTCAATTACGTCAGGTCAAAGCCCTTGATTTGAGCATTCCATAGCTGATTGCTGTAGCCAGAACTCGGTGTAAAATTGCATAAAAAGGGGTGTCCAATCCGTTTGGACACCCCTTAATGTTAGTGTGATTTATTATTTTCAATTAGTTCAACACCAATTCGGTGTTGACAATGATGTCGACATCAGAAGCAACCGCTTCTACACCTGAAGGTAATTTATCATTGTATTTCATGCCGAAATCCTGACGGTTAATTTTTGTTTTAGCTGTAAATCCAGCACGTGTTTTTCCCCAAGGATCCGTAATGATTCCACCGTTTTGTGTTACCTCGAAAGTTACTTTTTTCGTTACATCACGGATCGTCAGATCCGCTATCATCACATATTTTCCTTTTACTTTCGCATTTTTAAAACTGATAGACTTTAATGTCATTTTAGGGAATTTTTCCGCAGCAAAAAAATCATCGGTCTTCAAGTGGTTGTCACGTGCAGCAATGCGCGTATCGATACTGTTGACGTCGATAGCGAAATTAACTTTGGCATTATTGAAACTTGTTCCTGTTGGGGTTTCAACTGTTCCTTCTACCTTAGTAAATTCACCATCAACAAAGCTGATACCAAGGTGTTTTACATCAAATCTTGCGTTGGTATGTGCAGGGTCTGCAGACCATTTTACTTGTGCCACAGCAACATTAACCATTAATACTGCTACTGCCAGAATTTGGAAAAATTTATTCATCTTATTTTCTTTTTTTATTTATCTAACCTTCAAAAGTTCAAATTGTTTGTTTGAACAAGCTTCTGCAAAGGTGGAATAAACAGACAAAGAAAAAATTGATGTAGGTCAAGAATTTCGATTCGGCTTTAAGATCTGCCTTTTTAGGCGGCTAAGAAACTCCTGCGTAACACCAAGATAGGAGGCTAATTGCATATTGGAGATCCTCGGATAGATTTTAGGGTACCTTTTGATGAAATCCAGATAGCGTTCCTGTGCAGTGAAACCTATGCTCGAGATAATACGGTGCTGCGATGCGATTTGCGCACGTTGTGCCATAATCCTGGAGAGTTTCTCGAAGATGGGATGATCTTCGTAAAGTTTGTCCTTAGCCTTTTTTGAAAGGGTCAGGACGACGGAGTTTTCCAGGGCCTGAATGTTTTGGAGGGCCGGCTCCTGATAATTGAAGCTGGCAATATCACCGATCCACCAATCTTCAATTGCAAACTGTAGGATATGTTCAATCCCATCGGCGGTGACATAGAATGATTTAAATAAACCGCTGATTACGTATGCTTCATGGTGGCATACCTCGCCTGCCCGGAGAAAGTATTCTTTTTTCTTTATTTTCCGTACCTGATAACGTGAGACGATGTCATTTAGTTCTTCCTCAGTGACATCAATACGCTGTTTTACAAATTCCCTGAATTGTTCCATTTGGCTGTAAAATACGAATTTTTTGCCATGCTAATTGAATAAGTTGTCCAATTCCTATCAATTCTAAGGTAAAATAATTCAGTTGCAGGGGATTTCTTGCATTCAATTTTGTCAACACGGTGATAAAATCTACATCTTGGTGTAATATTTGATCGGATATTCGCAAAATTCAGATAGTTTGATCAATAATTGGTATCTTTTGTCAGATTTAAAATATTTGAATTGCTATAACTATAAAAGTGTCTCATGAAGTTTGTCGCCCCCAACACCCTTGAAAATGATAAGGTCGTATTACGCATCATCGAACCAACGGATTTTGATACGCTGTATCAGGTTGCCAAAGATCCCCTGATCTGGGAACAGCATCCCAATAAGGATCGCTGGAAGGAAGAGGTTTTTCAGGGATTTTTTGAAGGGGCCTTGGAAAGTAAGGCTGCTTATTTGATCCTGGATAAGGAAAGTGGAGCCTGCATTGGGGGCACCCGGTATTATGGACTTGACGAGGCGGAAAAATCTATTTTTGTTGGTTATACATTTTATGCCCGTGCGTATTGGGGGGCAGGAATTAATCCCTTGGTCAAAGAGATGATGTTTGACTTTGCCTTCAACTTTGTGGATCGAATCTATCTGCATGTGGGGGCAGAAAACTATCGTTCTCAGAAGGCCGTGGAACGTTTGGGCGCTATTAAAGTGGCCGAAAAGATGGTCAGCTATGTAAATGAGCCAGAACGTAAAAATTTTGAATACGCATTGGAAAAATCCGCTTGGCGGCGGATCAAGAGATAAAGCCTTATTATCCCTTGATGCCGCTAAGTATACTGCCGATAATGACGGTTAATACAATCAATGTAATGATGATATAAAGTCTGTCCTTTTCGATTACAAAACCAAACAGTGAACCAATCACCCGTACAATAGGTGTACAAATCAATAAAAGAACACCCAGCTGTATAACTTGGGGAATATTTCGGCTAAATGCCCCCGAAATAATTCCAGTAATTGTTGTATTGGAATTCCCTTCACCGACAAAATCTCGATAATTCGGTACGGTGTCCTGTCCATGAACAATCAGGTAGAAGATACCGCCGAGAATAAGAATAGAGGAAGCCAATATAACGCCTATTCTTAAAATTTGTCCTACCAACAGTGAGATGTCTTTGTCTCCCCAATAGTGTTTCGAAAATACTTGTTTCATTTTGAGTAATTAGGTCCTTCATTGTCTAGCGGAAGGACGTTACAAACTTAAAATCCTAAATCGGGTAAGCTACCGTTTTTAGAATTTATGCTGGAATCCGTTGAAGATCATTTCCAAGGCCACCAAAGTAATAGCGACGGCGAAAATGATACGTAAAGTCTTTGGGTTCATGCGCTTTAAGAGTTTGGATCCTGTAATGGCACCGCATAATACACCCAGGATAACCGGAAAAGCAATACCTGGATCCATATATCCTCTTTGTAAATAGACCACTGCAGAAGCAGCTGCGGTGACACCGATCATAAAGTTGCTCGTTGTCGTACTGACTTTAAATGGAATTTTCATCATGCTGTCCATCGCGAGTACTTTAAGGGAGCCCGAACCAATGCCTAATAATCCGGAAAGTATTCCTGCAACCCCCATCAAAGAGAAGCCGCCGACGACGTTGGTCAGCTTATACGGGATCAATTTTCCATCAGCAGGGTAGGTGCTATTCAGTTTCAATTTTTCAGCCAAAGCAGAACCGCCGGATAGCGCATGTTCGTTTTTCTTCCGTATAGTCATTGCTGCGGAGAAGATCAGTACAATACCAAAAATGATTGCAATGGTATTCGTCGGCATGTAAATGGCGATGACAGCCCCGATAACAGCACCAATCGTGGTCGCTATTTCTAAAAACATGCCAAGCCGGATGTTGGTGATGCCTTCTTTGACATAGGCTGTGGCTGCACCGGATGATGTCGCTATGGAAGCCAACAAGGCCGCTCCGATGGCATAACGGATATCGACATGAAACAGAAGAGTCAATAAAGGGATGACAACGACCCCTCCGCCTAAGCCTGTCAGGGATCCTAAGAGCCCTGCTACAAAAGCACCCAGGAGAAGGATGATTGTAAAGGTGAGAATAGTCATAAATATGTGTTTGTTTGTGTGATCCAAAAAACAGCAGCTGTTTAATGGAAGGTAATTTGTTGTAAACTTAAGGGCTTTTTATTGCTTTTGAAACTTTAAACCTGGAATAGATACAAATGTTACATCAAAAGTATTATTAAAAAAATGGTACTGCCTGTCGCTTCACAGCCTGAGGCAGTACCGATGACCTTTATTGGTCTAAGTATATAGTATATAAAATATGGACAATATTATTCAGCTATTGTTTGTTGTACCTTTTCTTTTCTGTTGAAGATATCGTAGATGATTGGGAATACCAACAATGTCAATATCGTCGCTGAGATTAATCCGCCAATGATGACGATCGCCAAAGGTTTCTGTGATTCCGAACCTATACCGGTCGATAATGCAGCCGGCAACAGCCCGATGGAAGCCATGAGTGCCGTCATGACCACAGGTCGTGTTCGCGATTTTACACCTTTATAAATCGATTGGTCATTGGGTAGGCCATCCTTCTTATTCTGGTGGAATTCTGAGATCAGGATAACACCATTCTGGATACAGATCCCGAATAATGCGATCATACCTACCCCTGCCGAGATTCCAAAATTCATACCCGTCACGTGCAAGGCGATAATTCCACCGATCAGTGCAAAAGGAACGTTGGCCAACACGAGCAGCGAATCCTTGATATTTCCGAATAGAATAAACAATAGAAAGAAGATGACGATCAAACTGATCGGTACAACCTGTGCTAGGCGGTGTGTCGCACGCTGCTGATTTTCAAATTGTCCAGTCCAGCCAATAGAATATCCTTCCGGAAGCTTAATTTTACTTACTTTTTGTTGTGCTTCAGCTATGGTGCTTCCTAAGTCACGGTCACGGATGGAAAATTTGATGCCGATATAACGTTTGATGTTGTCGCGATAGATAAAAGCAGCACCATTATCTTTTTCAATGGTCGCGATACTTTTCAACGGAATTAATGTGCCATCACCACATGGAACCATCAGCTGTGCAATATCCTTTTCTGTTTTCCGATATTCGGGCGCATAACGCAGTCGAATGTTGAATTTGCGCTCACCATCGTATAAAATGGAAGCGGTCTTTCCGCCAAAGGCCATTTCCAGTACCGCCTGTGCATCTGCTGGCAGGACATTGAATGCCGCCATACGGGTCCGATCCAATACCACACTAACTTCAGGTTGGCCGATATTTAAGATGATACCAGGTTCTTTAATACCTTGAATACCTTTGACCTGTGCATAAACTTCTTTCGCCAGGCGGTCTAAGGTCGCGAGGTTATCGCCAAAGATCTTGATGCCGTTTTCGGCCTTGAAACCAGCAACGGCTTCGGCAACATTATCCGAGATAGGCTGCGAATAGTTATAGGTGATCCCCTGGAATTGTTTGAGTTTATGGTCCATCTCTTCAATCAGCTGATCCATGGTGATTTTACGTGTCCATTCCTCTTTAGGTTTTAGGGCCACAGCAAACTGAACAAAGCCAAACCCATTGGGGTCGGTACCGTCGTTGCTTCGTCCAGTTTGGGAAAGTACGCCGGTGACCTCAGGAAAGGTTTCCAAAGTGCTCTTTAACAGTTTGGTTGTTTTAACCGATTCACGTAATGAAGTACTCATGGGCATCTCGGCAGTAACCCAAAGGGAACCTTCATTTAATGTCGGTAAAAACTCTGTCCCTAAAAATTTTGCAGAAAACAAGATTGCAGCTAGTAAAGTAATTGCAATGATCATACTCAGACGCTTGTTTCGGAATGTAAATCCAAAACCTTTGGCGACAATTCTATTCCAGAATTCAACAAATGGATTGTGGCGTTCTTTCACATTTTTATTGAGCAGAATATGCGATAAAGCCGGAACGAGTGTCAAGGTAAACAGTAATGCACCCAGCAAAGCAAAACCCAGGGTAAAGGCTAGTGGCGAAAACATCTTTCCTTCTACTTTTTGGAAGGAGAATATGGGCATCAAGGAGGTGATGATAATCAGCTTGGAGAAAAAGATTGCTTTTCCCAAACCTGTTCCTGTCTGTTTGATCCAGCCGGCTTTGGCCATTTTGTTGAATTTCTCCATACCCAGCTTATGAGCCTGGTGATCCAACATGACAAATATCCCTTCCACCATGACCACGGCACCGTCGATGATAATACCAAAGTCTACTGCACCCAAAGACAACAGGTTGGCGCTCATGCCAGCTAGTTTAAGACATAGAAAAGCAAAAAGTAAGGCGAGGGGTATAATGATAGAAACGATGACCGTCGTGCGCCAGTCTGCCATAAAGAGCAATACCATCAAGGTGACGAGGACAATACCTTCAATCAAGTTGTGCATAACGGTATGGGTCGTGAAATCCATGAGATTGTCACGGTCATAGAAGGTTTGCATTTTGACATCTTTGGGAAGGATTTTGTTGTTGAGCTCGTCTATTTTCGCTTTTACAGCGGTCAGGACCTCTCTTGGATTTTCGCCTTTCCGCATCACGATGGTTCCTGCTACCACATCATCATTCTTACCAAAACCAGCTTGGCCCACCCGAGGCATTGCGCTTTCTCTTACCTCGGCTACATTTTTAACAAAGACCGGATTTCCCTTTTGGTTGATTACCGTGATGTTTTCGATATCATTGATCGAGTTGACCAAACCAATACCGCGTACGACGTAGGACTGGCCACTTTTTTCGATGACATCTCCACCGACGTTCAGGTTACTTTTGCTGACAGCATCAAATACCTGTAACGGGGTCAGATTAAATTTGTCGAGTTTGATGGGGTCGGTACTTATTTCGTAAACCAAATCCTGTCCACCAAAAACGTTGATATCGGCTACACCAGGGACACCACGCAAAGCGCGGTCAATGACCCAGGTCTGCAAAGTAAGGAGGTCGCGCGAATTGCGTTGATCGCTATGCAATGTATAACGGAAGATTTCGCCTGTAGGGCCGTAGGGGGGCTGTACTTCAGGGTCTACATTGTCTGGCAGGCTCACAGACCGCATGAGGTTGTTGACCTGATTGCGGGCAAAAGTGTCGTCGACACCATCATCAAAGATGATTTTAACAATAGAAAGGCCAAACATGGTGGTGCTCCGTATGCTAGTTCTCTTTTGGACTGGACTCATGCCCAGTTCGATTGGTGTCGTTACGAAGCGTTCGACTTCCTCCGCACTCCTTCCGTTCCACTGGGTAATGATGGATATTTGTGTATTGGTCACATCGGGAAATGCCTCAATGGGCATGCTTTTAAAGCTAATGAAACCAGCAATAGCCAAAATACCGACCCAAATAAAGGTAAACGCTTTATTTTTAATGGAAAAGGCGATGATATTTTTAATGAATTTGTTCATTCGTGTAAATGCTAAGACCGATTAATTATTCAATGCTCTATAGATCAAAAGTTTATTGTTGACAACAACTTTTTCACCTTCCTGTAGCCCCGTAGCCATGTAAGTTGTTCCTTCGTTTTGTTTGATCGGCAATATTTCGCGAATCTTAATATCATTTTGGGATTTATAGATCAATACGAAATATTTGTTTTGATCGAAAATGACCGCATCAGAAGGAACTGCAAGCGCTTCCGTATTGGAGCGATGCAACACTTTAATGGTCGCTTTACTATCCGGAATAAGTAAACCATCCTTATTGTCTAGCACCACGCGTGCCTGCATTGAATTCGTTTGGGGATCGATGATCTTAAAGATTTTATCAATACTGCCCTGGAATTTTTTGTCCGGGTAGCTCAGGGTAGACACAATAGCCGGCATGCCCATACTAATCTTGTCGATATCCGTTTCGTTGACGTTAAGAATTGCCCATACATCTTTTGTATTGGCCACATCAAAGATGTTGTCGCTGCGGTCACTACGCAACTGCATGTCCTTATTGATGTTCTTTTGGACGATGTAGCCATCGATTGGAGATACGACCGAATAAATATTACCTGTACGCACATTGTAGATCTGACTGACGGCCTCTGAACGACGTAGTTGCTCTTTGGCTTTGGTTAATTGCCCCTTTGCTTCCATCATGTCTTTGTCTGTACTCAGTTTACCATTATACATGTCTTCGGCCACACGGTAGTTTTTCTCGGCGAGTAACACATCGGTTCTGGCATCGGAAAGATCCTTTTGTATACCGGCAACTTCCGTACTTCTGATTGTTGCCAATACCTGACCTTTATGGACATAATCACCCAGAGAAACATTAACGGAGACCACATTCCCCCCAACGAGCGGGAAAATATCAATGTAATTGTTTTGATCGGCCGATATCTTTCCAAAGAAGTTGAGTTCTTCGGTCACATTTTCTTTTTTTACCGTAGCAAAACTTGTCGATTTAAGCATCGTCTCACTAATTTCGAAACCTTTGACAATGGCTGCATTATCTGTTTCTTTATGATTTTGGCAAGAGTAAAGTAGTACTACTGCCACAGCGGCTATAAGAAGTTTTTTAGTTGACATGAGTTGAATTAAATATAGAAGTTTGAGCCAGGTAGTTTAATTGTTCGGCGTTGAGAATGATTTCCTTTTTCATATCGTATAGCTTAAGAATGGATATGCGATAGCTGTCCATAAAATCCGTGAACTCAACTAGAGAAATATTCCCTTTTTTAAAATTATTGAATATGCCATCATAGACCACAGCGATGTTATGCAGGTCGTCTGGTGTGATAGTAAAATATTGGGTATATTGATTTTCCCAGGACTGATAGTTGGAACGGATCTGTGATTCCAGCAGCTGCCGTTGGACTTCAATATTTTTCTTTGCCTCTTCTTCGGCGTATTTCGCTTTGATCACATTTCCTTTATTTTGTTTCCACAACGGGATCGGAATGGCGGCTGTGAAATTGAGCTCATTGCGGAATACACCTCCATTTTGGCTGTAGGAAAGGCCAAGGTTGATATCCGGTGTGTTTAAAGACTGTTGCCATCTGGTAAATAACTGTGCGCTTTCCGAGGTCTTCAAGGCAAATTGATAATCAGCATTGTTTTCCAAGGCCAATTGATAGATTTTGTCCAAAGCCATTGTTGGCTTTACGGCAAGTTCCTGATCTGCTTCTTGATCTGTTAACTTCGGTAATACATCTTCCTGACTGGAAATAAGCACACGTAATTGTTGCTGTAGATTGATGCTATTATTGATCGCTGTCGTTTTTTCGTTGTTGAGATCGATGGCCATTGTTTGAAGACGAACCTGATCTTTTAAAGAAACGTTTCCTTTTTTTCCTTGCTCTTTATAAGCCGCAAGCAGATTGTTGAGGTAATCCAACTGAATTTTAATATCGGCCAACTTATGTTGCTCAAAGTAAAGGGAGTAGAAGGTTGTACGCAGTTGCGCACGAAGGCTTGCCAGTAATTGACTGAATTGCAACTTAGCAAGTTCAACATTTGATTTAGCAAATTCAACTTCATTCTTCTTTTTTCCACCGAGATAAATCAATTGGGATACGCTTGCTTCCTTGGATTGACCAATATGAAATGCTTTTTTGTTCTGTGGGTCGTAAGCATTGGCCGATAGCTGCAATTGTGGTAGATCCCATATTTTGGCTTGTATGACGTCAGCCTCGGCTTGGCTGATATCATATTGCTGTGCGAGTAGGGAGAGATTACTTTTAATAAAGGCTTCTTCGCATTCTTGAAGCGTCATCTTTTTTCCCGAGATCTCACTTTGCTTTATTCCAAATGTACTTTCATGAATGCTCAAGTAATCTGCCTGTGGTGGTTTTTGTTGAGCAAAAGCCATGCTATTGCAAAGCAATAAAAATATAAGGGGTGTCTTTGTCATGTGTTTCAAAACTTATGTAACAAAATAACTGGTCGAAGATTAAAGACCCCTTAATAAATGCTTAAAAAAAGCTTAAAAAAGCATGTTTTTCAGATCGGCGGATAGCTATGGATAGGTATAATAATATATGCGTTTATTGCTCATAGACTTGACATTGTCTACCGCACTTAAGCAACTATACTTCCCGGTTAGGAAACAATTTAAATAGTAATACAAAAGTATGCGTAGATTGTTTTAGGTCCGCCTGATATGCTATTGTTGCTTGATGCGACTGCATGATACGCTGAACGATACGTAGTCCTAAGCCCGATCCTGTTGTTTCACTCGCGTTTTCACCGCGGCTGAACGCATCGAAAATCCGCTTTTGGTCGATTGTGCTCAAGGCCGGACCAGTATTGCTGACAAGTACCTTGAGTTCGAAGGTTGATTCTACAATCATCACCTTTACCTCCCTGGTATCGGAGTAGAGCGCGGCATTTTTAAATAAATTCACAAAAGCAATTTCAATCAATTGTGCGGAACAGAAAATACTAAGTTTTGGGTCTTCGATCCCACCGATTGAAAAATCCAGTTGCAGGTCGGGGAATACCTTGGCTACTTTTTCATAAGCCATAAAGATAATTTCATCGATCCGCTCTTCCTTATAGGTCATTTTCAAACGCTCAGAGTCGAACTTTGAAAGTAACATCAGCGAATCGGTTACCTCCGAAAGATGTAAGGTTTCTTTGGATATGTTACGCAAAACCTGCTTTACGTCTTCACTCAGCTGATTTTGATGATAGAGGTTCTCCAGCTGAAAGGACATTCGGGCAAGCGGTGTGCGCAGTTCGTGTGAGGCGCTGGAATTAAATTCTTTCTGCGATTCGAAAGCAGCCGAAAGCCGCAGCAGCATGGTATTAAATGCTCGGGTCAGTACAGCAATCTCATCGGTATGACCGGTATACTCGACAGGTTTGGTAAGTTTACTGGCATTAATCTGTGTAATATTATCTTTTAATTTATCGAGCGGGATCAACAGGCGCTGGATGAGGTTATAACTAAATACCCAGACCAGAACAGCGCTCAGGACAAATAATATCGTTAGGACGAGCGCTAGATGGTCCATTTTTTCATTTCCGGAGTAATCCTGTGCTTTTACGATAATATAATAGGGTAAACCGTTGATGCGATAATATTTGGCCAGCGTTTCATATTGGTCCTGATTGTAGAAGATCTGTTTTTCCTGATTTAGCCGATTGACAATCGAAGCATTCCAGGTAATGGTCTGATCCTTTACGGTACTGAAGACGAGCTGTTTGTTTTTGTCGAGGATGATAACATCTTCATAGAAAAGGCCATCTTCGTCATCGTGAAAATAGTTTTTGTAAGACTGGCGGTTGAAATAGGGGTTACTGGCGATATAATGGGAAATATTGTCCAATTTATCAATCAGTCGCTGCCGAAATTGATCTTTCCGAAAATCGAAACTAGCATAGTAGATAATCAACATCGCCATACCGAAAAGCACGGAGAATGCAATACTAAAGCTAATCGCTATTTTCTTCTTTAAATTCATTTTTCTGCCGCTAGGTAATAACCAAAGCCCGGTCTTGTATGGATCAGTTTATTCTCAAAGTTTTTATCAATCTTCTTACGCAAAAAGTTGATATAGACTTCAATTGTATTCTGTGTTGTCTGAAATTGATTTTGCCATACTTCCTCCGATATATGTTGCTTGGACAAGGTGCGACCCTTTGCCTGTGCTAAGATAAGCAGCAGTTGAAATTCTTTTTGAGTAAGATTAATTTCTTCATTTGCACGTAATACTCGGGCCTCATCAGGATAAATGATCAGATCATCGACTACCAAGGTTTTTGTTTCATTGCTTTCGCTATGTTGTTGCCGACGTAATAGGGAATAGATGCGCATCAACAATTCATCTAAGACGAAAGGTTTAACCAAATAGTCATCAGCAGCCCGGAGAAATGCCTCCTTTTTATCATCTATATCATCGTATGCCGAGAGAATAATAATTGGTGTAAAGGCGTCATGGCTTCTTATCTTTTTACAGATTTCCAATCCATTGATTTTGGGGACATTGATATCCAATAGATAAAAACCATATTTCTTCTGGTGTGTTTTGGCCAAAAAATCAATTCCATCAAAGGCTTGATCACAGGTAAAGCCCTGGCTTAATAGAAAAGATCGGATCTCTTTAGAGAGTACCTTGTCGTCTTCGAGCAGCAAAATGTCCACCATATTTATATCTGTTGTCTTTTCGTAAAAATAAACAAATTTTTGTCATCCAATCAAGGAGATGTTTTCTTCGTACTTAATTTGGTAACATAAGATTTACACGAAGAAATATGAAACAAAAAGAAATCTAAGTAGATTCAAATCGAAATTATAAATAAGTGTTATGGAAACCAGAAGAGAATTCCTACGAAAGACCCTACTATTTTCAGGAGCAGCAGGTATTGCCAGCTTCATGCCCGCATCGATCCAGAAAGCCTTTGCCATAGACCCTGACCCTGGAAGTAGTTTTTTAGATGCCGAACACATCGTCATCCTGATGCAGGAGAACCGATCCTTTGATCATACGCTAGGTAGTCTTTCGGGAGTCCGGGGTTTCAATGATCCGCGTTCGATACGTTTACCCAACGGTTTACCCGTATGGTATCAAACGGACAAAGAGGGAAAAACGTATGCTCCTTTTCGATTAAATCTGAAGGAAAGTAAAGTGACCTGGATGGGTTCGCTTCCACATAGTCGTGCAAGCCAGGTGGATGCCTTTAACCAAGGTCGTTACGATCATTGGCTGTTATCGAAGCAATCAGGGAATAAACAATATGCGGCTATGCCCTTAACATTGGGGTATTTTACACGTGAAGATTTGCCCTTTCATTATGCCTTAGCAGATGCTTTTACCGTATGTGATCAGAATTTTTGCTCGGGCATGACCAGCACTACGCCTAACCGTTCCTTTTTCTGGACGGGTAAGATTACAGAGATGAAAGATGGTCTGCAAAAAGCGAATATTCGGAATGATGACTTTGGCTATGGTAAAATGACCTGGGAAACTTTTCCGGAATTGCTTGAAAAGAATGGCATTAACTGGCGTTTTTATCAAAATGAGACAAGCTGTGGCGGCGGGTTTTCCGGACAGGAAAGGGCATGGCTATCCAATTTTGGGTGTAATCTACTGGAGTTTTTTCAGGCTTATCAAGTTAAATTTAAGGATAACTATATCAGAAGCCTGGAAACACAGGTTCGGGATTTGCCCATGCAGATATCCAAGTTGGAAGAGAAGTCTCCTTCTTCCGAGGAACAAGCCGAAAAGATACGCGCTGATATTCGCAAAAAAAGTGAGGCACTGGAGCGAGCGGAGACCGAACTAAAGGAATACAATCCAAACAATTATAAAAAGCTAAGTGATTTTACGAAATCATTAAATGAGCGAGCGTTTACGGTAAACAAGGGGGACAATAATTACAGATCGCTTGATACCTTACGTTTTAAGGCACAGGGGAAAAAAAGCACGCTGGAAGTCCCTAAAGGAGATATTCTTTATCAATTTCGGAAAGACGTTGATACTGGTAAATTGCCTGCCGTATCCTGGTTGGCCGGTCCGCAGAATTTCTCGGACCACCCGAGTGCGCCCTGGTATGGAGCTTGGTATGTATCTGAAGTTTTAGATATCTTAACGAAGAACCCCGAGGTTTGGAAAAAAACAATTTTTATCATTACCTATGATGAAAACGATGGTTACTATGATCATGTTAAACCTTTCCTTGTACCTGATTTAAAGAAGAAAGATACAGGGGCCTGTTCTCCTGGGATCGATACGGAGGTGGAGATGGTTCGTTTAGAAAATGAGCTAAAACAGGGGATTCCTAAAAAGCAGGCACGCGAAGGCGCTGTGGGCCTAGGTTTTCGTGTTCCCATGTATATTGCGTCGCCTTGGTCACGAGGTGGTAAGGTCTGCTCTCAGTTATTTGATCATACATCTACTTTGCAATTTTTGGAATCTTTCTTTAACAAAAAGCTGAACAAGAATATACATTTGGAAAACATCAGTGCATGGCGTAGAACAATCTGTGGTGATTTGACAACCGCTTTTACACCTTTTACTCAGCAAAAGGAACAACTCCCTTTTCTTGATCGGAATCAATATATCGAAACAATATACAATGCGCAGTTCAAAGATGATCCGCGAGGCTTTGTTGAGGTCAAAGATCCTGATCTTGCGACTAAAAGCGGATGGATTCCGGGATTTGACCGTATACAGGAACGGGGCATTCGTAAATCCCTGCCATTGCCTTATGCGCATGATGCGGTGGGCTGTGTGAAAGACGGACAGTTTTATCTAACAATGACTGTAGACGACAAGTTTTTCGGAAAAAGGACAGCCGGTACAGCCTTCAACGTTTATAGTCCGTTGGAATATCGTGATGAACAGGGGCAAAGTGAAACCTTTCGTAATTGGAATTTTGCGGTGAAGGCCGGTGATCGTTTGGCATATCAGTGGGACCTGGCAAGATTTGTAGGAGATCGCTATGCTTTTGAATTGCATGGACCAAATGGTTTTTATCGAAAATTTTCGGGAGAAAAAGGAGCAGCAGCACTAGAGGCTACCGTTTCTCCGGAACTGAAAGCGCTAACTCAGGCAGCGACAGGGAAATTGCAGTTGAGAATCAGGAACAAGAGCGACCAGCGGATAACGGTAGTTGTCGAGAGCCTTAGCTATGGAAAATATGCAACAACGAAAGAAATAGCTCCCGCCGAAGAAGTTCCATTGACCCTGGATGTTGAAAGTCAAGGAAATTGGTATGATATTGCTGTACGAATCAAGGGAGACAGCAGCTTCGTCATTCAGCTCGCAGGGCGCTTGGAAACAGGTGTTGCGTGTACAACTGATCCATTATTAGCATAATCTGTACTGTTTCAGCAGGGATGGCGGTCAATTCTTATTGAATGGGTTCCCTGCTGTTGCTATATATCGTCAATAGTATCCGCTTGACCTTATTTACACGCGAACAAATAAGGTCTCCGGATAGTTTGTTTCTATATAACGACGAAGATACAACTCCGTGTCCGTACTTATAGTGTGGTCTTTATGAACGGGGAATGTATTGTAAACCAAGGTATGTAGATTGATCTTGCGCTTGGTGATCGCTTCCAGACTAAGTAAGGTATGATTGATACTCCCTAATTTTCCAGAGGTGACAAAAATAAGCGGATACTGCATTTCTTGGATGTAATCGATAATCAGATAATCTTCTCTTAATGGAACCATCAACCCACCAGCACCCTCAATAAGAACAGCGTCGTAGCGTTGGCTTAATGTTAAGCTAGCCTGTCTGATCTTTTTAAAGTCAATTTCACGATTATCTAGACGTGCTGCTAGATGAGGGGAGGCGGGGTAGGTGAAAATCTCCGGCATCGTAATTTTCTGGTGATCTTCTGCTGTTAATGGGATTTCCATGAGTTGGCGATGGAGGACGATGTCTTCGGAAATAGTTGTATTTCCAGTTTGTACAAGCTTTTGGGTAATGGTGCGTATACCGCTTGTATTCCATTGTTTCGCGAGGAGGCCAGTTGCATAACTTTTTCCGATCCCGGTATCTATGCCGGAAACAAAATAGATATTTTCATTCATTGCTGTATTTCTCTTGTAGGTTGTTCGATTGTTTGTAATTCGAGTGCTCAGCTGTTGCTTTTTATTGCTATAATATAGATGGGATGGTAGGTTAGGGACACGCCCTCTTCTGTCCCATAGTCAGATGTATACTTAGCACAGAAAGCCCGAAGTGTGCCTTTTGTCCACCGGTGATTTTTTATTCCCGTTACCCCCGTTTGCTTCAGGTGAACAAGAACTTGTAGTGGGCTTTCAAAGTGTAGTTTTAAATGTTCTTCTTGTGCAACGAGGATCTTATAATTCAACGCTAAAAGTTCTGTGATAAGTTCCGATTTAGATCGATATGTTAGTCCAACATGTGCCGTTGCATTGATCTCGTGCATATTGTCATGTCCAAAAGTGCTGAAGGCAAGGATACCGGAATCCAGAAGGGATCCATAGCATCTTTCAAAGAAAGCGCGAGGATTGTTGAACCACTGAATCGTAGAACAGGACGCGATTAGATTGATGTCTTTGGGAAAAGCATAAGTTTCTGCATCAGCACAGATGAACGTGTGCGATGCTGTCAAAATATCCATTACTTCGGGCATCATTGCTGGACAGATATCATTTAAAACCATTTTTTTAGGTTTGATATGCTGTAGGATTAACCGCGAAAAAAGCCCTGTTCCGCAGCCAATTTCCAATACTTTTTGGGGTCTTAGCTGTATGTTCTCCTGCATCAACCTGATCATTTTTTTTGCTATTTCGTATTGGGCGATCGCTGCCGACTGATAGTTAGATGCCGCTTTAGCGAAACGGGACCTAATCCTTTGTTTGTCCATCATGATGATCATCTTAAAAGGTGCTTAAATAATTGTTCGGGATAATGAGTAGCATCGATTATCGTATATGCAGTACCGGGCCAGGCACGTTTTTGATTCTCTAAGTTGAAGATTCGATCTTCTTTGCCTATATATATCTGATGCCATTGGAATGCCGCTGCTGATTTTGCACCAGCTGTTTTTTCAATCGCGATGAGCTCTGAACGGAGGTCTTCGATGTCGCGTTGGGGGGCTCTTTCAAGAAAGTAGTTAAAAAGGGCCTTGGAACCACACATGCGTAATCTGAATTTTTCTAACGTTTTATTGCTCAGGGTATCCAATGTTCCTTTAAACAACTGGCTAGGAATTCCTTTTTCGTCATCTATTGGAAATGGTGTTCCATTGATTGCAGTGCATGTGCTGATGGGGTAATTGTTGTTTTGAAGTTCGGGCAGTACCATTGATGCCGCCCATACCCCCATAGACCAGGCGAAAACCTCAATTTCCTGGTAGCCTGCCAGTAGACTTTTGTCCAACAGTAAATCCGTATAACTATGGGCAACAATAAGATCTTTGCCGACTGGGGAATAGTGCAAAAAAGGATGTTCATCCATGCCCCAGCCTGCAAAGAATAACAGTAGTTTTTCGTTGGATTTTGCCTGAAGATGCTGCTCCGGCAAATTATCGACCGGAGTGACTCTTTTAGGAGCGATTCTTTTAAGTATCATAAGCTTGCTGCGAGTTGTTTGATCATGGACGATGTCATTGTTGCTGTCAGTGAAATTCGGATTCTTGATGTTCCTTCTGGTACTGTGGGCGGGCGTATGGGAAGCACGTAAAATCCCTTTTGCTGCAGGTCTTCTGCTTTCAGTACCGTTTCCTTGTTATTACCGATAATGACCGGTAAAATATGACTCTCTGAGGGACAATTAAAGCCTTTGGCAATTATGTGCTGTTTGAGCAATAGGCTATTTTTGTGCAGATTTTGACGTCTATCTGTAAACTCACTCAAGCGTTCCAAAATAAATATACTCCATAATAGATTGATCGGTGGTAAGGCGGTTGTAAAAAGTAAAGTACGTGCCTTATTGATCAAATAATTTCGGATGGGTTCCCTGCATAGGAGGTAGCCACCGACCGATGCCAAAGCTTTTCCGAAGGTGCCTGTCAGGAAATCAATATCGGCAATACATTGCTGTTCTTCTGCGCAGCCAAGTCCCTGTATTCCGCGTACCCCTACGGCGTGAGCTTCATCGACATAAAGTAAGGTATTGGGGAAACGTTGTTTTAGACTGACCAGATAGTTGAGGTCCGTGCAATCACCATCCATGCTAAAAATACTTTCTGTAACGATGATGATGCTTGTGAAGCGATGGGCATATTTTGTCAATAAATGCGTTAAGTGCGTATAATCGGAATGCCGGTACCTGTAGCAGGTCGCATTGGATAGTCGGATGCCGTCAATTAGGCTTGCGTGGACACCCTTATCGGCGAGAATTAATGTCTGCGTATCACAAACTGCAGGAAGTATGCCTACATTCATGTGGTAGCCGCTGTTAAACACCAATGCACTTTCCGTACCGAACATTTGGCACAGCTTTGTTTCCAATTGCGTATAGCGTGCATGGTTTCCTGTGAGTAGACGCGAAGAGGAAGCGCTGAATACAGCATTATCCTTTGTCACCGAGTTTAGGAATTCTTGACGAAGTATCTGATCTGTCGCAAGTCCAAGATAATCGTTCGATGAGAGGTTGTAATGCTCTTTAACATGCTCCTGTGCTGTGTTTTCCTGTTGTTTGATAAGGGGAAGTTTTCGTTTATTCCCTTGTTTTTCAAGGGCGAATAATTCATCTTCAATGCGCTGGATTAGACTGTTTTCAATCATTGGACTGTGCTGATTACGGCTAGCAATGCCTGTGTTAACTTGTGAAGCTCACCTTCATTTATGATAAAAGGGGGCATGATATAAATCAGTTTTCCGAATGGCCTTACCCAAATTCCCTCTTCGATAAACCGCTGTTGTATGCTGGAGAGATCGACGGAGTTTTTCATCTCGATGACTGCAATTGCACCTAGAATTCTGAGCTCCTCGACTTGGGGCAGCGCTGTTGCAGCGCTAAGTTCCCTTCTCAATTGTTCTTCGATTAACGTTACTTTCGCTTTCCAGTCCGTTGCCAATAGTAGTTTGATGGAAGCGTGGGCTACTGCGCAAGCCAAGGGGTTTGCCATAAAAGTTGGCCCGTGCATAAACGTACCTGGTGTACCGTTGGAGATTGTATTCGCAACATGATCTGAGGTGATCACGGCGGATAGCGTCATATAGCCACCGGTCAAGGCTTTGCCGATACACATGATATCGGGCACTATTCCGGCATGCTCCCAGGCAAAGAGCTTGCCCGTGCGCCCAAATCCGGTAGCAATCTCATCAAAGATTAAAAGAAGTTGATTTTCTTTGCAGAGCTGTGCTGCCTGACGCAAGTACTCCGGATGGTAAAAACGCATGCCACCGGCTCCCTGGACGATAGGTTCAAGGATGAGTGCGGCCAATTCGTCCTTGTGTGAGCAGATCAGGTCTGCCAAGGGTTGGATGTCATTGGCATCCCATTCTTTCTCAAACCCTATTTTTGGGGCAGGGGCAAAATAGCGTTTGGGTAAAGCATGGTCAAAGATGCGGTGCATTCCAGTAATGGGATCACAGACCGACATTGCGTTCCAGGTATCACCATGGTACCCCGAACGAATCGTGACAAAGTTTGTCTTGTTGGTCTTTTTTTGTGAGACCCAGTATTGAATAGCCATTTTAAGCGCAACTTCTACAGCAACAGAACCCGAATCGGCATAAAATATTTTGTTGAGTGAAGTAGGGGTGATGTCAAGCAGTATTTTACCGAGAGCAATTGCTGGTTCGTGCGTAAGTCCACCAAACATCATGTGTGACATGCTACTGAGCTGTGCTGCGACCGCAGCGTTAAGGATGGGGTGATTGTAGCCATGGATGGCGCACCACCAGGAGGACATACCATCTATAAGCTGCTGTCCATTTTCCAACTCGATTATACAACCATCTGCCCGTTTAACCTTGTAGGCCGGTAAGGGATTTGTCATGGTGGTATACGGATGCCAAAGATGCTCTTTATCAAAATCATCGATAAGGTCGTGTTGATTGATTTCTTCTCTTTCCATGATGGTCTGCCGAATTAGTTCTGTTATTTGTTTTGCTGCTGTTATTTGTCTTGCTGCTTAGCGATGTTGCGCTGGATTTTATGTTCGGGTCTTGACCATTTTGGCCGTTCACCAAGATCATGGTAATGTGCCATCTCAGTTGCGATGGTTTCGGGTTGATTTCTTTTCTCGAAAGGCTGTTGTGCTACTAAACCTAACGTTTTAAACATGTCCATATCTTGGTTGACGTCGGGATTGGGCGTGGTGAGGAGTTTGTCGCCTGAGAAAATTGAATTGGCTCCCGCGAAAAAACATAACGCTTGCCCCTCTGTACTCATGTTGGTACGTCCTGCAGAAAGGCGAACTTGTGTGGTGGGCAATAAAATTCGGGCTGTAGCCACCATGCGTACCATTTCCCATATCGAAACTGTTTCCATGACTTCCATTGGAGTACCGCTTACAGGAACGAGCGCATTGATCGGTACCGATTCGGGTTGTGGAATGAGTGAAGCAAGTGTGATCAACATCGCGGCACGGTCGTCTATACTTTCTCCCATCCCAATAATACCACCACTACATACCGTTATGTTTGTTTTACGGACATTTTCGATCGTTTGAAGGCGATCGTCATAGCTTCTGGTCGAGATAATTTCCTTATAGTAATCGGCAGAGGAATCGAGGTTGTGGTTGTAGGCGTATAGTCCAGCTTCTGAAAGGCGTTGTGCTTGGTTTTCGGTCAGCATTCCTAGCGTGCAGCAGACTTCCATGTCAAGTCTATTCAGTGTTCGGACCATATCAAGTACATGGTCAAACTCAGGGCCATCTTTAACATTGCGCCAGGCGGCCCCCATACAGATCCTTGAACTACCTCCAGCTTTGGCTGCCAGTGCCTGCTCTTTTACCTGCTCTACACTCATTAAGCCTTCCGATTTTACATGCGTATGGTAACGTGCGGCCTGGGGACAATAGGCGCAGTCTTCGGGGCACCCACCTGTTTTTATGGATATCAATGTGGATACTTGTACTTTGTTGGGGTCGTGATATTTCCGATGTATCGATGCCGCTTCATAAAGCAGATCCATTATTGGTTTGTTGTATAAAGCGACAACTTCTTCCTGCGTCCATTTTGGTTTTGTTTCCATATTAATGCTAAGTTTTTATGCTAAAATCAAATCTATTTTACCTAATGACCATTCGGATTTAGCAATTCAATGCGATTATTTTTTCATGATGATTGCAAAGATTATAGTTTAAATGATAACTTTGGTAGTCCGAAATAAACATAATGAGTAGTCCGGTTAGTATAGGTTTTAATTCCATTATTAAGATAGATCGCCGTAAGGAAGATGCCGTCTATCTACAGATTGTATATCAATTTATCCATGCCGTCAAGCGAAATCTATTGGAAGAAGGGGATTTGTTGCCCGGAAGCCGGAAGATTGCTGAAGAGCTGAGCGTGCACCGAAAAACTATTGTAGCCGCTTTAGCGGAATTGCAGGAACAGGGCTGGGTAAAAATTTTGCCTAATCGCGGGACTTTTGTGAAAAATCCCGAGCTTATCGGTACTTCCGGGTCGGCGATTGAAGCCTTTAGACAGCCCCCTGATTTTGCGCCTTATTTTTTTAGAAAGGAACTCATATTGGATATGCCTATTTCAGAGGTTCCCGAAAGGTACTATTTTACGGACGGAACACCTGATTATAATGTCATTGGAGCGGAGGAACTGGTGCGTTTTTATGCATCCATGGTGAAACGGAAAAAGAAAAGTGATGATTTTCCGACGACGACAGAAGGGAATTTGTTTTTTAGGGATCAGTTAAGCTATTATCTGAATTTAACAAGAGGATTTCATCTTTCCCGGAATTTCTTGTTGCCGATTGCCAGCCGGGAACAGATTTTTTCAATTTTATCCCGATTATTGATCCGACCCGACGATATTGTATTGGTAGAAAATTTAAGTTATTTTTTACCTAACATGATCTTTAGTCAAGCTGGGGCCAAGCTAAAAACCATTCCCGTAGATGCGGAGGGGATGATTGTAGATAAGATCGGAGATCAATTTAGACCGGGAGAAATCAGGTGTGTTTACCTCAATACCAGGTGTCAGTATCCAACGACGGTTAACCTTTCCGAGCGAAGGAAAATTCAACTGTTACAGTTGGCCGAGCAGTATAACTTTATTATTATTGAGGATGATGTAGATTTTGAGTCTTCCTTTTTTAAGGAGAAAGGTGAATCACTTTTCCGGAAAAATGGCGGTAACCGCGTGATTTATACAGGCGCTTTCGGTAGTTTCTTTGATCCTGGTTTCCAAATGAATTTTTTGATCGCACCTCAGGATCTGCTGGAAGAGGGAAAAAAGTATTTGAACATCTTCGGAAAGCCGAATTTTATGATCGAGAAGACATTGGGTGAGATTATCCACCAGGGTGATATCTTTCGGTATCAGCGTAAATTTCAGAAAACAATTGCTGAGCGAAAAGAATTGTTTGCCCAATTGCTGTTACGGCATTTTGAAGATCAGATCCGGTTTGAAATCCCGTCCTCGGGACTGGCTTTTTGGATACAGTTTAATCGGGTTGTTTCGCTGACAGCCTTGCAAGAAAAAGTGCGGTTGCTAGGACTCTTGTTGCCGAGTAATTGCCTTTATCAAAATAAAACCGTTACAGCATTGCGGTTGGGGTTTGCCCATCTTGACGAACAAAGTATGGTGACGGCAATTTCTTTGTTGCATGCTGCTTATGCCGATTTGGTCGGAAATATCGACTAGTTGCTTTGCAGTATATGGGCCAATTTGTTATTACCTTCCTGAGGGGACCCACAGCAATCCACAAAGTATGTGTGCTGCCATTGTTTGCTTTTGTTAGCCTGTTTGTTGGTTGGGGTACTCCAATTTGGATAAATTCGGAATCCGCGTTTACCCACTTGACAACCTGCTGTGAGGATTTCATGTTCAATGAGCGCCTGTTTTGGAAAAACAAATAAGCCGCAATGCTGGTCTTGCCCAACTAAAATAAGGTAATAATCGAAAGGATCATCTGCAGTAAAGGGGATGGTCGACCATCGCTGTCACGTTTCCAAAGAGCAATGAATAACCCCACTTTTCTTGGTGTTATCTTAGCCTTCCTAAATTTGAAGTTTTTGTTGCCCAGTTGAAAATTAAAACCATAATAGGCTCTACCTGGTTGATCTTCCGATAGGTGCGAGCAATGGGGCATAAATATACTTTCGAGTTGATCTAGCACTTTCCTAATCATCTGGTCAGCGATCTGTGGGGCTGCCTGACGGTTAAGATTCATGTTGAGGGATATAGATTAACTGAACAACACCCGATTTGAATGTGACGCTTTGAACAAGTTTTAGAGATAGTCGTTCAGGTAAGTTTTCAAATAAAGGCTTGCCACTTCCCAGGGCAATGGGGTGAACGGAAATGCGATAGACGTCAACAAGGTTGGCTTGGATGAATGTTGTGATTAGACGTGCTCCCCCATATAGCCAAATATCTTTTCCGGGCTGTGCTTTTATTTCCTGAACATGTTCAGTGATATCAGTTTGGATGAAAGTAGCGTTTTCATCTTGTCTTGCTTGACTGGAAAAAACATATTTTTTCTTCGCATGGACATTTTTCCAAAGATTTATTTCCGTTTCATCGGCCGTAGCACCCGGTTGGAAATTACCCCAGGCATCATAGCTCACCCGGCCATAAAAGATGGTATCGACCGAAGCCAAAAAGCCATCGAAATCCATGTCATCATCCATAATGCACCAGTCAACCTCTCCCTGTGAGCCTTCAATAAAGCCATCTAAGGTCATGGCCAGATCCAATATTATTTTTCTCATGTGTGTTATTTGCTTTAAACCTATTACTTGCGTTCCCGTAATAATAGAAGCTGGGTTAGCTCAACGGCGGATTGTCAGGATGACATAAAGATAGAGAAATAATAAGGTTTGGCCAAATTGCCGAACAACGGAGCAAAGAAAAAGCCCAGCAAAGAATGTCTGGGCTTTGAGATTATATAAGGGGAATAATACTTGCTAAAAAAGTGAAGACCTAGTCTTCATCGGTGATAATATCATCACCATCTAATTCGAAACCTTCACCAAGGAAGGTATTCTCTAGTTCGAATAAATCTGAATCTTTAATCATTTTACTATTTTTTGATATTCAAAGTTATCACCCTTATTTAAGCTAATCGTCAATATAAAATGAAGTTTGTGTTAAGTGATATCGTTATATTTTTTTGAGTACAACATCTAATTTTTCTGCCTGGATGATCCGACTGAAAAACTCTTTTAAATCAAAATACTCTTCCGGCATAAACAAGGGTTTGTTTAATTGTGTTGCAGATTCGATGATCAGAACATCCGGTGTTGTATTATTGATTTTGAAAATATATCGGGCCGCACGTTCAGGAAGAGCCATACTGATGTTTTTTAACTTTCCTTCCGTTGGATATGCATAGCCTTTTGGCAGTTTGATTTCAATGTAGCACTCTTCTTGGACTAAAGAACCAAAGTCGATCGGATAATTCCGCTCCGTAAGGTTGAAGGGATTCTTGGACATTTTTGTGTCAATATAAGGATTGAATAGAAGTTGCTCATTTTGCAGGGTTGCAAAATTCTTAATCTCAATTTCAAACTCCTCCGTTAGCGGTTTATCAAGGGATTCCCGATTCGATACTTTAAAACTATTGATTTTGATGCGATTGTTTTCTTCATCTATTTTTTCGTAGAATTCTTCTTCAGAATTACTTCCTTGAAGGCGTTCACGCATTTTGGAAGCACCGTAACCGTTACGTGAGGTAATCCATTTTCCTTTTAATGCACCATCTTCCGACAGTTCACCGTAGAAGAAGTTACTGTAAGTAGATGCAAGATTTGCCTCGAGCTTTACCCAGTCAGATTCGCCTTCCAGGGGAATTGATCTTCCCTGAAAGTTGACACATTTCATTGGGATATTTCCAAACATCTCATAGGGAGAGGTCGCATCCAGCAGGTAGTAGTTTTCACCTATTTTTACCTGGGCAATGACATGGTTGAACTCTGATATCGCTGGTGCATAGAGCCCTGCATAGCCATTCTCACGTGTCGATAAAATAACAGGGATGGCATCTAGTTTCGCATAACGTAAGGCATTGACCAGTCCAAGGTTAATATCGGCGCTATTGCCTGTTCTTTTTTCGATGGCTTCTTTGATATTTTTTGCGTAGATCGAATGGCGGTTATTCCATTTTATTTGTTTCTGGAAGTAGGTATACAGTCGTACCGCTTTCTCCAGGTCATCTTTTGAATCCTGCAATACCGGTTCAATGAACTCTTTCAATGCCGTTTTTCGCTTTACATGTCCACCAAAACTTTCGTCCTGTACGAGTTTATCTCTGACATTTTCCCACGTGAGCGAAAAGTCTTTTGTCGGTCCCATTGGAATGCTATACCGACCAAGCTCAAAGAAAATGATTGACCTAAAATTTTTGGAAGAGGTCATGTAATCTTCGGTATGGAAAGCCGGAATATTTTCCATGGTATAGGTGGTTTTATTGCCTAAGACTTCTCCAACTTGAGAATCCAGGCCTGTGTTGTAATTTTCTACCTTCCGGTCACTGACGGCTAATCCCCCCTTTAAATTGGCTTTGTAATGAAAAACTTCGGGAATACGCGTGACGTATTGGCTATAAATTTTTGGGAGATCTTCCTGAAATTCCCAGGCATTTAAGTTAAAAATAAATGGCGATTCTGTGCGGTAGCGGTATTCAATAATTGTACCTTCTTGGACCTGCGGAATGGCCGCTTTCGTTACCGCATAGTTTTCTGAGGCGTTTTCGTTAAAAATATTCGCTTTCGTCATCTCTGTTTCTACAACCTTATCTCCGACGAGGTGATAGGACGCTCCCTTGATGTCCATAAGGACTTCCCGGTCGTTGCCGCTTTTATATAAAGGGATACTGAAATTAGCGTAATTATAAGCTTCCTTATTTAATATTTTAATGCGGACGTGTCTGAAAAATTGAACAACCGGACCTTTGTTTTTATCATAACTTACTTCGGCTGATCCATATTCGCGTAAGACAAAGGCATTTGCTGCTGTATCTATTTTGTCAACAGTAATGGCAAAATCTTCCTTTTTTATTTTACCGAACGAAAAATCTTGCGCTTGTAGGTATACACCACTAAGCAGGAGGAGGCCAGTGAAAAAACTTTTCATAAAAAATGACTGTATGGTTAAGAATTATAACACTAAAGTATGAAATAATTTTAAATCCAAACCCTTATAAATTAAATTGGTTGAAAAGATAAATGGATCGATCAATTGCGATTGCTTATTTGTCCCGATAGCGAGATAAACTTGTGTTGTAATTAGATAGGATGTGCTCAGATCGCATCCTTACAAGGTGAATTCGAAGCTTAACGTGACATAGCGGTAGTCTTCCCCTTTCCATTTTGGTCCCGAAAGTAGAATCTCTTTGGCTTTGGCATCGAGGTAATCATTTGCACTTTGGAGAACGCTGATATTTGTTGGGAGTCCATCTTTATCGATATAGAAGCTTAAACGGACAGTGCCCTCATAGCGGCTTTTAGCTGTTTTTTTCTTGATATAATTGTTGAACGATCTCCAGCCCCAGATAGGTTCGGCACTTTTTGATTTGCGTGAAGACATCGTTGTGACGACGACTTCATCAAGTGAGGCGCCGGAAGGTTGCAGTTTGATCGTCGTATTTTTGCTGCGACGCATATTCAATGCGACAGAATTGTAGCCCAGAGCCATGATGTCGACGAGTGAATCCATTGTGCTGGGTTGGATGGTCGCTTGTCCCTGTGCGTCGGTATTTGTCGCAAACTTGCTATTGGGTTGAATGATTGTCACTCCCGAAATAGGTAAGCCTGTCTCTTTGTCCCGAATTGTAAGTTGTAGCGGGGTACCTTGTTGTTGTGGCATCGCAATACCCGGAGCCCTGCCTGCAAGGGTATTGTTTAAACTTGATGTTCCACGAATCATAATGGTTTGGGAAGCATCTTTTTTCTTTGCCATTGGTGCATAACCGATAACAATTGTACTGTCTGCAGGCCTTAATCCAAATACAGGGCGATCATTATTGAGACCTTCCTTCATTTCTTCCAATGATTTTACACGCAGGGATGGTTCCCGGGATAAAACGGTCACCTCTTCGAGTGGATGCTGTTCATGAAGCCGCGTTCGGTTATTATCGGCTAATTGTGGCAAATGATCTTGAGATCCTATTTTTGATGCAATATCATCTGAAGGAATGATAGAATCTGCTGCTGTAACCTTTGTTTTGGGTTTTTCCTGCGTAATACTTACTTCGGCGGTACGCCTCGCTTCGGATGAATTTTTGTCCTGTCGACGGTAAAGGAGGAGACCAATCCCCAATACGATCACTGCCGCTGCGGCGATGGCAAGTCTCTTCCAATCAAAGACCTTTATTTTAGCGGTATTATTTTTCTGAACACGTTGTGCAATTTGGTTGTTGATTGTTGTAAGTACGGTTTTATTCTGATCCATTTCCATACCCATAAGAATATCGGCCAGCATGGGGTCACGCTGTGCCTCACGTTCAAGCGCGTACATCTCCGTAGGAGATAATTCGCCGTTGACGTATTTCTTTAAGTATGCTATGTCGTAATTACTGTTGCTCATTCCAAGCCTCCATGCAATTTTTTAAATTCCGTTTCCCATTCTGTATATAGCTCTTTACTTCGTTCAAGCTATAACCGGTAGATTCGCTAATCTCTTTGTAACATTTTTCCTCTAAGAAGAAGAGTCTGACCGACTGCTGCTGTTTGTCTGGCAACTTTTCCAGACAGCCTTCCATGGCTGTTAGCTGTTCTTCTTTTTCATCATATTGTTCATACTGATGCACGTCTCCTGGAAATTTCACAAATTCATCCAAAGAAATTTGAGATTTGTTCTTTTGAGACCTTAAATACATCAAACAATGGTTCTTGCTTAGTACATAAAGCCATCTTGGGAAGTCCTTGATTTCTTGCTTGTTGACTTTATATATTAATTCTTCAAAGATATTCATGACAGCATCTTTGCTCAATTCGGAATCTTGGAGATACCGTAAACAAACATAGTATACCATCTCGGTATGTCGCTGGTATAGATCCCCCAATACCTGGAGCTCCATGGATTCCTGGTAGTGCAGCAAGAGCTCGTGGTCTTGTGCTGTATCTATTTTTGACGACTTGAATGCGAACATTTTATTGGCTAAAAATATTTTTTTTTTCTGGTTTATGGAAATTTAATATTTGTGGCATCCCTTGGCAAAAATGTAAAGATATGAGAGCAATACTTTTTGTAATAGGCTTGTTGCTATCCTTAGGTGGACATGCCAATCAGGGATATGAGGTCAGCGGTAAGGTTGTCGATGCGAATACAGGGACTGCCCTTGCGGGCGTACAGGTGAGCAATGTTGCTACAAAAGCGCTGGTGCGGACCGACGATAAGGGAAACTATCGTATTCAAGTCCTTGACGGTAAAAATACCTTGATTTTTAGTTATATCGGATATCTTGAGCAACGGATAGCGGTCAACCATCGGACAACGATTGATGTGGCCTTGGCGCAACAAAACACCACACTGGATGAAGTTGTGGTGACCGGATCTGAGCGCAGGGCGAAGCGTCAGACGGCGTCGGTGATGAATGTTAATGCAGCTTTGTCAGGGCAAGTATCGGGTCTGTATATTCGAGGGACGGGTTATGTGCCTAATCAGAACCAAGAATCTTATAAAAAAATAAAGGAAAACAAGTTTATCAATTCACGAAAAGAACCTTTATCAACGTTGGCGGCCGATGTTGATGCCGCTTCCTATAGTAACGTACGTCGTTTTATCAATTCAGGAACACTACCTGAAAAAGATGCGGTACGGGTTGAAGAGATGATCAATTACTTTCAGTATCAAGTGGCCGGACCTAAGAATGGCGAACCTGTAAATATCGTCACCGAATTGACCAAGGCACCCTGGAATACTACACATCAGCTCATGCGCATAACATTAAAGGCGAAAGATATACCGACGGCGAATCTTAAAGCTTCCAATCTGGTGTTTTTGATCGATGTGTCGGGATCAATGATGGGACCGGGGCGTCTGCCTTTGGTGAAAGCTTCGCTGAAGATGTTGGTTGATCAACTACGTGCTGTAGACCATGTTGCCATTGTGACCTATGCTGGATCGGCAGGGGTAAAACTGGAGAGTACGCCCGGTGATGAAAAGATGAAAATTAAATCGGCTATTGAGGAGCTGGAAGCCGGTGGAAGTACGGCTGGAGCTGCAGGAATTAAGAAGGCTTACGAAATTGCGAAGCAACAATTTATCAAAGGTGGAAACAACCGGATTATTTTGGCTAGTGACGGCGATTTCAATGTTGGGGAAAGCAGTGACGAATCGATGGAAGAGCTGATTGCCAAAGAAAGTAAATCGGGGGTTTTCCTCACAGTATTGGGGTATGGCATGGGGAATCTGAAGGACAGTAAGATGGAAATCCTTGCAGACAAAGGGCATGGGAATTATGCGTATATCGACAACATTTCTGAAGCACGAAAAGCGATGGTGACCGAATTCGGGGGAACCTTGTTTACCGTTGCGAAAGATGTCAAGATCCAGGTCGAATTTAATCCCAGTTATGTGCAGGCATACCGTTTAGTGGGGTACGAAAACCGCTTGTTGGAAGCTGAAGATTTCAATGACGATCAAAAGATGGGTGGTGATATGGGGGTAGGTCATGTGGTGACAGCCCTATATGAAATTGTACCGGTCGGTGTGGAGTCTGGGATGGTCGGAACGGTAGACCCCTTAAAATATCAACAACAAGCGGATCCGGTAGCTGAGCGGAGAAATGCTGAACTGGCAACCGTGAAATTTCGGTATAAGGAGCCCGAAGGGGAGAAAAGCAAGTTGCAACAAAAGGTGATAGGAACTACTGTTACGGAATTGAATCGCGTGAGTGAAGATTTACAGTTCGCCACTGCGGTAGCGGAACTTGGTCTATTACTTCGTGATTCTGATTTTAAGCAAAAGGCCAGTTTTGATCAGCTCATCGCGCGCGCAAAAGCTTCCAAAGGCAAAGATGAGGAAGGTTATCGTGCTGAATTTATCCGTATGGCAGAGAATGCACGGGATTTATCGAGATCGAAAGAATAACTAAAAATGGCTAAAGATGAATTTTTCAGTAGCAGCAATCGAAATGCGGCTACTGGAAATAAGTTTAGTTTGTGGGGCAATAAGTAAAAAAGTAAATAAAATCTATATTTTTAGTTCATCAATAAAAGGAACGTATTTTGCTTCTGCTGATTTGCGCTATGTGATATTTGGTGAGTAAGTGCAATCTGAGCGATGTGTTGTTATAGTATATGGAAATAAAAAATGTTAGATAAATGAAGAATTTTTTCTTGTGCTTTCTTTTGGCTATTGGTATTACAGTGCCATCAGTAGCCCAAAATGCGAGCTTGAATAAACAACAGACCATGGCTTATATTAATAAGCTATATAAGGTAGCTTACCGTTATAAGGATACGAAAATTGACACGGTAACGGTAGATGGGAAGGTGTTAACAGTCTTTCTTTCCAGTGGCCAGCATTTTAGAAGTGATATTGCCAAATCAGATGTACTTGTCATTGCAAGAGTAAAATCCGGTTATCAAATTCGATTTAAGTCTTCGCCAAGCACGGATGAAATTTTATGGGCGATCCAAACGGAAGAAGATGCTAAGCGTCTGAAAAATGCATTGGAGCATTTGGTTAAAATCGTAAAGACCGAAAAAAAGACAGATCCTTTTGGAAGTTAAATCGTAATCGGGGATCCGTTGGGTAATAGAATGTTCGGCAAGGTATGAGCTTGCCGAACTGAATAGAGAAAGTAGTAGGACTTGCACATGGATATGTGTTGAGGATTGCTGAGGGGGTAACCAAATGCCTACTAGATATAAAGACGATTGGCTTCATGGCCGAAATTGATGTGGCTGTTGAAACCATCGATTGTAAATCATATCGCTTATACGAAGTAAGCATATTAACATGAATTCGGTGTTAAAATGTTGTTATCTTATTGTGATTAAGTGTGTTGTGTGTTTGTTTTTGAATTATTTTATTTCTCCTGTTGATGAATTTAATTCCCGGAAGGAACTTAATCCTCTTTCTAGGTTTATATTTCCGAGATAGCTGCTATTCATGCTCCGATTAGTTCCGTCAGCTGCAACAAAACCTAGATATAGATGATATGTATCACTTTGGGTTAGTTTCGGTATTTGAATAGATTCTCGCAAATCCATAATGTAATTTTGAAGTAAAACACCTTGTGAAGCGTTTATTGGATTTTCAGGAATGAGGAGTACCAAGGTTCGGAAATCTGTCAGATCCTCGTACAAGAGTTTTTCGGTGTTTTTTAGTTCCCAAGTGATATGGATAGTTTCGTTCAACAATTGAAATGTTGCCCCTGTAATCTCTTCGTCCAAACCTCGGCTTATGGCAATCTTTTCATAATCGATATGAAAACCTTCATCGTCTTGTTGCATGACATGGTGAAGGTTATAGGACATCGCCGCATTAAATGCTGTCATATTTTTGGCGTAGAGGGAAAAACCGAGCCGTATGACTCTCGTGTAAGGACTTAAGAATTGTTGCATAAGTCCAAATTTGTTTCGGTTGTTCACTTCCTTTTCAGAAAGTGCTCTTTTTTTATTCACCCTCGGAAGAGACCTGACATAATTGATCTCTTTCCATTTACAAAAAACAACTGCCCCCACTTTGCCCGAGGGAGGACCATTTACACCCTGTGTTACATTTGCCATAGTATTAAATTAAATGTGTAGGGGTACTAACACACAACGAATAGATAAGTTTAGTTTAATCTATTAAATAATTGTAAATAAGGTGTTACGTAATAGGGAGTTAATAGGTAGTTAAGACGGCTTCATCCGAATGAGGTCCCTATAAGGTCCCTATAAAGTCCCTACCAAATCCCTTTAAGTGCATTATTTTTTTTGGGTGAAATCGCTTATTGATGAGGTGTTGGTAAATTGGTGTTTGCGAAAAAAAAACTTATTTTTACCAATTAAATCACATCGAATTTGACACATCAGGAAAAGTCGAGCCAGATTAGGAGGGAAATAAATCTTTCCTACCAGCAGCTTAAAGGAATGTATCCCATCTTAAAAAGTCAGAACAGTATCGGAATGGCTCTATTCGCACTGGCGATCCTGGCAATTGTCGTTGTATCGATAGCTTGGTTTCGCGCTGTTGTTCCAACTTGGCTTATGATTGTCAGTAATGCGTTTTTTATGGGCGTGTTGCATGAAATAGAGCATGATCTGATTCATTGGCTTTATTTTAAAAGACAAAAGGCAATTCATCATTTTATGCTTTTTAGTGTATGGATATTACGTCCATTGACGGTAAATCCTTGGATACGCAGGACCTTGCATCATCATCATCATAAGTTTTCGGGTACATTACATGATGTTGAGGAACGCAGTGTTACGAATGGCGAGCAGTGGTCGATCAAACGTCTGTTAACAACTCCCGATGTTGTGTTGGGTGGGCTCTTTCGACTGCATCGCATGTTTAACGATATGGACAGCGAGGTGAAAAATGGAAATCTAAAGTTGGAGACTTCTTCAAAACTAAAACGGATTATGTTTTTGAGCATTGTTCCAGTGACGATTTTTGCACATGTGATTTTATATTTCTTTTTTGCAGACCTGTTATTTGGTTGGTTAAGTGAGGTTTTTGAGTTAGATTTGAGTTTTCCACACTATGTTAATAACATGTTGATAAGTCTGCATGGGATCATTTATGTTATTCTATTGCCAAACTTATTACGTCAGTTTTGTTTGCATTTTATTACATCAAACATGCATTATTTTGGTGATGTTGAAGCTGGAAATGTTATTGAGCAGACGCAAGTATTGACAGTTTGGTGGACTTTTCCGATGCAATTGTTTTGTTTCTTTTTCGGTTGGACACATAGCATCCATCATTTTGTCGTCAATGAGACATTTTACGTACGTCATATTGGGCGCAAGAAGGCACAAGAAATTTTGCGCAAGTATGGGGTTCGTTTTAATGATTTGGGAACGTTTAGAAGGGCAAACCGTTTTCGTGAACTTTCCAACAAAGAAGTTTAGTCCTTTTTATTTACCTTTTTTTTACGATAGGTTTTATAGTTACCATGCTGCTGATAGACGAGGGCTCCCTCTTCACAATAGTTGGTTAGATAAACAGAGAATTTGTTGCTTTGGCTCTTGTCAATACCCAATTGGACCAACACTTCCGAAACACGTCGTGCTGCGTGGAAAAAATCCGAATGATAGACGAGGTCATCCAGTTTTTTGCTTAGCGTGATTCTTTCCTGCGCATCAGGAGGTAGGGAATAGGGCGAATTAAAAACAATATCATGCTGAAAAAATACCGTCGGTTGGATTTCCAGGCTGCGGCATAAAGTTAAAAAGTTTGTGAGCGTTAAGTCTTTTCCCTTTTCTATACCATTGAGTGTTCCTGTTGAAATGCCTGTTAGATGGGATAGATCCCGTAGTGAATAATAAAGATCATTTCGTTTCGCGCGAAAGCGTAAACCAATTGTTTCCAGTAATGCTTTGTCTTCATCCGTCATACAACGAATTGAATGACAATTTGCGCAAAATATAGTTCATTATTTTGTTTAAAAATTTGTATTTATTATTTTTTCTTTTATATTTGTTATAACAGATGATTTAATCGGTACTGAGATTTGTTTAGTAAATAGACCCTACGTCACCGTCCTGTGTAAACCAATATAAAAAGTTATTATCTAGTAGCACACAGGCGAATGAAAAACGAAATTATTTAAGCAGATATTGTCAATTTACCTGGCTTCGGTTTCCAAGAATCCGTCAAGTTCCACCGGAGCCGTGGTAAATTGTCGAGTACGTCGGCACAATGACCGAAATTTTGGTCAGATTCTACCAGATTGTGTATGACGACAAAAGTCGACTTGCCCGGCTTCGGTTTCCAAGAATCCGTCAAGTTCCGCCGGAGCTGTGGTGAGTTGCATGGTTGCGGCTATTCGCCTGTTATTGTCCACTCATAAAATAATAAATCAGATAAAACACAATCAACACACATACTGCAATAATAAGTGTACGTTTGAGATTTCGACCGGCAGGTTCATCATCTTTTTCCTCAACGGCAACATCAGGTAGTTTCTCTTCCTGTTTTTGATCGCTATGTTCGGGGGTTTCATATTTATTTTCCATCACTCAACTTGTTTGTTATTGTAAATAGAACAGTTGCAAATTGTAAATCGTTGAGTTGGGTATATTTTTATTCCTATAAAAAAGCATGTTATGGAGCGCTGAGCACGCGACGTGAATAAATAAAACGGTAAAGCATTGTGTTTTTTCGAGTATTTGCATACATTGCGGCTATAATTAACGCGACAAACCTAAACAACCTGTAAACCTGCGTTTACAAATAATTTTGCGTTAAACGAAGTCTGTAATAAATAATTGAGCACTAAATGAAAAGAAGAACTCTTATCGGAACATTGGTAGCTGGATGTATGATGTTGGCTGTTAGTCCAACATTTGCACAACAGAAAGCTGCAAAAAAGGAAATTGGTCTACAGTTATATTCTGTACGTGAAGAAATCGGTAAAAACGCCAATTTCGACCAGATTCTGCAAAAGATCTCAGCATTGGGTTATACAGGAGTGGAAGCTGCTGGATACAAAGATGGTAAATTATATAACTTGAGCCCACAAGAGTTTAAGGCAAAAGTTGAAAAAGCTGGAATGAAGGTGATTTCATCACATGCAACGAAAACGCTATCAGAGAAAGAGTTAAGCTCTGGAGATTTTACAGAATCCCTAAAATGGTGGGACGAATGTATTGCTACGCACAAAGCAGCGGGAATGAAATACATCGTCACGCCTTGGATGGATGTACCTAAAACACTTAAGGATCTGGAAACGCAATGTCGCTACCTGGATGCTGTGGGTGCGAAATGCCGTCAGCAAGGAATCATTTACGGATACCACAACCACTCGCATGAGTTTAGAAAAGTGGAAGATAAAGTGATGTACGATTATATGTTAGAGCATACAAATCCTGAACATGTATTCTTCGAGATGGACGTCTATTGGGCGGTCATGGGGCAAGTTAGTCCGGTTGATTACTTCAATAAATATGCGGGCAGATTCAAGGCTTTGCACATTAAGGACCACCGCGAAATTGGCCAAAGTGGTATGGTCGGTTTCGATGCAATTTTTAACAATTCAAAAGTTGCTGGCCTGCAATATATTTTTGTTGAGCTGGAAGAAACACGTAACGATATTTATACCGGTTTACAACAAAGTATCGATTATCTGAAAAAAGCATCTTTTGTAAAGGCTAGCTACTTAAAATAGCCAAAAATAGGGAGAAAATTGACCCAGTTGAGACAATTCTCCGTTTGATAGATTTATTATTTTTCGTTAACTTGAATGTAATAAAAAGGGATTTTTTATTGAATTAAATTAGACCATATGAAACGGATTATTGTTGCCACAGACTATGCTGAAGAGGCCGAACATGCCTTAAAGTTTATTATGGAAGTTTTTGCAGGAAAAGAATACGAGCTCGTTTTATTTTCTCTTCAAAATCCTTCCATTCATGCAATGAACGCTCGACTTTCTCCCGATTCTATGTTCAAGATTTTTGAACATCAAAGTAAGGTTTTACGACGTAAAGCCGAGGCGATTACGGCCGAAAGTGGTGTTTTGACTATTCCTTATCTTGCGGCAGGTTTGTTTTATGACCAGATGACAAAATGCATCCAGGAGACGAATGCGGATTTGTTGGTGATGGGAATGGCCAAACGTTCCTTTGATCAGGACATGCTGGGGAATACCACCACGGCAGCAATCAGTAAGTTAAAAATACCTATCCTTTCCGTTCCGCTGGGCGCAAAATTTACGGGTCTGGAGCATATTCTTTTTGCCTGTGATATTGTTCGTGGTGTACAAAAGGAAATTCTTGAAAAAGTCAAGGATTTTGCCGCTGAATTTGGTGCGGTACTGGAGGTTCTCAATATTCGAAAAACTGTTGAGCAGCTGAATGAGGAAAAAGGAAAAGAAACACGTGAAACCATCAACGATGTGATGGGAATCGTAAGTTATTACTACAAAAATGTAACCTCCAATGAGGTTGTAAAAGCGATCCGGGACGAAGTAAAAGAGAGCAGTACGGATCTGCTGGTCATGATCCCCTATAAGTACGGTTTTTGGAGCTCATTGACCCACCGGAGTAAAACACGGATGATGGCATCGGGTCTGGATGTTCCTTTACTGACCATCTCGATCTAATTTTTTTTATTATAAAAGCCCAGGTGAACTGAGATCAGCTGGGCTTTATCTTGATTGTACTTATTGAAATAGGGGGAGTATCCTATCCCAAATTTGCTGGTAGGCTTTATTGTCCCGGACGATCCCCTTATCTTCATCATAATAATTAGGTGCATCAAAGCTCCCGCCTTTACGCCTCTCTATTGAAAATATATTTAAAACTATTTTTGCTCTTTTAGCTTGTAAAGGGCTGATCAGGAAGTTGAAAATTAATTTTTCTCCTTCTTTATTGCTTAGGAGATTATTGTTTTCGAGATACGTACTAGTTTGAATAAATCCCGAAGGCCGATCGAGCTGTGCAATAAAATAACCGCTATCCTGAAGCACTTGAATTATCTTGCTGTATGCTGAATCACTTGTGATCGGGATAGTTTTGGTGCGCTCTGGATTTTGTGCCAACAGGGGGCTGGAAAAGAAGAATACATAAGCAATCAGCATCAAGGAGAATTGGATAAAATGTTTCATATTGCCGAATTAAAGATCTTATCTAATGAATACTGTAATTTAACAATTTTATTTTTGATGACGGGTAATTAGATTGTCACGCTGTTATTTAATTCGTATACCTAATATTTTTAGACTACGTTCTTCCTGATCCAAGGTTGCTATATTGGGTAAGTTGGCCCATTCCTTGAAACCCATCTTTTCAAATAATGCGATACTAGGCAAGTTGTGTGCAAAGATAAATCCCAATAAGGTATGTACGCCTAAACCTGGGGCTTTATCAATGCAGTACTGGAGAATCTGTTTACCCAGGCCCCGGCCGCGTTGCTGTTCGTCCAAATAGATACTAATTTCTACTGTTGCATCATAAGCTGGACGACCATAGAAAGATTGAAAACTTACCCAGCCAAGTACCTGGCTATTTACATCTTCTATCATCCACAGGGGTCTTTTCGAAGCGTTGTGTTCGTCAAACCATTTTTGTCTACTGGCGACAGATACGGGACTAGTGTCTGCTGTGACCATGCGAGAGGCTATGGTAGAATTGTATATTTCTACGATGCGTGGTAAATCTTGTTGCGTGGCGTCACGAAATTTTAATTGATTCATGGTTTGTACTGTTTATTTGTTGTTTGGACGACGCTGATATTCTGTCCGAAGATAGCTTGTGTTGCGAAGAACAAGCAGATAAAAAGAATTAATTTCATGTAGATCGGCTGTATCGTAAATTTGTTTTTGTCAAACTTAGATAAATTGCTTTTTATATGCAATACAATACAGATCATAAAAGTAACAATTCGAGCATGTATGACATTTCTTTTTGTGCGTTGACTGGCTTGTAAGTTGTCGTTTATAAGGATCACTGCAGTAAAGCACACGATTTCTGTGTTTTATGAGTAAAATTTACACTAATTTGAACAAATATTTCACTATATAGTGTTATTTTTTTCTCATCTTAGATTATTCAAAGATATCTCATTAGCGTTACTGATGATAAATCTTAGCGAAATAGCCTGTCTTTTCGTTTCGTTATACAGGAATTTTTCTATGCGGGAATTTTTCACCAGGTTCCGGTCGCCATAAAATCACTAAAAAATTATCAAAGAAGGATCCAGGAAAGAGATGGGCTAAGCAGCTACGCTGATAGCTACTTTTTGAACACAACGAATCAATTATGAACGAATTGCAAGCTGTACCTACAATCCGAATCCGTTCAATGGATGTTATGCGTGGTCTTACGCTATTCCTGATGTTATTTGTTAATGACCTGTTTATTCCAGCTGTGCCTAAATGGTTGGTTCATACAGAAGCAGATGAGGACGGAATGGGGTTGGCGGACTGGGTTTTCCCGGGATTTCTTTTTATGGTTGGAGTGGCTGTTCCTTATGCTGTGGCAGCCCGGGAAAAGTTAGGATCGTCGACAACGGTTATTTTTGTTCATATGCTGATCAGAACATTAAGTTTATTGCTTATTGGGGTATTGATATTGAATGGTTCGCGAGTTGATCCACAGCTGACGGGAATGTCGCATTTGTTGTGGTTGGGACTGCTGTATGTATTCGTTTTTCTGATTTGGAATCATTATCCGAAAGATTCTACCTATCCGCTCTTTTTTAAGGGGATGCGTCTTGTTGGTGTAGTGGGTATTATTTATCTCGTATACATGTTTAAAGCCTCTGATGGAAAGGGGCTGGAAGTAGGATGGTGGGGGATTTTAGGGCTGATTGGATGGGGATATTTTGCCGCGGCTTCTATTTTCTTGTTGAGTCGGGGTAGGATAATCGTTGTTGTATGTGGCTGGCTGATATTTTTTCTGCTCAATATTTTGGCTCACACCGAATTAAAAATTGAACTTTCTGGCATTGGACGGTATCTGCATGTCCTATTATCCGGTAATATACCCTGTATTGTGTTAGCCGGAACACTTGTGGGAATGCTTATGAAACGATATGCGGCAACGCCGCGCATCTTGTTGCGTATCTTGTTTCTCCTTGCCACGATCTGGCTGGCTATGGGTTTTGTTTTGCGTTTTTGGTTTATTTTATCCAAAATCCATGGTACGCCGAGTTGGGCATTGGTTTGTTGCGGGATTAGCGTATTGCTTTTGATACCGCTTTATTATTTCATAGACGTGAAAGGCTACCAGCGGGGTATGCGGGTTTTTGAGGAGGCTGGAAAGAACTCATTAACGACCTATCTTGCTCCCGATCTAATCTACTTTATCTGCTGGGGTTTTCATCTTCCCCTGTTCTTCTATAAACAATCGGAGTATATGGGCTTAGCTATTGCCGGTTCATTGCTTTGGGCTTTTGCGATGTTGTGGTATGCGATCTTGCTGAAGAAGCTACCTATTTATCTGAAACTGTAGGTCGCCCATAAGCATCGAATGCGCATACTTTAACGATCATATTTTAGGACAATCAATATCATCTTGAAACAAAATAAAAAGCTATTATGGAATCTAAATTGAAATCAATACTTAGCCAGACCTTCACTGTTCTGTTATTGACTTTATTATTGTACCCTAGTGTAAGTCGTGCACGAGCAAAAAACAAAAAAGTTGTTATCGCCTATGTCACCTCCTGGTCTAAAGTGATGCCTGATCCGACCTATCTGACGCATATCAATTATGCCTTTGCACATGTCAGCGATAGCTTTGATGGCCTGCGTATAGATAATGAATCTAGATTGAAAGCTATTACGGATCTTAAGAAAGCACATCCACATCTAAAGGTATTGTTGTCCGTTGGCGGCTGGGGAAGCGGCCGGTTTAGCGAAATGGCCGCTGATGAAATGAATCGGCAGAAGTTTGCCAAAGACTGCTTGCGTGTGGTGCGGGAGTTTAATCTTGATGGTATTGACATCGACTGGGAATATCCAACGAATTCTTCTGCCGGGATTTCGTCTTCTTTAGCCGATACGGAAAATTTCACCTTGCTCATGCACGATATTCGCAAGGCTATCGGTAAGAAGAGACTGTTGACTTTAGCTTCTGTGGCGAGCGGTAAGTATATTGCTTTTGACAAGATTGAGAAGGATGTGGATTTTGTGAATATCATGACTTATGATTCGGGACACCCGCCGTACCATCATGCGAGTTTGCATCGTTCCGCTATGTCGGGTGGTACAACCTGTGTGGAGGCTGTAAAGGCGCATGTCGAAGGCGGTATGCCTGTAGAAAAATTGGTGCTGGGAATTCCATTCTATGGCCGGGGCAATAAAACTGATGTCAAAGGTTTTATCGATTATAAAGATCTGCTTGCGTTGCAGGACTTTGAACAGAAATGGGACGATGAAGCGAAAGCACATTATCTTGTCAACGATAAAGGGGAGTTTGTGTTGACCTATGAAACGCCAGAGTCGATTGCATTTAAATGCGATTACGTACATAGGACGGGGCTGCTCGGTGCGATGTATTGGGAATACGCGGGAGATACAGCAGGTGGTGTCTTACGGGATGCGGTCAACAAAGGTATTCTGCAATAAACAACAAAGCCGAACTTAAAGTTCGGCTTTGTTGTTTGTGGAGCTGGAGAGATTCGAACTCTCGTCCAGTCATGGTACTGTATACGCTTTCTACATGTTTAGCTTCTCTTTAATTGTCGGGCGAGGGAAGGTGAGTCGCCTACCTATACCGTACGCCGTAGTTGCTGTTTCTCACAAGTGCTTAGCAACATCACACTTGCCAGTTCTATTGTTCGATGCCCCGAATGTTAAACCAAAGAACAGGATCTAACGGGACAAATAGCTATGTTAAGTCTAACTTAAGCAGCTAAGGCGTAGTTTTCTTCGCCAGTTATAATTCTGAAAGTTCAGATTAAAGTGCTCTACTAACAACGCACTACATGCTTACATAACCGTCTCCATCCTGTCAATTCCGGTCAACCCCAATTATGTCCTACAAAGGTACTATTTTTTTGCTAAATGGGCAAGATATACGCGATTCTTGTTTAATGCCCTGGTTTTGAATGGAAAACAAATGACGCTTTATAAAATTACTTAGGATCAGGTATGGCCAGAATAAAACCTATGGAATTCGTGAAATATTAATGTTGCTTGCAATTATACAGTGCGAAATAAAAGTTATTTGATCGGCTGAATGCTCGGTATTTTCACAGGGACTTTTATAGGCAAGGAAGTTCTTGGTATACCTATGTTTCCAATAAAAAAGCTGGATTTTACATCCAGCTTTTTTATAATTTAATCAATCCAGTTATTTGATCAATCCAGCTCTTTTCAATAGGGGTTCTACCGAAGGTTCCTGTCCGCGGAAGCGTTTGTATAGCACCATTGGATGTTCGGTTCCACCTTTTGAAAGAATATTATCCTTGAATTTAGTCGCGATTTCCTTATTGAAAATACCGTTTTGTTTAAAGTAGTCAAATGCATCGGCATCCAGGACTTCGGCCCATTTATAGCTGTAATAGCCTGAAGAATAACCGCCATTGAAAATATGGGAGAAAGCGGTACTCATGGCATTTTCCTTGACATCGGGATAGAGTTTTGTTGAGGCAAACTGTTCGTCTTCGAATGCTTTCAGATCCGAGATCGAAGTTGGATCCTGTCCATGCCAGCCCATATCCAATAGCCCAAAGCTCAATTGGCGCATAGTCGCCATCCCCTCAAGAAAGGACGCGCTTTCGCGGATCTTTTCGACAAGTTCCATCGGGATCACTTCGCCAGTTTCATAGTGTTTGGCAAATAGCTCAAGGGCTTCTTTTTCATAGCACCAGTTTTCCATCACCTGACTCGGTAACTCGACAAAATCCCAATACACAGATGTTCCGGATAGTGTAGGATAAGTGCTGTCAGCGAGCATACCATGTAGGGCGTGTCCGAATTCGTGAAATAATGTTGTCACTTCCTGAAAGGTCAACAGCGAAGGTTTTGACGCTGTAGGACGCGTAAAATTGCAGACAATAGAGACATGAGGACGTTCTTGTTTACCATCTTGAATGTACTGTGGTTTGAAAGAGGTCATCCATGCCCCATTTCTCTTGCCCTTACGCGGGAAGAAATCGGCATAGAAGATAGCCACTAATTCACCATTGTCTTTACTGACTTCAAATGTTTGTACTTCTTCGTGGTAGGTATCTATTGTATCGACTTCTTTGAAGTTGATGCCAAACAAACGATGCGCTACTTCGAAAGCGCCTTGTAAGACATTTTCGAGTTTGAAATAAGGTTTGAGCTTTTCATCCTCCAGATTAAAGCGTTCTTGTTTCAGCTTTTCGGCATAATAGGCGCCATCCCATTTTTCCAGTTGGTCTATGCCATGTAAGTTTTTTGCAAATTGGGATAATTCTGCAAATTCTTTTACTGCTGCTGGTTTCGCTTTTCCCAGTAGGTCGTTTAGAAATTCCTTGACTTTGCCTGGGTCTTGTGCCATACGTTCGGCAAGGACAAAGTCGGCATGGGTAGCGTAGCCTAATAATTTGGCCCGTTCGAAGCGAAGTTTTACAATTTTAAGGACATTGTCCACGTTGTTGTGCTCGTTATCTTGAAATCCTTTGCGGCCTGCCGCGAGGGTAATTTCTTTGCGAAGTTCCCGATTGTCGGCATACGTGACAAAAGGAAGGTAGCTTGGAAAATCCAGGGTAAAAAGCCAGCCTTCTTTTTCGTTGGCTTTAGCCAGAGCATGTGCAGCTTCTATGGCACCCTCTGGAAGTCCGGCAAGATCTTTTTCGTCTGTTACCAACAGCTGGTAGGCATTGGTTTCGGCGAGGACGTTCTCGCCGAATTTCAATTTTAAAAGCGATAGCTCGGCATCTATTTCGCGGAGTTTTCCTTTTTGTTCATCATTCAAAAGAGCTCCGTTGCGTACAAAATCCTTATAGGATTTTTCCAATAGAGTCGTTTGTTCTGCCGTCAATGTCAGTTGATCTTTCTGATCGTATACAGCCTTAACTCGTTTGAAAAGATCGAAATTTAAGGTGATATCATTTCCTAAAGCAGATAATTTTGGGGCTACATCCTGTGCGATTTTTTCAAGATCGGCGTTGGTTTCAGCGGAATGAAGATTGAAAAAGATGTTGGACAAGCGGTCTAGTGTTTGTCCTGAGTAAGACATCGCAGCGATCGTATTGTCGAACGTTGCCGTTTCGGGATTGTTGACGATTGCATCGACTTCATCTTTTGTCTGCTGAATAGCTTCATCAAATGCGGGAATATAATCTTCGTTTTTTATCTGTGAAAACGGAGCCGTGTCGTGCTGCGTTTTAAATTTCTCTGTTAAAATACTCATAGGAGTAAATGTAATAAATATTTATTTCAAGCGATAGCATCTACTTAAATTATGGAGCTGAGATGATATTTGACCGAATCGGCGTTTAAGCTGTGTCGAAAACGTATGGGGAATTGGCACTGCATAAAAAAAGAGCTCCTATGAGCTCTTTTTTTATATTGGGATAAGCGACTAGGCTAGTTTTCCTAATGCTTCCTTGATTCTTTTTAAAGCTTCGATCAAACTTTCATCTGAAGCTGCATAGGACAAACGGATGTAGTTGTCGTTACCGAATGAATCTCCACCTACAGTGGCTACGTGACCAACATTCAATAAGTACAATGCCAAATCAGATGAGTTTTTAATGACATTACCATCTTGGTCTTTTTTACCAAAGAACGAAGAGATTTCAGGGAAGAAATAGAATGCACCCTCTGGTAGATTTGTTCTTACACCTGGGATTTCACTCAATAGATCGTATACCAATTGGCGACGACGAGCGAAAGCTTCTTTCATTTTGTTGACAGATTCTAATCCTTGTTCATAAGCGACGATACCCGCACGTTGAGAAATTGAACAGGTACCTGAGGTTGTCTGTCCTTGTAATTTATCATTTGCGGCGGCAATGGTTTTGTTAGCAGCGATATAACCTAAACGCCATCCCGTCATTGCAAATGCTTTTGAAAAACCATTGATGATGATCACTCTATCTTTGATGCTTTCAAATTGTGCGATGGATTCGTGTTTGTCTACAAAGTTGATATGTTCGTAGATCTCATCGGATAGGATAAATACCTGCGGATGTTTTTCGAAAACTTCAGCTAATGCAGCCAATTCATCTTTGCTGTAAACTGTTCCAGTAGGGTTGTTTGGTGAAGAGAACATGAACAATTTGGTTTTTGGTGTAATTGCCGCTTCCAATTGTGCTGGTGTAATCTTAAAGTTATTGTCGATCTCTGTATTGATAAATACCGATTTTCCTTCTGCTAAAACGACCATTTCGGAGTATGATACCCAATAAGGTGTTGGGATAATTACCTCATCACCGGGGTTGATCAAAGTCAAAATTACATTAGACAGGGATTGTTTTGCACCTGTAGAAACAACAATTTGAGAGATATCATAATCTAAATTGTTTTCTGTCTTCAACTTGTTTACAATTGCCTGGCGCAATTCAGGGTATCCCGGTACCGGCGAATAACGCGTCCAGTTTTCATCTAGGGCTTTCTTCGCTGCATCCTTTACATGCTCAGGGGTGTTGAAATCAGGTTCACCTACGCTAAGACTAATTACATTAACGCCTTTTGCTGCTAATTCGCGGCCCAACTTGGTCATTTTAAGTGTAGCCGATTCGGACAAATTATTTATCCTGTCTGATAAGTATGATGATGTGCTCATGGTAAGACAAAGATATTACATACGTTGCAAATAATCTTCTTTATTTTTGAGAATTTACAAAGAAAAGTAGCTCTTTTATTGGGCTTTTTTAACAAAAGGGCTATTGAAGCGATTTAGCACAGTTATTTAATTGATCCCCGACGTTGGATGTTCAAAACTAATCGTTCTGATTTGTCGTTATATCTTTACCTTTGCGCTCACAAAAATGTTGACTAGTCCTCATTTCATCATTTGCTCATAAACGGTTCATATAAAAGATAAGCATCATGTCAAGACAAAGAAGATTGGTTTTATTATCGCTTTTTACGGGAATAGGTCTGATGATTGTGAAGTTTTTTGCCTACTTCTTAACGGACTCCAGTGCAATCTTTACAGATGCGGCAGAGAGTATTGTTAATGTGATTGCTTCGGGTTTTGCATTTTATAGTATTTATCTTTCGGCACAGCCTAAGGATGAGAATCATCCTTACGGGCATGGTAAAGTGGAGTTCTTTTCGGTGTTTTTGGAAGGTGGACTTATTTTCATCGCTGGAGCCATTATCTTAGCCAAGGCTTGTTACAATCTTTTCTTTCCTGCAGCGTTAACACACCTCGAACAAGGGATTTATCTGATTGGTATTACATCTGTGCTAAATTTTGCTGTCGGATTCTATATCATGAAGCGCGGGCGTGCATTGGGCTCCATTACCTTGGTGGCAGATGGAAAACATCTGCAGGTCGATGCCTATAGTACGGTCGGATTGATACTGGGGTTATTGTTGATGAAACTGACCGGTTTCCTGTGGATCGATGTAGTCATCTCCATTGTATTGGGGCTTTTTATTCTCTTCAATGGTTATAAGCTACTTCGCCAATCGATCGGTGGATTGATGGATGAATCGGATACAGCACTCGTGCAGGATGTTGTTGAAATCTTGGAGCGCAATCGGAAAGATGAATGGATTGATGTCCATAATCTTCGTGTACAGCGCTATGGGAACGAACTCCATGTAGATTGCCATCTCACACTTCCCCGTTACCTTGACCTTACCCAGGTGCACGATGAAATTTCTGCTGTGGATAAGATTGTCAATAAGGAGATGTCGGTACGAACCGAATTTTTTGTTCATGCGGATCCTTGTCTTCCACAGTGCTGCCAGTATTGTCAGGTCAACAATTGCCCAATTCGTACGGAGCAATTTCGGGTAAGAATTTCTTGGGATACGGAAAATGTTACGCGGAATCAAAAACATTTTTTATATGCTATTGCCGAATAGGGAATACTGTTTCTTTCTCCTAATTAACAGGCATACGGTATCTCTGATTTCTTCATGTATAGTAAACTAAAAAAAAGCTAGGTTATATAAATATATATAAAAAAAGGTATCTTTGCCTTTTAGCAAAAGAGTTTAAAAATCCTATATGAAGCACATTCGTAATTTCTGTATTATTGCGCATATTGACCATGGCAAAAGTACTTTGGCAGACCGCCTTTTAGAGTATACCAATACCATCAGTCAGCGTGAGGCACAGGCACAATTACTTGATAATATGGATTTGGAACGTGAACGTGGTATTACGATCAAGAGTCACGCCATCCAAATGAATTATAAAAGAGATGGTCAGGAATATATCTTGAACCTGATCGATACCCCGGGACACGTGGATTTTTCTTATGAGGTGTCGCGTTCAATTGCTGCCTGCGAGGGCGCTTTATTGATCGTTGATGCATCTCAAGGTATTCAGGCCCAAACGATTTCAAATTTATATCTGGCGTTGGAACATGATTTGGAAATTATCCCGATCCTCAACAAAATGGATCTTCCAGGTGCTATGCCAGAAGAAGTCAAAGATCAGATTGTGGATTTGATCGGTGGTGACCGTGATGCGATTATTCCTGCATCCGGTAAAACAGGTCTTGGGGTTCCGGATATTTTGGAAGCTATTGTAGACCGTATTCCACATCCTGTGGGTGATCCTGACGGACCTTTGCAAGCCTTGATTTTTGACTCTGTTTTCAACTCATTCCGTGGTATCATGGCTTATTTTAAAGTTGAAAATGGTGAAATCCGTAAAGGCGACCGCGTGAAATTTGTTGCCACTGGGAAAGAATATTTTGCCGATGAAATTGGGACGCTGAAGTTGAATCAAGTACCCAAAGAAGTCATTAAGACCGGTGATGTTGGTTATATTATCTCTGGAATTAAGGAGGCACGTGAAGTGAAAGTGGGGGATACCATTACGCATAAAGATCGTCCTTGTTCTGAGGCTATCCAAGGGTTTGAAGAGGTGAAACCGATGGTCTTTGCGGGTATTTATCCTGTAGATACGGAAGATTACGAGGAGTTGCGTGAATCTATGCACCGTTTGCAGCTGAACGATGCTTCTTTGGTGTTTGAACCAGAGTCGTCAGCAGCCCTGGGGTTCGGCTTCCGTTGTGGGTTCTTGGGTATGCTTCACATGGAGATTATTCAGGAGCGCCTCGAGCGCGAGTTTGATATGACGGTTATCACGACAGTTCCCAACGTATCTTATAAGGCCTATATGACCAAAGATAAAGAGGAAGTGATCGTACATAATCCTTCAGATCTACCGGATCCAAGTAAATTGGATTCAATCGAAGAGCCCTATATCAAAGCTAATATTATTACGAAATCGGATTTCGTAGGACCAATTATGTCTCTTTGTATCCAGAAACGTGGTACGATCATGAATCAGCATTATTTGACGTCAGATCGTGTTGAATTGGTTTTTGAAATGCCAATGGGAGAAATTGTATTTGACTTTTATGATAAGTTGAAAACAATCTCTAAAGGTTATGCTTCATTTGATTACCACCAGATTGGTTATCGCAAGTCAGACTTGGTCAAATTGGATATCCGATTGAACGATGAACCTGTAGATGCCCTGTCGTCGTTAATTCACAGAAGTAACGCCTATGATTTTGGTAAAAAGATCTGTGAAAAACTAAAAGAACTGTTACCACGTCAACAATTTGAAATTCGTATTCAAGCGTCAATCGGCGCAAAGATCATCGCACGTGAGACGATCTCCGCTTTACGTAAAGATGTTACAGCAAAATGTTATGGTGGTGACATCTCCCGGAAGCGTAAGCTTTTGGAGAAACAGAAGAAAGGTAAGAAACGCATGCGTCAGGTTGGGAACGTAGAGATTCCGCAATCTGCATTTATGGCGGTATTGAAATTAGATTAATCAAAATAACACTATAATAAAGGAGCTCTTGGGCTCCTTTTAAATACAATAAAATCTCCTAAACATGAATCTATTAGATGGTAAACTAGTTTCCGAAAAAATTAAAGAGCAAATTGCGTTAGATGCGGCTGAATTTACGACACAGACTGGCCGCAAACCTCATCTGGTTGCTATCCTTGTGGGGAATGATGGTGGTAGCGAAACCTATGTGGCCAGCAAAATGCGCAACTGTCAACTGGTCGGTTTTGAATCAACAAACATTCGTTATGATGAAAACATTACCGAGGATGAATTGATCGCTAAGGTCAAAGAAATCAATCAGGATGAGTCTATTGACGGTTTGATTGTTCAGCTGCCTTTACCAAAACATATTGATCCGGATAAAGTTACCGAAGCAATTGATTACCGCAAAGATGTGGATGGTTTCCACCCAATCAACCTCGGGCGCATGCAACGTAATCTTCCTTGTTTTATTCCAGCAACACCATATGGTATTATGCTGATGTTGGAATATTATAAGATCGATACTGCAGGCAAGCACGCCGTTGTGGTTGGAAGAAGCAATATCGTAGGATCGCCAATGAGTATCTTACTAGCACGTAATTCCAATCCAGGTAATTGTACAGTGACATTAACACATAGTCGTACAAAAGATCTTAAAACGGAGGTTCTGAGAGGCGACATCGTTGTTGCAGCAATTGGTAAGAAAAATTTTGTTACAGCAGATATGGTTAAAGACGGTGCGGTTGTGATTGATGTCGGTATTAATAGAGAAACTTCTACAGCTACAAAATCTGGTTTTAAGCTATTTGGTGATGTCGATTTTGAAAATGTTGCTCCTAAAGCATCCTGGATTACACCGGTACCGGGCGGAGTTGGGTTAATGACAATCGTGGGTTTATTGAAAAATACGTTAGAAGCTGCGAAAGGAACAATCTATCCGAAGCAATAATTTTGTCTAATTGGCATAGAAGTTGTAAATTGATGTATACGTGCTCTGATGAGCCGTTGAAAACTACACTCATAAATCAATTTATAATGAAAAAAATTGCACTTTTAGCAGTCGTAGCAGGAGCATTGGTCATGTCTTCTTGCAACAATTCGGAGAAAAAAGACACTACAGCGACAGATTCGGCAAAAACAGTCGGTGAGCATGTAGATGCGGCAATCGCAGATTTAAAAAATGCGGAGGAAAATGCCCGTTTGAAAGCAGAGCAGGCGAAAAAGGATTTGGATGAAGCTATCGCGAAAGGCGATAAAGCCGCCGAGGAAAAGGCTCGAGCTGCTTCTGAAGAAGCTAACACAGCTTGGGAGAAAACCAAGGATGCTTTGCGTAATGCTGGAGAGGATGTAAAAGAGGGATTGAAAGATGCAAAAGATGCGACAGTAGATGCGACAAATACAGCTGTTGATAAAACAAAAGATGCTGCAAAAGATGTCGCTGACGGTACGAAGAAAGTTGCAAATGATGTTGCTACCGGAACCAAGGAGGCCGCTAAAGATGTAAAAGATGCTTCCAAAAAAGTAGGTGACGATATTAGTCGGAAAGCTAAAAATGTAGGTGAAGCGTTGAAAAATTAGTTGACGTATTTCATTTGAACTATAGGGAAGGGGGGCACTTTTTTGAGTGCCTCCCCTTTTTATATCACATCTTTATAACATTGACTTAAATAGGCTTATTGGTAGTAATCCCATAACAATTTGGAAAGTTTACGGGTAAGTACCTCTGCTTCATTTGTTTTTCCCCAGCTTTTATCTGTATTGTTCTTGGTGAAAATACTGAAAACGTAATCTCCTTTCGGTGCATTGACCAAAATGACCTCATTGCGTACGTCATCTAAAGAGCCTGTTTTTGAAGCTGTTTTAACAGTGGATGGGATTTGCGATAGCCCTCTTTCATCATAGAACATGTTGCCCATAAAACGATACATCTGATCCGAAGATTTTGGGGATACAACTTTGCCTTGTCGGATCAGTGTGACCAAGTCGGCCATCTCTTTCGGTGTAGTCTGGCCCCAACCATATCTTTCCCAATCTGGCTTCCGTCCCTCTGTCTGTGAGTTGACACGTGTGTGGGCCAGTTGAAGATCGCTCATTAATTTATTGATCGCGACACCTCCGCCCGCAAGTTTTTGATTCCAAATGCTGGTTACATTATCACTATAAGATAGCATAAGCGCAACCAAGGTTTTCAGATCAACTTGTGTACTGTCCTTAAAAAATTGCATCAGCCCTGAACCGCCATATCGTTGACTAGCACGGTAGAGCAGTTGCTGATCAAGTTGTAGTTCACCTTTTTCAATTTTATCAAAGATACCGACTAAAATGGGGATTTTGACAATGCTTGCTGTAGGGAAAATGCTGTCGCCCTGAATGTTGACTTCTTTATTTTTTTTAAGATGGTGTACATAAATGCCAACATCGCCTTGAAAACCCTGAATGAGCTGTTTTATCTGTGATTCGAGTTTTTTATCGGTAGCGGCTTTTTGTCCAAAGGACAGTAATGATAAGAATAGTAACGTAAATGATAGGAATATTTTGTGCATTGTGAAGTTATAATGTATGTTAAATGTGGTGGATAATAGTTATTTTTATTTTTTATAGGGCTTAAGTTATGAAATATCCATGATTCGTACGCATAAACATCGCTGAAAAATAAACTGGATATTCTAGTATGGACATTGAAAGACTGGTTTTTGACTATGAAGTTATTTATGATTTTGATCGGTTGTAAGCCGAAAAATAGACGGACAGAACAGCATGACATTTTCTTTGGCATAGGGAATGAGCTCAAGGATTTTGTTGATCCCATTAAAGATTTTTGGCCTGAGGCTGATGGTAAAATCCATATTGATGCCTACCGTATTGTCCATAAGATCGGGGAATATGAAATTAAGGTTACTGAAAGGGGGAATGGACAGGCTGTTGATTCGGAAGTGAAATTGTTTTTTGTTAATTTAGGGGGATACAAACCGAATGAATTTGATGAGTTCCATTACAAAGAGCTTATTGTTGCATCGAGTTTGGCCAAGGCTACTGAAAAGGCAAAACGGACTGTTTTTTGGAAGCACCACAGTTCGGCACACATCGATGATAAGTATGGTTTGGATGTTGATGATATTTATGAGATCGAAGATTTGCTATTACCTCGTGATAAAGAGCAGTATAGTATTCAAATTACCCCAAAGACCGGTTTGGAAGAAGATACCATTGCGAATGGCTATTTTAAACTGAGCGCGTTATAGAGGGAATGCGCTATTCGATTTCTTAAACATAAAAAAGGCTTCTCTATAAAGAAGCCTTTTTTATGTTTAACCAGCTTATTGTTGGTTCTGATGTTGTTTTCTAATGACACTATGTTTTTTGCCGTATACAAAATAAATCAATAAGCCTATACCAAGCCAGACGGCCAAACGCTCCCAGCTTTCTATTGGCAATGAAGCCATCATTAAAATACAGACCAAGATTCCCATGATCGGAACGAAAGGAACCAGTGGTGTTTTAAATGGGCGCTCCAAATTGGGGTCTGTTTTACGTAGTACTAAAATACCCACACATACGAGGGTGAAGGCAAATAAGGTACCGATACTTACCATATGGCCAAGGTCTGAAACTGGAACGAAACCTGCGAATATACTGACGAATACCATGAAAATAGCGTTTGTTTTCCAAGGAGTCTGTCTTTTGGATAAGTCTGAGAATATCTTTGGAAGCAAACCATCCTTACTCATCGAATAAAATACGCGGCTCTGACCAAGTAACATCACGAGAATAACTGAAGTGTATCCTGCAATAATCGTAATAATCAACGCTGTATTTAAGAAATGGTAGCCTGTTCTGGCAAAAGCTGTCGCAACTGGCTTAGCGTCCCCCTTAAACATCGTGTAATGTTCGATTCCGGTCATTACGTAGGAGAATAAAACATACAAAAGTGTACAGATTATTAATGAACCGATGATACCTATAGGCATACCTTTTTTTGGATTTTTTGCTTCTTGGGCAGCTGTACTCACCGCGTCAAAACCGATGAATGCAAAAAATACAACGCCTGCAGCACGCAATACACCGCTGATGCCAAAGTGGCCAAAGTCATCACTCTTTAGAAATGACCAGAAGCTTTGTTGCCCACTTTTTACAAGCTCTTCACCTGCATTTACAGGAATAAATGGATCGTGGTTTGCAGGATTGATAAAACTCCAACCCAAGGCGATAAAAATCAATACGACGCCGACTTTTAGAATTACCAAAATATTGTTTACACGGGATGATTCCTGTGTGCCACGCATCAGCAATAGCGAGAGTAAACAAACAATAATGATCGCAGGTAAGTTAACCACGCCACCTTCCCAAGGGCCTTTGAGTAGGATATCGGGGAGTTGGATGTGGAATATCATCAGGAGCTGGTTGAAATATTGGGACCAGCTGACGGCTACTGTAGCTCCTGCTAGTGCATATTCGAGGACGAGATCCCAGCCGATAATCCAGGCGACAAATTCACCCATTGTGGCATAGGAATACGTGTAAGCACTTCCTGCAACAGGAATCATAGAGGCAAATTCGGCATAACAAAGACCTGCGAACCCACAGCCTACTGCTGCGATAATGAAAGATAGGATAACAGCTGGCCCTGCATTTTCAGCAGCGGCAATTCCTGTTAGGGAGAAAAGTCCTGCCCCAATGATGGCCCCAACACCGAGGGCGATAAGGCCCGAGCTGGACAGTGTCCTCTTTAGCGTGTGTTCACCATTTTCATTTGCTTCAGCAATGAGTTGAGGAATCGATTTTTTAAATAGCATAGGATTAATTCTTTACGATTATTTAGCTTTTTAATTGTTTAATTAATGTCAAATATAAATGATCTCAATGAAAAAAGGGAAGATTGCTCCTCCCTTTTGTAATAAAATCTGAATCAAATGCTTGTTTGGGTACTAATATGCTGCTGTAAAGCGTTTATTGAGGAATTGTTTGTTCTCAATTTCGTCTGCTATTGCTACAGCAAGATCCTCTACTGATAACCTAGATCGACCTTCCTGGTCAAATACAGGAGCATCAAGGCCTGTACGGTATTTTCCTGTACGGGTTCCACCAGCATGGGAATTCATTTCTATAGCAGGACTAAACATGGTCCAGGTAAGTTGATCTTCTTTTTGGATGGTTTTCAGGTAATCTGCTGCAGCTAAAGCCCCAGGTTTAATTTCTTTTGGAAAATCCGGTGAATCGACCAGTCTATTTCCATCAATCAATAAACTTCCTGCACCACCAATAACAATGAAACGATTGATACCGGCATCCTTAACAGCCTGTTGGATTGCCAATGCACCTTTTGTAAAATCCTCATAAAGATTAGGGTTGGTCCATCCGGCATTGAAAGCCGAAACAACAACATCAACACCTTTTAGAGCAGAAACCAATTGATTATTATCATTGATATCTACTTGGAGTTTGGTTACTTTTTCAGTCGATGGAATATTTTCGGTGTGGCGGGCGATTGCAACGACGTCATAGTTGCGGTCTACCAATTCTTTTACGAGATGAGATCCTACGTATCCTGTGGATCCAATTACTGCTACTTTCATGTTTCCTTTAATTAAATGTTTTGCTAAAATCAGCTAGGGTTATCTTTTCCAAACGCTGTACAATATCAGTGTCGACTTCCTGATACAGATCCTGGAGTTTGGAGTTGATATTTTTGCCAACAACACAGGCCGGATTGGGATTGTTAAATTTCCCGCCGAAATCGCTTTGCTTGGAGCTAATATAAATATCAGCCAAGGTAATCGTTGGATTCTCGGGATTTATGCGAATACCGCCGCCCTTACCTTCTTTACTCGTTAGTAAAGATGCTGTTTTGAGAGATGCAATTTCTTTGCGAACCACACTTGCATTGACTTGGATGCTTGACGCGATATATTCAGAAGAAAGCCATTGATTTGACTCTTCTAACTGTGCCAGAACCATAATGTGTAATGCTGTTGCGAACCTCAAGTTGTGTAACATCCTCTGCTGATTTTTCTAAATTATAACACAAAGTAACAGAAAAGGTTTTAAACTGAAATAAAAATTATTACAGTTTAAAACCTTCTGACAATCACGTGATAAAAGTGTTTGTTTTTTATTTTTTCTCGTTAAATTTTTTATAGCTATCCATGATATAGACTTTCAGAGTCTCTTGGCTGCTGTTTTGAATAAATTTATAGGAAGGTCTAAATCTTTCCTTAAACAGGGCTAGATCCGAACCATTGAGCGGAGTCAATTCTTTGATCAGATTTTCGGTGAATTTGCGATCAACTGCTCTTTTCTCACGTTCATCGACTAAGAGTTTATAATTTGAACGTGCTTGTTTTCCCTCTTTGCTAAATATACGGCTTGGAGAAATTCGTACTCCGCCGCGGTTTTGACTTGCGTCGGAATACTTTCCTAAAGTCTTCTCGCGCTGGATTTCAGCAGCAAGTCTACTGTCTGTCATCCTTTCTACGACAACTTCACTGAGTTCGATAACATTATTCATTCTGTTCAAATAGATTCTGCGTAAGCTCGTATCATAAATGAAAACAGTATCTTGTTCATATCCCACAGCTTTGATTAACAAGTGGTCGTTAATATTGGCATCAATTGCAAAGGAGCCATCTCCATTGGTCTTTACTTCAGCCTTGGTTCTTAAATTTTGAATTTGTGCAGCCTCAATTTTCTCACCGCTGACAAGTTCCATAATAATCCCCTTGGTTTTTTCCTGTGCAACAAGATGTCCACCCATTAGCGTTATAAGTAAGCAGCTTAGAATCGTTTGTAAGATTTTCATTTGAATAAATATAGTTATGTATTTTCAATCTATGAATGAACAGGGTATTTGCCGTTTTGTTTAGGCCGTACGTTCATGATCGTTCTCTAGCCAAAAATAACGAATAGATTTTGAAAATCTGCTAATTTGCTTTCCACGAATTATTGTCTGGGTTTTTGTCCGGCATGACCATGTCAGGATCTAACTGTACAGATTGCAATGACTCTGTGGTGGGTATTTTAAATTGCCATACGTCATTTCTTTCCCAGATTTCCACCGGTAGTTTTTTTCGGATCTTCTTGCCCGATACGGTTGTCGCTTCAATAACAACTGGCATCGGTAATTTTTCGAGATTTTCCACGGTGACAAGTGCGCCAAATTTTGGCTCGTTGTTGACATAGGATACTGATTTTATACCTTGGTCCATTTGCCAGTTGTTGACAAACCACCCGCGCCAGAACCAGTTTAGGTTTTCACCAGCACCATTTTCAATAGCTTTGAAGAAATCCTCCGGAGTAGGGTGTTTGTAAGCCCATTCTTGGATATATTTTTTAAAAGCGTAATCGAAGCGCTCAGGACCGATGATTTCGTTTCGCAATAATTTCAGTCCATAAGCTGGCTTATAGTAGACCAAAGCACCAATATTACGTTCTTTCATGTTTTGCGGGGTACTCATGATCGGTTCAAGATTACGGGCAGTAAAGATGTACGATCTGCTCGCCTGATTACGGTAATATTCGCCATTGTTGAATTCTTTTGTTGCGAGTTCGTTAATAAATGTATTGAACCCTTCATCCATCCATCCATGTTCACGTTCGTTGGATGCGACAATCATTGGGAACCAATTGTGACCAAACTCGTGGTTGGTAACACCCCAAAGAGATCCTGCTTTGGCCTGATTGCCACAGAACGACAAGGCTGGATATTCCATTCCACCGACATTGGAGGCTACATTGACCGCTACAGGGTAAGGATACTCAAACCAGCTTTTTGAATAGATTTCAATTGCGGCTTTGGTGTATTCTGTCGAGCGTTCCCAGGCATTGTTACTGTTACTTTCAATTGGATAGGCAGACAAAGCGAGGGATTTTTTTCCACTCGGTAGATTGATCTTCGCGCCATCTAATATAAATGCCGTAGAGGAGGCCCAGGCAATGTCTTGCGCATTATTAAGTTGATATTTCCAGGTTAAGGTTTTCTTGTCAGGTCTGGAGTTTTTTGCGGTAACTTCTTCGGCGGAGCGGATGATTACGGTTTCATCGCTACGTTGTGCCTGTTGGTATCGTTTGAGTTGCTCAGCTGTAAATACTTCCTGTGGGTTTAACAATTCGCCACCCAAGACAACCATGTGGTTTGCCGGGGTAGTGATCTCAACCTGGTAATTTCCGAATTCACGATAGAACTCTCCCGGTCCTGTATAAGGAAGGGTATTCCAACCTCTAATGTCGTCATAGACACACAGTCTTGGGAACCATTGTGCAATGGCATAGATTTTTCCGTTTTTTGTGTCAAGTATACCTGTACGGTCCGCACCGTATTTAGGAACGGTGTATTGGTATTTAATCTTAAAAGTTATTTTTCCGCCCTTGCTCTTTAACGCAGCAGGAAGTCGAAGCTGCATGCGGGTATCGTTAATAATATGTTCGATCGTATTTCCGTTTACATCCGTAACAGATTGTATCTGATATCCACCATCAAAAGTTGAGTTGCCATCACCGTAACGGCTGTTGGTCAAGGGGGAGATCAATTGACCGCGGCCATGTTGTGAAAACATATTTTGATCTAATTGTAACCACAGATAGTTCATATTGTCTGGACTATTGTTGCTATAGGTAATCTCGACAGATCCTGTAATTTGATCATTTTGATCGTTCAGGGAAGCCTGAATTTTATAGTCGGCTGCATTTTGCCAGTAGGCAGGGCCCGGTTTTCCGGCTGCGGAACGATATTCATTGCCATTATTTTTAAAAAACAAGGGTGCAAAGGCCTCTGTATAGCTGTAATTGGATGTTTTCTCCTGTGCAAAGGCTGGGTAAGCATAGCTCAACGCAACAAGGCTTAAAGAAGCCAGTGCAATTCTTTTCATCATACGTCTACTTAAATTATGTTTATTTGCTCCAATATACAATGAAAAGTACATTGAGCCAAAAAAAACGCAAACGACGTTTTATAATAAAAGGGATAGAAAGTGACCTTAAAGGTTTATTTTGGATAATTGGAGGCTTTTTAGAACCTCCATTCCGGGAAGCATTGTGGAACTATTTTAAATTTGTTACGTACTCTGCTTCATTAAAACCGAGTAATATACCTTTGTTGTATTCAATAACAGGACGTTTAATCATACTTGTATTTTCCTGAAGTACTTTATTGGCACTATCACTGTCAATGACTTGCTCTTGAGTTTCCGGAGATAACTTTTTCCATGTAGTTCCCTTTTTATTCACTAGAGCCTGCCAGTCTACTTGTTTTTCCCATTCTTTTAATTTATCCACACTGACGCCTTCTTTTTTGAAGTCATGAAATTGAAAGGGAACATTATTGTCTTCCAACCATGTAAGTGCTTTTTTTACTGTGTTACAATTTTTGATACCGTATACCTGTAGCATAATAGTGACAATTTGGTGAATTCAAATTTAATCAATCCCGATACAATTTTTAAAATAATTCATATTTCTATGGTGTCTTATCTGTGATTTAAGGATAATTGTGGATATTTTGTTGTCAATGCCATTGAAAAAAGGAGTAACCGGAAGTTCCTATTCAATTGGACAATCAGGGTTTTATGATTTGTTAACATTCTATATCCCATGTGAAATGATAGTGTATTTAGTACACTATAAAAATTAGGAAGTAATAATAATTTTTAATAATTTAGTAGCTTCAAGTTTAATGAAAGATTAAAATAAATCAATAACAGAAATATGAGCCTAAAAGATTTTAAAGGTGTATTGACAGGAGATCAAGTACAAGAGTTGTTTGAGGTTGCGAAGAAACATAAGTTTGCTTTGCCTGCGGTAAACATTATCGGAACAAACTCTATCAATGCGGTTATGGAAACTGCGAAAGCAGTAAATTCTCCTGTAATTATTCAATTGTCAAATGGTGGAGCGCAATTCTACGCTGGTAAAACCTTGAACAACGATAATTTACAAGCTTGCGTATTGGGAGCGGTATCTGCAGCACAACATGTTCATTTATTAGCTGAGCATTATGGTGTAGCAGTTATTCTGCATACAGATCACGCAGCTAAGAAACTTTTACCTTGGATCGACGGTTTGTTGGACGCTGGCGAGAAATTCTTTGCGCAACATGGAAAACCATTGTTCTCTTCTCACATGTTGGATTTATCGGAAGAGCCAATTGAAGAAAATATTGAGATTTCCGCTAAATACTTAGCGCGTATGAAACCACTTGGTATGACAGTGGAGATCGAGCTGGGTGTTACAGGTGGTGAAGAAGACGGTGTTGACAACTCGGATGTGGATAGCTCAAAACTGTATACCCAACCAGAAGAGGTTGCCTACGCTTTTGAAGAATTGTCTAAAGTATCTGACAAATTTACAGTGGCAGCTGCATTTGGTAATGTTCATGGTGTTTACAAACCAGGTAATGTGAAATTGCAACCAGTTATATTACATAATTCTCAAGAATATATTCGTGAGAAATATAATCTTACTGCTGAGAAGCCCGTAAACTTCGTATTCCACGGTGGTTCTGGTTCTTCTCCGGAAGAAATTGCAGAAGCGATTTCATACGGTGCGATCAAAATGAACATTGATACGGATATGCAATGGGCTTTCTGGGATGGTGTAAGAGCTTATGAAGCGAAAAACCATGATTATTTGCAAGGTCAGATCGGTAATCCAGAAGGAGCTGATTCTCCAAATAAAAAATATTACGATCCACGCGTTTGGTTACGTAAAGGTGAAGAAACGTTTGTTGCTCGTCTGAAAGAAGCATTCGCTGATTTGAATGCAGTAGACGTTAATAGCAAACTATAAGCATAGGTTGAAAAAATAGATCATAAAGGCGCCCTTAGATAGGGCGCCTTTTTTATGTCAAAATAGGTTAAAAATATTGTTCTTAATAGGAATTGGCTTATTTTTTGACGAACTACAATAAAAAGTCAAGTAAATATGAAATTTTTAGGAGTCAGTGTAATTCTTTTATTAATTGCCCAAATGGGGTTTGGGCAGGTGAAGCAAAATGTTGGCGATTTTTCTTCGGTTGTAGCGACGGACAAGATTCAGGTGGAGCTGATTAAATCCGACGAGTCCTTGGTGACGTTTGAAGGACAGAACCATGAGAATGTTAAGGTCGTCAACACAAATGGATCGTTGGTTTTGAAAATGAATACGTTGAATATGCTGCAAGGGGGGAATATCTCTGTGAAGGTATATTACAAGAGTTTGAACAATGTAGAAGCAAAAAAAGGAGCCAAGGTATTTGCAACTACAAATAATCCAGTTGCTGCTGACCACTTAAAAGTTTATGCTTCAGAAGGTGGTCTGGTCGATCTCTATACAGCGGTAAAAACAGCTGAAATTAAAGTGACCTCAGGGGCTACAATCGCTTTGTATGGAAAGGCAAATAAACAGGAGATCATTTCAAACTTTGGCGGCAAATATGAAGGAAAAGATTTTAAGACGAGTATCACGACGGTCACTGTGAATGGTGGCGGTAAAGCAGATGTTTATGTTACTGATTCCATCGAAACCAAAACACGTGGTGGCGGTGTCATTGATGTCTATGGAAAACCAGAACAACGTGTAGAAAAGAAAATGGCCGGAGGAACAGTCAACTTTAAATAAGTAAACTGTCTTGGATTTGTCAATTTTAGTGCGAGTTCATTTTAGTTGATTTTATAGAAAAGAGTGGAAATTTGAGGTAATAGATGAAATAAAAAGGGTTTAGCTTGATTGGGGTAATGATTGTTGTTTAACCTTTTTATTAAAAAGGTCAGTTATTTTGTTTTTCTCATCAGAAACCTTCTTCATTTGTGCTTAAAATACTTATTTTTGTGAGGGAATAATAAAAATAGTATTATGGCAAAGCGTAATTATGTTTCAAATTCTACGGAATCTACGCGCATGTTCAAGAATGACTTTTTAGAGTCTTTGACGAAAGTGCATTGGAGTGTACCTTTGATTTTCTATGTACCCGTGGTTGTTTTCTTTTCGTATAAAGCGCTAGTTTGGGGAGACATTTCCTTTTTAACCTACATTGGGTATTTTATTTTTGGTTTAGCTTTTTGGACTGCTTTTGAATATGCGTTACATCGTTGGGTGTTTCATTTTCATCCGACATCGGAATGGGGAAAGCGAATCGCTTTTATTTTCCATGGTGTGCATCATGATTACCCAAGAGACCGTATGCGTTTGGTGATGCCGTTGTCAGCGAGTATTCCACTAGCTCTTTTGGTCTATCTTGGTTTTACATTGTTTTTTTCGAATGAGTTTATCTTAGCCTGTTTTTTCTCAGGTTTTATGGTGGGGTATTTGATCTATGACGAATGTCATTATGCGATGCACCATGCTAATTTTAAAAGCGGTATTTTCAAACGGATCAAGCAGCACCATATGTTGCACCATTATTCTGATCCAGAAAAGGGTTTTGGAGTGAGTTCTTCCTTATGGGATGAAATTTTACGCTCAGGTTTCGAAGAAAAGGAATCCAAAAAAGATTCTACTTCCTTAAAGGAAGAAAAAGCATAAATTGAATCACATCAACTAAAAAAGCCCTGGAAGTTTCCAAGGGCTTTTTTTATGGATTAATTTTTCTTTTTATTTAACAATGCCATCAAGTAGGCTAACTTTAGATCAATGGTTTCTTGTTGGGGTTGGCGTGCAGATATTCCAGTTTGAACTGAAACATTTGGGCCATTTTCTGCGCACGCCATTTGGCTTCTTCGGCCTTTTGTCCACTGTATAAGCCATCTACTGTTGCTTCGAATAATTTGAGCCATTGACCAAAATGTTGCGCATCAATGGGCAAGTTAATATGAGGTGGAAAGGGGCTGCCAAAATAACGATGTTCATTCAGTAGGATAGTCTGCCAGAAACTATACATCTTTTCAAGATGCATTGCCCAATTGTCTTGGATTCTTTCTTTAAAAATAGGTCCGAGCAAAGTATCGTTACGTATCGTCGTATAAAATTGATCTACTAATACTTTAATGTCATCGAATGTTTGAATATCTTGTTTCATCGCGTATGATCTAAGCTCATGAATAAAGACCTATAGCTGAATCAAAAGCTTCTTCATGATGTTTATCTAGATTAAATGTAGTGACATTTATGGAGAATCGCATCACTTGGATGTAAAGATGTCTCGTTGAAATATTGTAATTCTCTTTTATTGTCAGTAAATTGACTCAATACTAAGGGAAAAACATATGGGAAAATACGTTCTTTTAATCCTATTATCGATGGGATTTTATGCTGTTGAGGCGCAGGTTACAACAATTTCGATCAATAAGGAAAATTTTCAATCTTCTGGTTTTCCATTTAAGGGGAAGCGTGTGTTACAAGTGGAACGCATTCAAACTCCAAAAGAAGATAATTATATAGTGTTTTCAAAAGAGGAACGGGGTGCCGATCCCGACAAACTTTATGTACAACAATTTCAGCAGATCGAAGGAATGTGGCAGCTTGTGGCTGATGAATTGATATCCGAAGAAGGGATCGTTACGTCGATTTGGGAATCTCGAAAGGCATTTTTTGATGCCGATAAGGATGGTAAATTGGATGCATTATTTATCTATTCAAGGCATCCCAAGGATGACCTAAAAAAGCAGCTTAGCTGTATTGGTCTAGTTCTTTATAAGAATAAGTTTTACCGTCTCCGTGCGGAGGAAGTAGATGGTTATAGTCAAACAACGTTTTCCGATAATTATGCGTCCCTACCGGTTGAGGTAAAAGAAAATGTGGAACGTTATTGGAACAATCTGGATAAAAGATAATTTACCGTACTGGGCTGGAACCTACCGAAAGATCGATCATACGACCTTTCGGTAAACTTGTTACTGTCTATTTTCATCAGATAGAAATCATTCCCATGTTTTTTGATGACAATAATTGATTTTACCTATGAAAAGCTCGTTCAATAGGTTGTTACAATGTATGGATAGGACATCGCTCAAATCAATGTTACTGGATTATAGCGAGCAATTGCTTTTCTTCTTCGATTTGCATTTTACTGATCACATAACGTGCGATATGCTGGCCCTTCAATTGATCTATCGTCTGAATAATATCTTTTGTGCGCGCTTCTTTGCTAGGCTTGATCAGTACAATCATGTCCTTTGTATTGGGCATAGTGCTTATCTTAGCTTTTAACTGTGCAATAACGCCTGAGAGCCCTTTCTCGATATCTACCGGTACTTTTGAAGAGCTGATCGGTTTTTTGAAATCCCCATGATACCACATGAATTTTCCTTCGCCAAGAATGAGCGTCGCCGTGCGGTTTTCATCAATAAGAACCGAACTTTCTACATCTGATTTACTTTTGTCCGGCATGGCGATATCCATTGCAGATGGTTTATTTAATGTTGTGGTCAACATAAAGAATGTAATGAGAAGAAATGCGAGGTCTACCATGGCTGTTAAATCTACTTTAGGAGCCATTTTTCTGCTTCTTATTTTTTTCTTTCCCGTTTCTTGCGTTTTTTGGTTTAATTCTGCCATGATCGTCATCTTTAGGTTAACACGTTTTTGTTACTCACTATTATGATGTCAGAGAAGAACGGATTCCACAGTATTTTTTTTTAAAACTGGGGTTTTTCTCAAGTACTTTCTGTGTTTTTTTTCTTAATTGTTGATAATCAGTTTTTTTATGCTATGTTTTAGTTTGTTCGTTGTTGATCCGATTTGACCAATTCACTTGTCATTTTGTCCTTTCAATCAATTTAGGGCGCTTGCTAGGCTGTCGAAGTTTTTCTAGTGGTTTGCAAAAAAGCCCTTCTATGCTGAAAGGCTTTTCTTGCGGAGTGGTGGGTAAGTTACTTAGCAACCGCCTTGGTTAGGGATGCGTTTATAAATTATTTTGTTATCTCTTTGTACATAATCGCCCGCTACTATTGGATACGAATACTTAGGCGCGTACATGACACTACGACCCCTTATCGTTATTTTGTCGTTTACTTTCAGACTTTTCAATTGTTGAAATTCATTAGAATTTTCCAGACCAAAACTTAGAATATAGTCTTCACGATTAATCCTAACCATCACTCCAAAACCTAACTGTGCACCAAGAGGAAGATAAAGAGAAGTTACAACCGCCTCTATGTTGGCAGAATTCTTTATTTCATTCTTTATTTTCGCAGCATTGTCAAGTACTTTTATACCTTCGGGAGATTCTTTCCATTTTTTGAACTTTATACCATTGGGGCTCGCTTCCCATTTATTCCTTTCGGTGGTCATTTCAGTAGGAGTGCGTGAATTCGGCGCCGTTTTGTTTAAGGTTTCATTTTTGATTTCGCGATTGGCAAAGGCCAAGCCGCTTCCTATAGCGAGCGGTAAAACCAATACGTAGATAATTTTTTTCATATTTTTAAAAGTTTAATGAACATTAGATTTATCCCAGTAAATTAGATCCGTTCAAACTTTTTTTCGCGCATCTGTTTTAGAGTGATGTAACAAAATTACTTTGATGATACTTATATAGAGGGATTTAGATTGTAAATAGTGATGTAATCTTTGTAAATAAATTGTAAATCGTATGTCTGAAAGCCGAAATATTTTCTCAGGGAACCGCAAGTACTTGTATGGCGGCATAATACTCTTGTTTATTGCGATGGCCTTTGTTGCTTTTGATATGACTGGCACAGACGATTTTGATAGCGCTAGGAGGGAAGTTTTGCTTAGGAGGATAGGAGATGAACTGCTTACGCAGTCTGGAGACAGTAGATCAAGGGTACTTCCGATAGAAAAGATTCAAGAAAATGAATATCAGATCAGGTTTGAGAATGAAATCACCTTTAAACCAGACTCACTGGTGAGTGCTATTCAGCGCCTGTTGGTCAATGATCCTCTTGCCCGTGATTATGTCGTTAACGTCCTCAACTGTGGCAATTCGAGTGTAGCTTATGGATATGCTATTTCCCATAATAAAAAAGATGATATTATTGCTTGTAGAGGTAGAGTACAACCTAAAGGATGTTACATGATCAATATTAAATTTAAACCTAGCGGGATAAATACAGCAGCGAATAACTATTTTCTTGGTATCCTGTTGTTTTTAGCATTTGCTGGATTCTTTTTTTTGAAATCGGATCGGAGGCGAAGCACTGTGTTAGACGATCAAAATAACAGTATTTTAACCTTTGGGGCCGTTTTGTTTAATCCGCAGGAGCGAGAAATGGTCATTAATGAAAACACCATAGATCTCACTGGAACGGAAACCCGTTTGTTACATATTTTCGCCTTGTCTCCTAACCAAACGATAGCGCGAACACGGCTGCAAAAAGAAATTTGGGAAGATGAGGGAATTATTGTTGGACGCAGTTTAGATATGTTTATATCAAAACTTAGAAAAAAATTGGAGTTTGATCCGAATATCAAAATTACGGTTATACGTGGCAAAGGATATAAACTTGAGGTAAGTTCTTAAGAAGAGTAAGGGGATAAATTGGGCTAAAATGCAAAAAGCCTTTCATTTCTGAAAGGCTTTTTCTGCGGAGAGTGAGGGATTCGAACCCCCGAACCTGTGACAGTTAACGGTTTTCAAGACCGCCGCATTCGACCACTCTGCCAACTCTCCGCGACAAAAGTAGAAATTTTGTGTAGAATTACAAAACTTATTTTACATTTTTCTTTGTTTAAAAGCAGTTTTAGCACTCTTAAATAGAAATGTAGCTGAATACCAGTTGGTTATTTTTAGGGGTTGACCACCTTCCGATGTCATATTGGAGATAGCGGACTCTGCCCTGGACGATATGTCCGCTTTAGATGGGATCATAATCTTGTTTTAGGTTATTTATTGCAATTAAAAATGTAATCATGAATGTATTCTTAAGGAGCAAACATGATCCGATTTTTCAATTCCCGAACTGTCGTTCTAACTCCTGTAATTCAAAAATAACTTCGTTGATTGATCGGTCAATTTTAGCGAGTTGTCTTTTACCCAGATAAAAGTAGGAAAATAGAATCCAGCTATAGGTTGGAAGGTAAGTCAGTAAATAATAGTGGAAACTAGCACCCGCTAGGATTTCCCGAAGATAGATCGAGATCGCTATACCGAGAAGTAGATGATAAATCGGCATATTCCAATGCATTCTTTTCTTTCGAAAGGAGTCAAACTCTTGCCACTGTTGTAAATGCTCGGTAGGTAAAGCTGCTTCGTTGATCTGTTTGACTTTACGTGCAGTGGTCAACATTAAGTATGCCTGTATAAAACAAAGGAACGATACGATAAACATCGCTGTGTACAATGTGAGCGTTTTATGCCTAAAATCAAGGAAATATGCCAGAGCAAGAATAATTAATCCTGTTGCAAGCAATAAAACAGCACCGGCTATTTCTTTCCTTATTAATTCTTGACGAAAGTTTTTGGCCTTATTCAGGTGTTTTGGGGGCAAGATATTTTGTTTGCTATCCTGTTTCCAAAGATGTTGTAAATCGTTAAAGTCTTGCATATTTATGGAAAATTTCGGTTAATTCCTTTTTAATTCTATGGATTTTTACACGGAGATTATTCTCTGTAATTCCCGTAATTTCTGCTATTTGCTCATAAGGTTTTTCATCTAATACCAATGTGATCAGTACTCTATCAGCTTCTTTCAGCTTGCTGATACATTTGTACAGCAGATCAATCTGCTGTATTTTTTCATTCGATGAATCCTCTGGTATATCGATGCAGCTTGTGTCGGTCATTTTTTTTAAATGCTGATGTTTTTTTCGCATACTCGTCAAGCAATTATTGATCGCTATTCTGTAGATCCAGGTGCTTAATTTGGCATCGTTGCGAAAACTGTCGAGTTTTTTCCATACAGTAATGAAGGTCTCTTGGATTAAATCTTCTGCATTATCTCGGTCTCCGGTATAACTGAGGCATAACTTGCGGATGGCCGGCGCATATTCTTTGTAAATAATCTCAAAGTTTTCTTTGTTGGTCATCGGGTTATTTTAAAAATGTGTCTAGTTCTTTAAAAAACCAAATTGGCTGATCATACATAATAAAATGCTTACTGTTGGTATTGTGTAAAGTTAGCTTTTTTACATACTTATATTGCTCGGAAAGAATCTGTTGTGATTTTTCCAACGTTTCGTACTTACTACCTAGCACCAAAACGGGTATCGTAATTTTAGCAAGATCCTGGCGGATATCCGTCGTCATCATTTCATAAAACGCAGATGCTAATGTAACTCTATCGCTTTGTACTTGCCATTCGGCTATTGTTTTGGCTTTTATAGAATCAGTTACCAGCTGTCGTGCTATATTTTCAGCATACACACTAAGTTGTTGGTTTCCCATCGAAGTAAATTGTGCGATAAGTGCATCTTTATCGACAAACTTTTTCACTTCCTCTACACTTGTATTTGGGTTCTGCATGCCCGGGTAGAACGGTCCTCCGTCCACAACGATAACTTTTTGAAATAGCGAAGGTGCGGTGCTTGCGATCCAGAGACTCAAAAAGCCTCCTAAACTATGGCCTAGAAGAATCGGATTTTGCAATTTTTTTGCCTCTGTATATGCTATGATTTCATTGCGCATAGTCTCAAGCAATGCTTCTTTAATAGCTGCTTGTCCTGCGAAGCCAGGAAGTGTAAGCACGTGACATTCGTATTTGTCTTTTAAGTGATTTACAGTTTCTGTCCATACGGTTCCACTACAACTATATCCTGGAATAAGAATGATCGGTGTTCCTTTTCCATAGATACTGACCTGAAAATCATATTTTTTTTGTGCAAATGCCGATCCGTAAATCATAAGTAAAAGTATTGAAATACCGACTTTGGTGAAATGGCATAAATAGTTCGGTAGATCTTTATTGATACGAAGAACAATAGTTTTCATAAGAATTGAATTTAAAATTAGTAATTATGGTTTTCTAGAATATTCTGCCTATTAGATGTTATGAATTACAGATTATTACATAAAAGAATGAAAAAAGTGAAAAAGAGTACATGTGACCAGGAAGATTTGAGGGAAATGTTGTTTTCTTGTAGGTAACGCTCTGATAATTCGAATGGAATGGTACTATAAGAAAATTGATCTTTTGATGGGGGAGAATAAAGGGGCAAAAGCAAAAAGCCTTTCATTTCTGAAAGGCTTTTTCTGCGGAGAGTGAGGGATTCGAACCCCCGAACCTGTGACAGTTAACGGTTTTCAAGACCGCCGCATTCGACCACTCTGCCAACTCTCCGCGACAAAAGTAGAAATTTCGAATAGATTTACAAAACTTATTTTCTATAGCTAGTCTTAGCGTTTGAAAATGAGTTAGATTGTTTTTAAAAAAGTCTATGCAGGGATAATCTCATGGCAGTGTTTCCTGATGTTGGCCGCAATTTTGTCGATCGGTAAATCGTCCTGGTCGATACCAAATGGCTCTTCAATGGACTCACCAATTAATTCAAGAGATGCTAAAACATATAAGATAAATGGTACAGCAATCACAACAAAGTAACCGATGGAAAAAACGTAACCTACTGGAAGGGTCATGGTATAGAATATAATGAACTTCTTGATAAATGCACTATATGCTAATGGTATTGGGGTGTTTTTAATACGCTCACAAGCTCCACAAACATGTGTCATGGTAATAATTTCCTCATTAAGGATAATAAGCTGATCGCCACTTATAGTGCCTTCTTTATATAGATCATTGATTTTTTGGAAGATCATGGTGGAAACTTGGTTCGGACCATGTTTTTTATTGTCCAAAGCCTTTAACTCAGGGTGTTCGTTTTCGTCGAGCATAAACTTGGTGTAATCCGATCTTAGAAAATCGTATAGTGTCTCTGCGAACAGGGGGATTGCCTTTCTGAAAAAACTACGATTCACTTTGTCATCCCCATCCAGCATGGCATTTAGTTTGTACGAAAAGGCTCTACTAACATTGGTCAATGTACCCCATTGTTTTCGGGCTTCCCACCAGCGGTCATAGGCCGTGTTTGTTCGGAACACCAGTAAAAGCGATATAACAAAACCGAGAAGATTGTGGACAATGGTAATGTTTTTGACCCAGCTCTTTTCATTTAGTTTGAGGTATTCCAATTCTAGAAAGGCAATCATCCAGGAATAAAACGCTATCAAAACAAGAAATGGCAGTAACTTTTTGAAGGTATCTGATTTATGCAATTTGAAAGTTGCCGAAAGCCAGTCTTTGGGGTTGTATACGATCATACACAAAAATATAAATTGTTGCGAAAATTTTGCGAGTTAATTGCTATTGCCGTAACTTCATCGTGCTATGGCACTACAGCAATCAAAAAGAAAGAAAACGAGTACAAAAGGAAGTCAGGTTCGTGGAACAAAGTGGATTTGGATGATAGCAGGAATGCTGGTGTTTTTCCTCTGTCTTGTTGTGTGGCATTATCGGGCTGGAATTATATACTATTTTCGCGTGGCTACCTCCAAAGACAAGTCTCTGACGAAGGAAGCTAAATATGATATTCGTAATATTGAGATTATGAGCAAGCACGATGATAAGGTGTTTGGCATAGATGTGTCTACCTATCAGGAAGAAATAGATTGGCAGAAAGTTAGCACAATCAATGATCATTTTCCAATAGATTTTGTGTTTATCAGGGCGACAATGGGTGAGAAAGGAATTGATGATAAGTTTAGTCGAAATTGGAGTAAAACGGAAAATAGGGCGGTTTTGAGAGGGGCCTACCATTATTTTAGACCCAATGAGAACTCGGTAAAGCAAGCGAAGAATTTTATTCGGAAGGTTAAACTACAGTCTGGCGATCTTCCACCGGTCTTGGATATTGAGGAGCATCCAAAACAACAATCGATGGATAGCTTGAAAGTCGGGCTAAAACGTTGGCTTGAAGAAGTCGAAGCTCATTACAAGGTAAAACCCATTCTTTACTCCGGAGATAAGTTTTATAGTGACTTTTTGGAAAAGGAATTTGCCGCTTATACGTTGTGGATTGCAAATTATAACTTTTGGGTTGAGAACCCAAAAGAGCATTGGGCCTTCTGGCAATTTTCTGAAAAAGGTACTGTTAGAGGGATTCAGGGTAATGTGGATTTGAATATATACAATGGTAAAATTGAGGAATTGGAGAAGCTGCTTATTCCTTTTAAATAGTAAAATATATGCGTAGAGTTTTTATCACATTATGTGGAGTCTGTATTGCTCTGTTCAATGGTCAAATGCAATTGTATGCAGCATCGAAGAGTCATCGGGTCGAGATGTCGCAACCCGCTTCAGATTTACCACGATTAACATTGAAAGAATTTAAAAAATTGCGTCGTGAAACAGCTATTCAAGTTCTTGATACGCGATCTGGCGATATATTCGTACAAGGATTTGTACCTAAATCAATAAATATAGGCTTTAAAGGTCCTTTTGATCACTTTTTGGCGCAAGTGTTTCCCAATAAAGCCCAAAAGCTTTTATTGATTACAGATATAGATAGTCAAGATACGGTTTATCATCATTTATTAAAGCTGGGTTATACCCATGTCATTGGGGTTTTGGAAGGCGGCATTGAAACTTGGAAAGCTAGTGAAGATGTAGTCTCGTTGCGTAATATCAGTGCAGGAGAATTCAGGAAAAGATCAGATCAAGGTCATATTGTGGATGTAAGAACAGATAAAGAATTTGGTAATGGACATATTGACAATGCAATGAATATTCCACTAACAGATTTCGTTAATTTTGGTTCTACGCTTAAAAAAGACAATCAACTGCTGTATGTACACTGTCAATCAGGTTATAGGAGTGCAGTAGCTGTATCTATTTTGAGTGCTAAAGGATTTAAACATATATGCAATATCCAAGGTGGGTATAAGGCATTGCAAGAAGAAGTAAAGGAGAATCAATAATGGCTACTTTTGACCAGATTATTCAATCAAATTCGCTGGTTTTGGTGGATTTTTTTGCGACGTGGTGCGGTCCCTGCCAGACTATGGCACCGATTTTACAGGATGTAAAGGAATTTTATCAAGAAGATTTGTCTATCATTAAGATTGACGTGGATAAGAATCCAAAAATTGCTTCGATTTATAAGGTAAGTGGCGTGCCTACTTTCGTGTTGTTCAAAAATGGCCAACAGGTATGGCGACAAAGCGGCATGATTCCCAAGATGGAATTACATAAATTGATCGATCAAGTAAAGTAAAAAATAAGGCGTTCAATCAAATTGAACGCCTTATTTTTTAATGATACTCTGGTGTTTTAATAGGTAGTGTTATATCGCACTAAAATATTAAAATTCATCGTCATCATCGAAGTCATCCAATCCTCCAATCGAGTCGATTTCAGGTAAATCGAAATCATCATCGAAATCATCATCATCGTCATCAGGACCGTTGAAAGATGCGAATTTTACTTCTTCAAGATCTTCGTTAGCTAAAGTTGCCGTGTTCATAAAATAATACTTTATTGTTTCTTATTCAATGTTGTAAAATTAGAGAAGAAAACTATTTTTTAAAACTTTTTTTAAAAAAAATATTAAGCTTTATTTTTCTGTTAATCAGTATGTTGAATTGTATTTTGAAAATAAAAATTTATTTTATTTTATTTATTCATTTGTTTCACCAATCGCATTGTCCTCGGTAACGATGTCTTTCAATTGAGGGAGATCTCTCACACCATTGATTCCGAAGTGATCCATGAACTGCTGGCTTGTTGCATAAAGTAATGGTTTTCCGATACTATCTGCTTTTCCCGCAATTTTGATCAGCTTCTTTTCCAGTAACCGTTGAATAGAGTAATCGCAGCTGACACCTCTAATCTGCTCCACTTCTAATTTTGTTATCGGTTGTCTGTAGGCAATGATTGCGAGGGTTTCTAGCGCTGATTGACTTAGTTTTCGCTTGTTATTGTGATTTTGGAGCTGTTGTATCGATTCATGGTAAACAGCTTTTGTCAAAAACTGATAGGCGTTGTTGATATAGCGTAATTCGAGTACATAGTCTTCGTCCTGGTACTTCGTTTCAATTTTTTTAATCAACTCACGTAGCTCTTCCCTGGATACTTCGATGGCTAAGGATTCCTGCAAAATCTGTTTAATATCGGCAAGATCTATTCCTTCCGCAGAAGCAAATATAATTGCTTCAATATTTCTTATGACGTCTTTCAATGTATCGTATTAATAGTTAATGACCTGTTCGACCATATGGGCTGGTAGCTCGCGGAACTCATACTTTTGTGTTCGCAGTTGTGGGCTGAATCCAGCTTCCAAAATAGCTTCCTGTATAGATTTTGATGTAAACCGATGTGGTGCACCAGCTGCCGAAACGACATTTTCTTCAATCATAATTGAGCCGAAGTCGTTCGCTCCAGCGTGCAGACATAATTGCGCTGTCCGCTTTCCGACGGTGAGCCAGGAAGCTTGTATATTTTTAATATTAGGAAGCATGATGCGACTTAAGGCAATCATGCGAATATATTCTTCGCTCGTTACATTATTGGTAATACCGCGCAGTCTTTTCAATAAGGTACCATCATCTTGGAAAGGCCAAGGGATAAACGCAATAAATCCATGGGATTCCTGAGGTTTTTCATCCTGTACTTCGCGAATCCATACCAAATGTTCAAAACGTTCTTCTATCGTTTCGATATGGCCAAACATCATGGTGGCAGAAGTTGGTAAATTAATTTTATGGGCTGCCCGCATAACATCTAGCCATTCTTTACCACCGCATTTTCCTTTTGATATAAGACGTCTCACACGATCATTGAGAATTTCAGCTCCCGCTCCAGGTAGCGAGTCTAGTCCTGCTTCTTTCAATTGCGTCAAAACTTCAATATGGCTCATGTTCTCCAATTTGGAAATATGCGCAATTTCAGGTGGACCGAGAGAATGTAGTTTTAGCGTAGGATAAAGTTCCTTTAATTGCTTGTAAAGGTTTTTGTAAAACTCAATACCTAAATCCGGGTGATGGCCACCTTGCAGCAGCAGTTGATCGCCACCGTATTTAAAAGTTTCCTCTATCTTTTGTTTGTAGCTTTCAATATCGGTAATGTAGCTATCTTCATGACCAGGGCGACGGAAAAAGTTGCAAAATTTGCAATTTGCAATACATACATTGGTGGTATTGACATTTCTGTCGATTTGCCAGGTTACTTTACCGTGTGGCACTTGTATCTTACGCAATTCATTGGCTACGAAAGTCAAATCAGCTGTAGGTGCGTTTTGATATAAAAAAACACCCTCTTCCTTGGATAGGAACTCAAATCGGAGCGCCCGTTCTAATAAATTACTTACATTCATCAACAACAAATATAAGGAGCTTTTAGCTTATTTGGACTTATTTGTGGAATATTTGACAATGCACATTGAATTTTGGGAAAGGTTCGAGAGATAGAAAACAAAAGGATTTGCTCGTGTAACAATAGTATTGCATTTTAGCTTAGTGTATAAAATACAATAACTTGATTTATAGCGCTTTGTGAATTAATTAAGATTTTTCCTTTTTTTTTACATTTATTATTCTTTACATTTATTTAACAGATTTTAACATTTCTGGAAAAATAACCAAATTAGAAAAAAATGAATAACCAAGGGGCCTGAACCTGCCAATAATATAGCATTGTTGTCGTCAGACCTAAAAAAATGACCAAAAACTTAAATAACAACCAATATCAACTAAAACAACTAAAGCATAAACATAAATTTTTTTAAACCACCTATTTAGTAAAATTATGATGAAAAAAACGGACAAAAATTGCTGTTTTGATCTCATATTGGGCCAAAAGTTCAATAAGAGGTTTCTGATTATGAGTTCTCTTCTCATTGGAGGAGGAATGACCACTCATGGATTTGCCAGTGGATTAACTAGCCATGGCAAAGTTGAAGTCGTTTCATTAATCAAAACAAGGAGCGTACAACAGACGCCTATCAAAGGGGTTGTGAAGGATGCTGCTACAGGTCAAGGTATTACTGGTGTATCTGTGAAAGTCAAAGGGAGCAGTAACGGGACGTCGACCGGCGAGAATGGTGCATTTACCATTCAAGCAAAAGTGGGCGATGTGTTGATTATCAGTTATATTGGGTACAAAAGTACTGAAGTTGCTGTTTCTTCGAAAGCTGATCTTGCAATTTCCTTAAGCGGTTCAGAAGATGCCTTGGAAGAGGTTGTTGTCACAGGTTATTCGGCGCAGCGTAAGAAAGATTTAACTGGTGCTGTTGCCGTTGTCAATGTGAAGGAATTGAAAACTACCCCGGCGGCGAGTGCTGTTGAGGCGTTGCAAGGGCGGGCAACAGGGGTTCAGATCGTAGTAGATGGTGCCCCTGGTTCTACACCACAGATCAAAATTCGTGGTTACAGTACGATCAACAACAACGAGCCGCTTTACATCATTGATGGAGTGCCTTATGAAGGAAAGTTAAGCTGGTTGAATCAAAATGATATTGAGACGATGCAGGTCTTAAAAGATGCATCAGCTGCTTCAATTTATGGTTCACGTGCAAATAATGGTGTTGTCATCATTACCACAAAAATAGGTAAAAGCGGAAAACCTCAATTTAGCCTTGACTCTTATTATGGTGTGCAGGTTCCAAACAGTGGGCGTTTTCCAAAAATGTTGTCTCCGCAACAAACATTGGATATTGAAAACAGATTGGACGGCACAAACAATGTGATGCCTGATTACCTTATCGCTGGACCTAAAGTGGGCGGGAAAGATGTGATTACAGCTGCAGACGTGGATATGTCAAAATATAAGTACGATGCGAGTAGCCGAAGCGATTTTTATCAAATTACCAAAGCAAATAAGGCCGGAACCAACTGGTTTGATGCTTTATCCCAAAATGCCCCTACTCAGTCGCACCAACTTAGCGTTTTAGGAGGTGGTGAAGATGCTTCCTATGCGATTTCGGGTGGTTATCTGAAACAAAAAGGAACGATTATTCATACCGGTTTTGAAAAATATAATCTTCGTTCAAACACACGCTTCTCTGCCTTTAATAATAAACTACGTTTCGGCGAAAATATGCAATATAGTTTTACGGAAGGATTTGGTATGGGAGTAAATACCAATACTGCCGGGGACTATATCGGTGAAGGTAGTGCTTTAGGTTTTGCGTATCGTATTCATAATATCATTCCTGTATATGATGAGGGTGGAAATTTTGCGGGATCTGTTGGCGGACAGTATGGTAATGGCGAAAACCCTGTTGCTATCGCCTATCGTGCCAAGGATAATAAAAATAAGAGCAATATGTTTTTCGGGAATGTCTTTGGAGAATTTGATATTGTCTCAGGATTAACCTTCCGTAGCAGTTTTGGTATGAAGTATGAAAACTACAATGGTGTATCTTATACCTATCCAAACCCTGAGTTTACAGAAGGAAGTTTTAACAACGGAATTAATGAATTTTTTGGACTGAATAAAGAATGGACTTGGACAAATACTTTAAATTATAAAAAAACATTTAATGAGGCGCATACGTTGAGCATTCTCGCTGGTACGGAAGCTATTCAGAATAGAAATAGGCAGATAAGGGGAAAAGGAAATGGCTTTTTTACAATGTCATCGCTTGATTACCTTTACTTGGATGCCGCTTCAACTGGTCGCGTCAGTGAAGGTAGCGGTTCTGTAGGTTCCTTGTTTTCGGTGTTTGGAAAGGTTGATTATTCCTACAAAGATCGGTATATCTTAAGTGCAACAGTGCGTCGTGACGGTTCTTCTAATTTTGGGCCGAACAATAAATATGGAACATTCCCTGGAGCGAGTGCTGCCTGGCGTTTGTCGGAGGAAGAATTCATGAAAGGTGTTTCATGGATCTCGGACCTAAAAATCAGAGCGGGTTATGGTGTGACGGGGAACCAACGTATTCCAGCCAATCAATATCTGAATCGCTATCAGGTCGCTATTAATTCATCTTCATATCCTATTGACGGAAGCTTGACTTCCGGTATGTGGCACAATGCCTATAGTAATCCGGACGTGAAATGGGAACAAGTATCTGCATTAAACGTTGGGGTGGATTTTACCCTGGCACAAGGTGATTTTGATGGATCTTTCGATTGGTACAATAAAAAGACGAAAGACATGTTGTACCTGTTACCTTTACCTGCTGTTGCCGCAGGTCGGGCCGGATCGCCTTATGTAAATATTGGTGATATGCAAAATAAAGGTATCGAGTTTTCATTGAATTATCATTACGGTAGACGTCAAGAAAGTGCATTTAAATTGGATCTGTCCGCTACAATTTCACGTAACGTGAACAAGATCGTTTCTTTGGCACCATCAGTAACCCAACAAGTGTACGGTAGTTTTAGAAGTATGGAAACCTCCATCTTAAAACCTGGAGAACCTCTTGGTGCTTTCTATGGCTATAAAGTAATTGGTATTTATTCGGAAGCGGATATGAACAATGCGAGTGTCGCTAAATATGAGGATGGAAAGTCGAGAGCTGGTGGACTTAAATTTGAGGATGTCAATGGTGATGGCAAAATTGATGCAAGTGACCGTACCATTATAGGTAGCCCACATCCTGATTTTGTGTATTCATTCAATATCAATGCGGCTTATAAAAACTTTGATTTTATGGCTTACTTCTATGGCTCAAAGGGTAATCAAAACTATGAAGCTACGAGATACTTTACAGATTTTGGTGTGTTTAGAGGTCAAAAAAGTACGCGCGTATTGGATGAATGGAGTCCAACGAATAGCGGTAGCATGATCCCTTCCCAAGTGAGAAATGCTTCACCCTATGAATATGCTTCTTCGAGCTATTATGTACAGGATGCAAGTTTCTTGAAATTGAAAAATCTTCAAGTTGGCTATAACTTCGATACCAATCGTGTTTTTGGTAATAATACCGGTATCAAGAAACTCCGTGCTTATGTGGGGGTAACAAATCTGTTTACGATTACTAAATATGAGGGACTTGATCCAGAAGTTACGGCTACTCCGTCGACTTACCCAGCCTTGGGTGTAGACTTTGGTGTGTATCCACAGGCTCGTCAATATATGTTGGGTGTTAGTCTAGGATTTTAAGGGTTTAGTGATTTAAGTTAAAATTTGATTGAAATGAAAAAAAGAAATATAATTACAGTTTTAGGTATATCATTGACTTTATTAGCCTCTTGTGGGAAATCTTTTTTGGAGCGTGATCCGCAAGCAGAATTGCCCGAGTCTCAGATTGTAAATTCAAAAGGTATAGAGGCCTCTCTTATCGGGGCGTATGGAATATTAAACGGCAATGTCAACGGTACCTGGGGGAATTACTCTTCGGCGCCTAGCCAATGGTTGTTTGGTGAAGTTGCTGGAGATAATGCACATAAAGGATCTGAGGCAACCGATCAACCGAACATGAATATGATCGAATTTCATACGCCAAATAGTTCGAACGACAACCTGAGTCAAATGTGGGAAGTTTATTATGAGGGCGTATTAAGGGCAAATAATACGTTGCGTATTCTGAAGGCTGACCAAGCAGGTGAAAAAACGGTAACGGCTGCACGTGCGAAGGAAATAGAAGGTGAGGCCCGAGTATTGCGAGCGCATTATTATTTTTATTTATGGCGTGTTTTCAAAAATCTAGCGTATGTTGATGAGAACACAACAGATGATGAGGCTAAAACGAAACCGAATAAGGATGATGTACTTCCGAAGATTATTGACGATTTAAAAGCAGGAATAGCGAATTTGCCAGCGACAAAAATCAATAGCCAGGCCGGACGTATGGATCAGAATATCGCGAAAGCTTATCTGGGTAAAGTTTACCTCTATCAGAAAAAATATGCGGATGCGTTAGTTTTGTTTAAGGAAGTTATAGGTGCAAAGGATCTACGTACGATGCCGTACCAAAATAACTTTGATGTACTTACAAAAGACGGCCCAGAGGCATTATTGGTATCGAAGCATGTGATTAATCCAGATGGATCTGGTGATAATGCCAATGTTGGTGATATGTTGTCTGGATTAAATGGAAGTAATCCTGTAGGTTGTTGTGGTTTCTATCAGCCGACCATTGATTTGGTTAATGCCTATAAAGTCGATGCAAATGGATTACCATTGTTAGATGGTTCTTATCGAAATAATCCATATAAATCAGATTTCGGTTTGTCCGATGACGCAAAGAAAACATATAAACTTGATGTTACGCTTCGTTTTGACCCACGTTTAGATTATACGGTTGGCCGTAGAGGTGTGAATTTCTATGATTATGGTGTCATGCCAGGTGATGCATGGATTCGTGAGGTGAGCTCAGGTGGACCATTTGTTGGTATAAAAACAATGATTCCGAAGAGTTTGCATGCAACACATACTGCGTCAGGAGCGGCATATATTACTGACTTGGATGTTAATATTATTCGTTTAGCTGATGTTGTTTTAATGGCAGCTGAATGTCAGGTTGAATTAGGCGATTTAGGTGCAGCAATGAATCTGGTAAATGCAGTTCGTGAGCGTGCGGCAAAATTACCTCCTAAAACGACAGGCGATAATGTAGCAGCGGCGGTATATGTTGTTAAACCTTATACTTCTTTCCCAGACCAAAATTATGCGCGCAAAGCTGTTCGTTTTGAACGTCGTTTAGAATTAGCGATGGAAGGACATCGTTTCTATGACCTTGTGCGTTGGGGGGAGGCGAAAACTGTATTGGAAAGCTACGCAACGTTTGAAGGCGGTTTTATGGCTCGCTATAAAGGCTTAAACTATAAACCTCAAAATGATTACTTCCCAATTCCACAATCGCAGATTGACAGAAGTGGTGGAGCTCTGACACAAAATCAAGGATATTAATTTTTGATATTTTAAAAAGGAAAGGGGGAGGCAATGTCTTCCCCTTTCCTTTTTAAAGGATTTGTATCTGAATTTTGGCAATAGGCGAAAGAGAGTTCTTGCAGTTTTTTGTATGTTTGAACTGATGAAAAAAATTTTAAGTGCATTGTTGCTGCTTTGGTTTGTGCTGGCGGCTACTTTTGTAGCGAAGGCTCAGAGCTTTGAGGATGTTTATCAGCTATTTCAAGAATCTAAAATATTAAATGATCATTTTGTTGGTTTTTCTTTGTATGACCTAAATGCCAATAAATATGTGATGGACATAAACGGCAATAAGCATTTTACACCGGCTTCCAATACAAAAATGTATACAACCTATGCCGCTTTGGCCCTGCTGGGCGATTCAATACCCGGTTTGGAGTATGTGGAACGAGGAGACTCGCTGCTTATCTGGGGGACAGGCGATCCGACGTTTTTGCATAATCGGTTAGATACCCGGGTAGTGTATAACTTTTTGAAAAATACGAATAAACGCATTTTTGTTGTACCAGGGACAATGAAGAATAAGTTCTTTGCACATGGTTGGGCTATGGAAGATTTTGAAGCTTACTATCAGCCTGAAATCAGTACATTTCCTATTTATGGCAATGTGGTCACTTTTCGACAAAAAGGTTATAATTATTTATCAACCTCTCCAACGAGTTTTCAAAATTCACTGGATTTTTTGCCGGAACCTAAGGTAGGTGATTTTGAACTTTCCCGTTCATTTCGTGCAAATTCCTTTTGGATGTCCAAACGTCCCGTTCCGAGCGGTTATGTCAATGAAGTCCCATTTATCTATTCTGATAGCTTATTTATTAAATTATTGTCGGATAGTCTAGGTAAATCCGTGACCTTATTGTCTTATCAAAAACCAAGCAATACCAAGATACTCTATTCCGGCAGTACCAAAAATTTAATACGTGAAATGATGTTGCCAAGTGATAATTTTATTGCTGAACAGTTTTTAATGATGTGTTCGTGGAAACAATTCGGCCAATTTGATACTTACTTGGTGCGGGACTGGATGAAGAATAACGTTTATAAATACTTTTCAGCTGAGGTTGCCATTTTTGATGGATCGGGCTTGTCGTCCTATAACAAGGTGACACCGCAAAATAATGTCGATCTATTGGTCGTCTTGAAAAATAAGTTGCCGGATGAGAAGGAACGTTTTCGTCTTTTTCCGGCCGGAGGTGTAGATGGTACCCTGAAACGTACCTATAGCAAAGATCTCGGAGAACCGTTTGTTTTTGCTAAAACGGGAACGATTACATCTGTCTATAATCAAAGTGGTTATTTGATCACACGGACAGGAAGGCGCTTGGCATTTTCTTTTATGAACAATAATTATATAGATGATCGAGCAAGTGCAATTCGTAAAGAAATGGCTAAAATAATTACTTATATTCGTCAAACTTATTAAGCCAATTTAAATGGAAGCAATTGTAAAAAACAATAAAAAATTGATTCGTTCTTGGGCCATGTTCGATTGGGCCAATTCTGCTTACAACCTTGTTATTACTTCCACGATATTCCCTGTTTACTATACCGCAATTACTACAACAAAAGAGCATGGTGATGTTGTTAGTTTCTTTGGGATTGAAGTCGTCAATACCGCACTTTCTAATTTTTCTTTGGCTTTTGCCTATCTGTTGATGTCGTTTTCTTTGCCCTTTATTTCTTCGTACGCTGATGCAAAAGGAAAAAAGAAACAGATTATGAAATTCTTCACTTATGTTGGAGCAGTTGCATGTATGTGCTTATTTTTCTTCAAGCTTGAAACTTTGGAAATTGGTATCATCTGTTTTGTGCTTGCAGCGATGGGGTATATTGGCGGTGTTTTGTTTAATAATTCCTATTTGCCGCTTTTGGCGACAGTCGATCAGCAAGATAAGGTGAGTGCGCAAGGTTTTGCTTATGGTTATATTGGCTGTGTCACTTTACAGATTCTTTGTTTTATAGTGGTGCTTAAACCTGAATGGTTTGGTATTACAGATGCTTCACTACCGGCTCGTATATCATTTTTAATGGTCGGATTGTGGTGGCTTGGGTTTTCAATGATTCCTTTTAAATACCTGCCTAAAATCGATGCAACCGAGAATAACACAGGTAAGAGTTTTGTTCAGAATGTACGGAATGAATTCGGCCATGTTATCCAAAAGATCAAAGGTATTCCTGAAATAAAACAGTTTTTGCCGGCTTTTTTCTTTTATGCAATTGGTGTTCAGACTTTGATGATTGTCGCCTCTTCTTTTGGGGAGAAAATTTTGCATTTAGGCGCGGAAAGGTTGATTGCTACCATTCTTCTCATTCAACTTGTAGCTATCTTAGGTGCATTTTTAATGTCTTATTTATCTACGCTTTTTGGGAATATCAAGGTGTTGATCGTTGTGGTAATGATCTGGATCGGAATCTGTATTTCGGCCTTTTATTTATCTACCCCACTTCAGTTTTATATCATTGCTGCATTGGTCGGTTTAGTTATGGGCGGGATTCAGTCCTTATCGCGTTCAACCTATTCTAAATTAATTCCGACGGATATCAAAGATACGACTGCTTTCTTCTCTTTCTATGACGTCACAGAAAAAGTTGCCATTGTCATAGGATTATTCTCATTCGGGTTTATAGAACAGGTTACACATAATATTCGATATTCGGCATTGGTTCTTTCTTTATTTTTTGTAATTGGATTGTTACTTTTGATCCGGATATTAGTATCCAATAAATCTTAATTTTATTGATTGAATTGCATATGAAAGTAGAACTTTTTGTTCCTTGTTTTATAGATCAGCTTTACCCTGAGACCGCTTTTAATACGGTTCGTTTATTAGAAAAGGTCGGCTGCGAGGTTGTCTATAATCCTGAGCAGACATGCTGTGGCCAGCCTGCCTATAATGCTGGATTTTGGGATGATGCAAAACAGGTCGGACGGAAGTTTTTAGGTGATTTCTCAGGAGATCATGTGATTATTTCTCCTTCTGCGTCTTGTACCGGTATGGTACGACATGCTTATAATGATTTATTCGCAAATTCGGCAGATTCCCATCAATGCCATAAAATACAGCAACAGGTTATGGAAATCTCTGATTTTTTAGTAAACGTGCTAAAAAAAGAGTATTTTGGAGCAGAGCTTGAGGGTGTTGCGGTGTACCACGATTCTTGTTCGGCTTTGCGAGAGTGCAAGATTAAAGAGGAACCACGGAAATTATTGAGTAAGGTCTTAGGTTTGGAGATGGTGGAGGTGAAAGATAGCGAGACATGTTGTGGGTTTGGGGGGAGTTTTGCCGTTAAATTCGAAGGAATATCCGCAGCAATGGCTGAGCAAAAAGTGCGCAACGCACTTGATCTGAATGCGGATTATATTATTTCCACTGATTCATCTTGTTTGCTACAGCTTCAATCTTATATCGATAAACATAAATTACCCATTCAGACGATGCACCTTGTTGATGTGTTGACTACTGGCTGGGGAAATATTTAAATAACACATTAAATCTAAACACATGAATTCAAGAAGAGATTTTCTTAAAAACCTTGCGCTAGCGTCTGCTGGTATAGCATTAGCTCCCTCTTTGGAGAGTTTTGCGGCAGCAAAGAAAGATTGGTTTGACATTTCCTTGGCTGAATGGTCATTGCATAAATCCTTGTTCAAGGGAGATTTGAACAATTTGGATTTTCCGGTATTAGCTGCCAAAAAATACGGTATCTACGGGGTGGAATATGTGAATCAGTTTTTTAAGGATAAGGCTAATGATAATAACTACCTTACTGAGCTGAATATGCGTGCAAAAGATAATGGTGTACGTAATGTACTCATTATGATTGATGGTGAGGGAAATCTCGGTGATGAAGATGAAACAAAGAGAAAACAAGCCGTGCAAAACCATTATAAGTGGATTTCTGCTGCTAATTTCTTAGGTTGTCATGCAATCCGTGTCAATGCGGCTGGAAAAGGAACTCCTGAGGAAGTGAGTAAACGTGTTGTTGAAAGTTTAACAACGCTATCTGATATTGGTAAAAAAGCGGGGATTAGCATTATTGTAGAAAACCATGGTGGTATCTCTTCACATGGTGACTGGTTGGCCAATACATTAAAAGCAGTGGGTAGTAAATATTGTGGAAGTTTACCTGATCTTGGTAATTTCTATGAGTATGATCGTTATCAAGGCGTGACTGATCTAATGCCTTATGCGCATGGTGTGAGTGCCAAAACACATGATTTTGATGCCAATGGAAATGAAACGCAAATTGACTATGAGCGTATGTTGAAGATTGTTAAAAAAGCAAAATTCAAAGGTTATGTGGGGATTGAATATGAGGGAAGTAAGTTGAGCGAAGAAGAGGGTATTTTTGCTACTAAAAAATTACTGGAACGTTTGCGCCCTTTGATTTAATATTTAACGAGTCGAGTTCTTTTCAGGAAATGGAAAGAACTCGACTCGTTGATAGGTTTTAATTGAAGTGTTGCTTGGATGCAACAACGAAAAAAACTGCCGTCCATTCGTTAGAAACCTATTAAAATCTTCACTATCTTGCTTGAGCATATGAAGACGGGTGAACAACCTCTTTCTTTGTGTAGAGGATCATCGGATTTTTCCGTTTACCGATGGTATATTTTATAAATGGAAATCGCACTACCTTATTTTGAAAAATAACGACTAAAAAAACATGAATTTTGAAAAAAATGCTGTTCTTGAGACCCATTTGCAAAAAGTAGGGGCTGAACATGTATTGGTACAAGGGCATCCTGCCGGCTTGTTTGTATTATTCTTCACAGAGATGTGGGAGCGTTTTAGCTATTATGGTATGCGGGCGCTGTTGGTCAATTTTCTGGTTTCTACCATTGCACAACAAGGATGGGGTTGGACCAACTCCGAGGCCATGAAGCTTTATGGTTTGTACACCGGGATGGTGTTTTTAACGCCACTGTTCGGTGGGATTATAGCCGATCGCCTGACAGGATATAAAAAATCCATTATGGTCGGAGCTATAATTATGACGCTGGGACATATCGCTATGGCTTTAGAGGGATTTAATAAAAGCTTCTTTTTGGCGGGTTTGGTGCTGATTGTTTTGGGAAATGGATTGTTCAAACCCAATATTTCTTCGATGGTAGGGAAATTATATCCGGATAAAGGAGGTAAAAAAGATGCGGGTTATACCATCTTTTATATGGGCATCAACGGGGGAGCGTTTTTAGGAATGATGCTATGCGGTTATATTGGTGAGAAGATCGGCTGGCATTATGGCTTTGGGCTAGCCGGAGTATTTATGTTTTTGGGAATGTTGCAGTTCTATTTTGCACAACCCATTTTCGGAAAAATTGGAAATACACCCGAGAAACAAGACGAGTTAACCGATATTGCGGGTGGTCAAGAAGAAAATCCAAAGCATATTGTTCGTGATCGTTTGCTGGTAATAGCCATTTTTATGTTGTCAAGTATTGTTTTCCATTTAGCTTTTGAGCAAGCAGGTGGTTCGATGACGATCTTTGCGAAAAATTATACACAACGGGTATTGAGTGGTGAAGTGGCGGTTTTATTTAAATGGTTGGATGCTGCATTGACGGTTTTGCCGATTGTGGTAATTACCGGAGTACTGTTTGTTTTAGCAAAGAAAATCGTACGTAAATACCCTATGATCATACTTTTTTCGAGTATTTCTTTTGTGATCATTTGGTCTTTGTGTCTTTGGAAAGTTTATCGGGAATATTATGGTATGAATTCCGAAGTTACTGTATCCTGGTTTCCGATGTTAAATTCTTTCTTTATCATTACGTTGGCCACATCGTTTAGTAAGATATGGGAGAAAGTATGGAATCCTTCTGGTCCAATTAAGTTTGCAATGGGACTGACATTGGTTGGAGTTGGTTTTGCAGCTTTATCTATTGGAAGCTCTGAGATTCCTACCGGTGCAAAGACGGCCTCTGTTAGTATGATCTGGTTGGTGTTGGCGTACTTTTTTCATACAGTGGGCGAATTATGTATTGGTCCGGTCGGACTTTCTTATGTCAGTAAACTATCGCCAAAAAAATTCCTGGGCTTATTGTTTGGTTTTTGGTTTTGTGCCAATGCCATAGCTAATTTTATAGGGGGCTTTATTGGGTCATATATTGATAAGATTACAGAATCTCATTCCATGTCATATTTCTTTGCTGTATTTACAGTAATTCCTATGGTGGCTGCTGTATTTCTTATTCTGGGTAACAAAAAAATAAAAAAGATGATGCATGGAATTGATTAATTCATAGAAAAATAGTGTATCTTCAAGCGATTTTTATCAAAATAAAAACAAAACCTGAGTTATAAAACAATTATTGAAATTATATGAATCAAGAAAAAGATCAAGTTCTTGTAGCACATCTTGCTAAGCAGGGGATCGATGACAAGATGGTAAATGGGCATCCTGCCGGATTATTTGTGCTATTCTTTACAGAGATGTGGGAGCGGTTTAGTTACTACGGTATGCGGGCATTGTTGACCTTATTTTTAATAAGTTCCCTTGCTGATGGGGGATGGGAATGGAGTAACGAACGTGCCATGAAACTTTACGGTTTGTATACTGGTTTTGTCTATTTAACACCATTGATCGGTGGAATGATTGCGGATAAGCTAACCGGTTTTAAGAAGGCGATTTTGATAGGCGCTTTGGTAATGACATTGGGGCACCTGTCTATGGCATTTGAGGGCGTGAATTCCAATTTCTTTTATCTGGGTCTTGTGTTAATGATTTTGGGTAACGGGATGTTTAAGCCTAATATTTCTTCTATGGTGGGAAATCTTTATCCAGATCAAAGTCCTAAAAAAGATGCAGGGTATACCATATTCTACATGGGCATCAATGCCGGGTCATTTTTGGGAATGCTTCTATGTGGGTATATCGGCGAAAAAATTGGTTGGCATTATGGTTTCGGGCTTGCTGGAGTATTTATGTTCTTTGGTATGTTGCAATTCTATTTTGGACAAAAGATATTTGGAATTATCGGAGATTCACCCAAAGCACTTCAGGCTTACCATGAGAAAAAGATCAAAAATCACGAAGAGGAGGAAGAGGTCATTCCTGCACATGTTGTCCGTGATAGGTTAATAGTTGTCACCATATTTATGTTGGCTAGTGTAGTTTTCTTTCTGTCTTTTGAACAGGCGGGCGGATCCATGTCTATCTTTGCAAAGGATTATACACAGAGGGTCCTGTCTGGAAGTTCAGCAGTGACATTTAAATGGATTGATACTATTTTGACTATTGTGCCTATCGTTATTGTGACGATCGTTTTAACAGCATTGGCTAGAAAAATATATAAACAGTATCCATTGACTATTTTATTTACCGCTGTCTCATTTGGTATCATTTGGTGCTTGGGCTTATGGAAAGTATTTCGAGAAATTGGAATAACCGGATCGGAAGTTGGAGCCTCATGGTTTCAAATATTGAATGCATTTTTTATTATTTCACTTGCATCGTCATTTAGCAAATTCTGGGAGAAGGTCTGGAATCCTTCGGGACCAGTTAAGTTTGCGCTAGGTTTAATATTGGTGGGAATTGGATTTGCAGCATTAGCTTATGGAGCGAGCGAGATTCCTCAAGGAGCAAAGACAGCGTCTGTGAGTATGATTTGGTTGGTGATCGCCTATTTCTTTCATTCAGCAGGGGAGCTTTGTCTTTCACCTGTTGGCTTGTCTTATGTTAGTAAGCTTTCCCCAAAGAAATTTTTAGGGCTTCTTTTCGGTTGCTGGTTCTGTGCTTCGGCAATTGCCAATTTTATCGGTGGATTTTTAGGCTCATACATTGATCGCATTACAGAAGAACATTCGATGTCCTATTTCTTTATGATATTTGCAATAGTTCCTGGGGTTACGGCATTGCTATTAATTGTCTTCAATCCAATATTGAAAAAAATGATGCATGGGATCAATTAATCAGGATCGATAGCATCACAAAAAAAAGGGCTAATCAATACACTGATTGGCCCTTTTTTTTATCTCTTTTTACTTTTCTGTTGATGCTTATTTATGTTTATTCTTCCACTTTTAAAAGCAGTTTATCGATGCGGTGTCCATCCATATCAAGCACTTCGAAAATTAGATTTTTAAATCGGACACGTTCGCCTTCTTCGGGTACGTGATCTAATCTTAGAAACACGAGGCCTCCTACGGTGGTTACGTTATTGATCTCATCTTCGTCTTCTTCGGAAAGACCGATTTCAAATTCATCCAAAAGATCCTCAATCTGATATTGTCCGTCGACAACATAATCGCCGTTTTCCAATTGACGTATTGTCGGACGGGCACTTAGGTCGCTTTCTGTGATGTTGCCAACCAAATCGCCAACGATATCCCGTAAGGTAATAATTCCCTGTGGTGACCCATACTCATCAATGACAACCGCTTGATGGATACTGGAGGTACGCAAGGTATTCATAATGCTATACGATGAACTGAATTCGTTAACAAACTTGATCGGTAACATAAGTGTTCTGAGATCAAATGCTTCGTTCTGGAGGCATTGTCGTAGTAAGGACTTTACATGAACAACACCTTTAATATTGTCGAGTCCACCTTCACAGACCGGGTAGATGGAATGATCGTTGTCCAGTATGATCTTTCTATTTTCTTCAAAAGAATCTTCCAGATCCAAAAAAACAATGTTTTTGCGGTGAGTCATTAGGTTGACCGCCTTTTTGTCCCCTAAACTCAATAGACGGTCGACGATATCGTGCTCAATACCTTCGATGACACCACTGTCGACACCTTCGTCTACTAATGCCTTAATTTCTTCTTCCGTGACACTATTGCCGCTGCTCTTGATATTGAGTATTTTGACAATAAACTCCGTCGACATACTGAGTAGCCATACAAATGGCCGAACGATTTTGCTGAGCAGGTTCATCGGGTAAGCGATTAGCATGGCATACTTCTCCGGAATAGCCATACCGATACGTTTGGGGACTAATTCACCAAGCACCAACGAAAAGTAGGTGATGATAAAGACGACAATGATTACAGCGAGCTGTTCGCTATAGGGGGCTATGATACTGGATTTATTAAAGATCTCTACGAGGTAAGATGAAATACTGCCGCCAGAAAAGAATCCGGTTAGGATGCCAATAAGGGTAATGCCTATTTGTACAGTGGATAAAAAGCTGTTGGGCGATTCTTTTAGGTTTAGCGCTATTTTTGCAGCGGCATTGTTTTTATCGCTTTCAGCCTGTAGCCTTGCCTTTCTGCTGGACACGATGGATATTTCTGATGCCGATAGTATTCCGTTTAGAATAATCAGGACTAAAATAATAATTGCTTCGGTAAGCATAATGAGTTGAAAAAGTTGTTTGCTAGGCTAATTTACGGAAAAGACCGGCCAAATAGTAGGATTATTATGATTATGTCAAGCATTCATAAAAAAAGCCGTATATCTTTCAATACGGCTTTTATGATAATAAGCATGTTTTTTCAATTACATTCCACTATCATCTAACATAAAGGTATTTTTCTTGGTTTTCCATTTTCCTTTTGTGAAATCAGGGAATTCCAACGTTTTATTTCCTTTTGCAATTGACTCGGTAGATAGTGGGAATACAGCACTCATGGTTACTGAATCATACACGTCAATTGGAGTCTGTACTTTTTGTTTTACCGCCTGAATGAACGCATTGAATACAAACCAGTCCATGCCACCATGACCAGAACCGTTTGCTACCTCTTCATATTTTTGCCAGATTGGGTGATCGTATTTCTTTACCCACTCGTCTGCTGAATCCCAAGTGTGTGGTTTGGATTTACCCTCGATGTGAATACCTTTGGCAACATCCATCCAAATACCGTCTGTTCCCTGTACGCGGAAACCGATAGAGTAAGGTCTTGGCAAGTGTGTATCATGCGTTAATAACATGGTTTCTCCATTCGCACATTGTAACATCGTTTGTGTAATATCACCATTTTTGTAATTGATCTTACCGTTAGGATGTCCCGGGGAAACTTTATTGACATAGGCTGCCAATCCACGGGCTTTACTTGAGTACGAAGTGATATGAGTGAATCTGTTCCCCTTGTTGATATCTGCAAATTGCATAATTGGACCTAAACCGTGTGTCGGGTATAGATCACCATCTTGGTCGATATTGAACTGTGTACGCCATTGTGCCTCAGAAATCGCTTTCGGGCCATATTCAACGCCATGGCCATAATAGGCTTTTCCGTCATTGAATAATACCTCGCGTAAATCGTGTTGATAACCGCCTTCTAGGTGCAACAATTCACCAAATAGTCCTTGTCTGTGCATATTCAATACAGCAAGTACATCACGACGGAATGCAACATTTTCTAGGGTCATGTAAGGTTTTCCAGTTTCTTCGGATGCTTTCACAATATCCCAGTGATCTTGTAGCGTTAAACCTGCAATAACCTCGCAACCCACGTATAGACCAGCTTTCATTGCATCAATAGCTTGGTTTTTGTGGAATTGCCAAGGCGTTGCAATAATGACAGCATCTAATTTTTCATTGCTTAACATCTTTTTGTAAGCATCAACCCCACCAGTATACTCTTTTGGAAGTTTGGTGCCTTTTGCGTTGAATTGTTTACGGCATTGTGCTAGAGATTCTTCTTGGGTGTCACAGACAGCCACAATTTCTAGATCATCTCTGTTTAGGGCAATTTGAACGTGATTACGTCCTCTAAGGCCTACGCCAATAAAACCGATTTTTATTTTCCCATTTGTTTGAGCAAATAATTCTGTACTTGAAAGGACACCGATTCCAGCTGTAGTGATGGCAGTCGATTTTATGAAATTTCTTCTATCCATTGTTTTGAGATATAAGGAGTTTGTATATTAGTTATTTACTTGTTTGAAAACAGTCCTTAAGACTGGCTACTATTAACAAATATATTATTTCATTTGGGATAAATGAAAGTGCAAACGTTTGCTTAATTTTATTAAATTTCATGCAAACGTTTGATTGAAATAAAAATTATCATTTATTAATTCAATTTGTGATATTGCAAGCACATTGATGATTTAAAAAACATAGTTTAATGTCTGATTTTAACCAATTAGTAGTAGAGAGCGCAGCAAAACAATTCACATTAGAAGGAGATATCATTTCAGTGCAACCGTTTGGTTCTGGTCATATCAATGATACTTATCGTGTAGTTACTACTGTAGATAGCGGTATATCGCATTTATTACAACGTATTAACCACCATGTTTTTCCGAACGTGGATGGATTAATGCATAATATTGAGATTGTCACCAAGCATCTTAGTAAGAAAGTTAAAGTCGCTGAAGGAAAAAGAATCAGCGATCATGTATTGACAATTGTTCCTACAAAAGATGGGAAATTATATATAAAAGATAGTCAGGGTAATTATTGGCGCATGTTTATCCTCATAGAGGATACCAAAAGCTATGATATTGTAGAGACTGAGGTACAGGCAGCTGAGGGGGGGCGTGCTTTTGGTTTGTTTCAAAAGCAGCTCTCGGATTTAGATGCTTCATCGATCGTTGAGGTACTTCCTAACTTTCATAATATAGAGTTTAGACTCGAAAATCTTAGAAAAGCGATCGCTAAAGATGTCTGTCAACGCGTAGCGTCGGTGAAACACAAATTGGATTTTATCTTTAGTCGTGAAGATCGAATGAAAACCATTCTTGAACTTGGTAGTAAGGGTGAGCTTCCGCTGCGTATTACACATAATGATACAAAGTTTAATAATGTGCTCTTAGATCGCCACGATAAGATGCAATGTGTCATCGATTTAGATACCGTCATGCCGGGCTATGTGGCATATGATTTTGGGGATGCTATTCGGACGATTATTAACCCCGTTGCCGAGGATGAGAAGGATGTATCGAAAATTCTGCTAAATCTTGCTTTATATAAGGCATATGCCGAAGGATATTTGGAGGAAGCTAATGACTTCTTGACAACTTTGGAGAAAGAAACATTAGTAGATGGAGCCTTCTTATTGCCCTATATGCAAGGAGTACGTTTCTTAACGGACTATTTGGAAGGAGATCATTACTACAAGACTAAATATGAGGACCATAATCTGGTTCGTACAAATACGCAACTGAAATTGGTTGAAGAGATGGAAAAGAATGAAGCATTTATGCGTAAGGTAGTTTTTGATTGCATTTAACAATTTTATACCTTTAATCATATTGAGAAGCTTCCATCGCGTAGATGAAGCTTCTTTTTTCTGTAAAAAAAATATTCGAATGAAAAAACTAACCATTTTGCCTATCGCAGCGGAGCTGACCAATACACTAGATTATCATACTTTGTCGAAGCTCTTAAGCAATCTTGAATCGCATTCTTTGGAGTTTAATAATTGGAGCGAATCTTTCCCGTATAAACCTGAGGTACAATTTAAGATTGGCTACACCCGGGAATATCTAGTGTTGCAGTACGATGTCGTCGAAGAACAACTTCGGGGTAATTATTCCGATACAAATCAAAATGTATGGGAAGATAGTTGTGTGGAGTTCTTTATTTCATTTGATGGACGCAAACATTATTATAACCTTGAATTTAATCTAATTGGAACGGGTTTGATCGGTTATGGTCCGGCCGAAAAGGCGAGTAGAAATCGATTGGATAGTACAACAATAGAACAGGTGCGTACTTACTCTTTAATTGAGCGTAATGGTTCCGATAAGCGATGGAGTATGATTGAGGTAATTCCATTTGCTGTATTTCAGTTTGACGATCTTGTAGACCTGAAAGGTAAACGGATACATGGGAATTTTTACAAATGTGGTGATCATCTCAAACAACCACATTTTATATCTTGGAATAAAATAGAAAACCCAACTCCTAACTTCCATCTCCCCGAGTTTTTTGGAGAAATGGTCTTTGGTTAGGAGTTGAGTAAAAAAGTTGATGCTTATTGGTAAACAGATTCTTTTTTGAATTTCTTTGCCAATAAAGCATATACTAATACACGGTATTTATTTTTATTGGATTTGCCAATAGCGGTAATAACCTCCTCTAATGCTTTGTCTAGCTCAGGGCCATCTTTTAGGCCTAATTTTTTGATCAAAAAATTTTGTTTGACACGGTTCAGTTCTTCGGGATCTGATGCAGCGATGGTTTCGGAGTCTGCATTGTAAATGGAAGGTCCTATTCCTTTTGTTACTTTTGCAATAAATGCTTCATCTAATGATAAGCCTAGCTTTTTTGATTCTGCAACATATGCAGCAATTTTTTCATCTAATTTGCTCATAATTATGTAAGTGATTTAATTGTAGATAGTTAAGTTAGGTAAAAAAGTCGATAAACAAAATTATTCTTTTGTTCAGGGAAAGAATGTTACATTTGCAGTCTTGATAAGTGCCGTTAATTAAAATGTGGAAAAATTCAGCTAATTATTCTTGGTAATTGTTGTAAGTTACATTTTTATAAGTTATCTTTGCACCTCAATAATTGAATATACGTAATCATAATAATAATGAAAAAAGATTTGCATCCTTCAAATTACAGATTAGTTGTATTTAAAGATATGTCAAATGACTATGCTTTTATTACAAAATCTTGTGTTGATACTAAAGAAACTATCACATGGGAAGATGGTAATGAGTATCCAGTTGTAAAACTAGAGATCTCTCATACATCACACCCTTTCTATACAGGTAAAATGAAATTGGTTGATACTGCTGGTCGTATCGACAAATTCCGTAACCGTTACAACAAAAAATAATTGTAGCAGATCTGTATATTACAATATTAAGAACTCGATAAATATAATTTGTCGAGTTTTTTTTGTTATTTTTAATTTGTGAAAATCTTCTTTACAGATTGCTTTGATTCGATCCAATTGTTGGATAAGCTTAGCCCCCCATTAACTACTTTTGATAGAAAGAGTCTTTATCCATTTACTTTCGTAAAATCTTGCTTGGACCTTCGGGTTGGTATACTGACTTTACGGGAGAAATGGCAAAAATTAGCTTTAGCATTTGATGTACACTATATTGCCGCTCATTCGAACGAAGAGGGGATTATTTGGCTGTCTGAGAACGTTATCCCGTCAGTAGTATTATTGCAGGCTATACAGCGCTTGGGTGTAGGAGAGGTCCTTGTACAGGGCGGATACGTTATCGCTTGTTGTTATGCACATATGGGTTCTTATCGTGTACAAGAGATTGATACGTCAGTGGATCTACTAAAGGGGGTAGAAGATCTGTTTTTGCTTGCAGGAACTGAAATAACACGTGATTTCAATCTGCTGGTACAAGATGTTCAGTCGTCCAGTATAGCTGTGACGAATCAATTGTTAGGAAATGACCTTTATGTAGCAGATCGTGTTAGCGTGGAGTGTGCTACGATCAATACCCTCCAAGGCCCCATATATATCGATGAAGATGTTACAATTATGGAGGGAGCGCATTTGCGTGGTCCATTGTACCTTGGTAAAGGAGCTGTTGTGAAAATGGGCGCCACGATTTATGGCAATGTTTCGATAGGGAAGCAGAGTGTCATTGGGGGAGAGATCGGGAATTCGGTCATAGGTGATTTTTCGGCCAAGGGGCATCATGGCTATCTAGGTTGCTCGGTGATAGGGGATTGGTGTAACTTAGGGGCTGGTACCTCTAATTCCAATTTGAAGAATAACTTAAAGACCGTTTCAATTTATGATTATGCATTGGACGGTGTTCGGGATACAGGTCTGTTAAAATGCGGAGCCTTTATTGGAGACTATACGCGCCTTGGTATCAATTCGGCTTTAAATACAGGTACGGTAATTGGAATTGCAAGCATGCTAGCAGATACAAGTTTTTATGCTAAATTTGTACCGTCATTTGCTTGGGTGTTCGACGGAGGTGTGCAAACTTATGAATTTGATAAGTTTATGGCATATTTGGAGACGCTGTATGCATCAAAAGGGGAAGAACTTACGGAGCAGATTAAAGATAAATTGAATCAACTTAACAAAAAATATAATTAAATCGTAAAATCATGCGTAAAAAAATCGTAGCTGGTAATTGGAAAATGAATTTAGACTATCAATCAGGATTGAGCTTGTTTTCTGAAATTATCAATATGGCCAAAGATGAAGTGATTGGAAACCAAGAATTGGTTGTTTGTAGCCCATTTATTCATTTGTCAAGCCTTGGGCAATTGTCGAAAAATGTTGCAAATGTAAATATCGGTGCACAGAATATTCACCAAGCTGAGTCCGGAGCCTATACAGGTGAGATTTCAGCTTCACAGGTAAAATCAGTAGGCGCTTCACATGTTATTTTGGGGCACTCTGAAAGACGTGCTTATTTTGGTGAGACTGATGCATTGTTGGCGTCTAAAGTGGATATTGCATTAAAACATGATTTAATACCAATATTCTGTATTGGAGAAACAAGAGAAGAACGCGAATCTGGAGCTTTCTTTGATGTGATCAAAACACAATTGACAGATGGATTGTTCCACTTGTCTAAAGAAGCTTTTGCATCTGTGGTATTGGCATATGAGCCAGTTTGGGCAATTGGTACTGGCTTGACAGCTAGTCCTGAGCAAGCACAGGAGGTTCATAAATTTATCCGCGAGGTGCTAGCTGATCAATATGGTCAGGAGATTGCTGATAATACAAGTATTCTGTATGGAGGGTCTTGTAATCCAGGTAATGCAAAAGATTTGTTTGCTCAAGCCGACATTGATGGTGGTTTGATAGGAGGGGCTTCTTTAAAATCGAGAGATTTTATTGATATCGCTAAAGTATTTAACGGCTAATTTTTAGAAATGAAATACGTAGAGGTTATCTTTCAAATGCGATCAGGTGAAGAATGGCAGAAGGATTTGTTGATATCTGATTTGGCTGATATTGGCTTTGATACTTTTGAGGATACCGAATCTGGATTTGCAGCTTATATTTCAGCTGCAAATCTTGACTTGCAAGCATTAGAAACTTTGATGCTTCAACCTTATGAAGGCCTAGAGGTCGATTATAAGATACAGGAAATAGAAAACCAGAATTGGAATAAATTGTGGGAAAGTAATTTCAACCCAATTGAGGTGGGGGGGCAATGCTATGTGCGTGCAACTTTTCATGAGGCAAAACCTGAGTTTCCCTATGAAATCATTATAGATCCGAAGATGTCTTTTGGCACTGGCCATCATCAAACAACTTCGATGATGCTTCAGTATATCTTGGAGAATGATTTTAATGGCAAGCAGGTTTTAGACATGGGCTGCGGTACAGGGATTCTAGCCATTTTGGCATCAAAAAAACGTGCGAATACTGTGTTGGCTGTGGATTATGATGAAATATGTGTCGAAAGTGTGATCGAAAATAGAGTGCTCAATCATGTTGAGCATATTGAGACGCTCTGTGGATCTTATGAAGTGTTAACAGGTCGGGGCTTTGATGTGATTTTGGCAAATATTAATCGTAACATTCTTTTAGAACAATTACCTCAGTATGCATCGAGCATTCGTACAGGGGGTGAGCTGTACCTAAGTGGTTTCTATGAGCAGGAAGATTTAGCAATCTTAAGCGATGCGGCGACGTCATTAGGTTTTGAGTTTATCTCCAATAAAGTTTTAAATAATTGGTGTGCAGCCAAGTTTGTGAAGCGATAATTTAGCTATGCGGATTCATTTTATAGCAATAGGTGGTAGTGTGATGCATAACCTTGCTATTTCATTGGCAAAACAAGGGCATCAAGTGACAGGTTCTGACGATCAGATCGTAGAACCTTCCCGTTCTCATTTGATTGAAGCAGGCTTGCTTCCTAATCAATTGGGCTGGTTTGAGGAAAAAGTGACGGAGGATATTGATGCTGTGATCTTGGGTGCTCATGCTCAGGTAGATAATCCTGAATTAAGGCGGGCGCAGGAATTAGGTCTTAAAATTTATTCTTTTCCGGAATTTATACAAGAGCTTTCACAGGATAAAATCCGGGTGGTTATCGCTGGAAGTTACGGTAAGACAACCATAACGAGCATGGTGATGCACGTTATGCGATTTCTAGGAAAAGAATTTGACTATTTGGTAGGGGCCCAATTAAGAGGATTTGATAAGTTGGTCGATATTACTAAGCATAATAAGATTATTATTATCGAAGGAGATGAATATGTTTCATCCAAGATTGATCCGAAGTCTAAGTTTTTGTATTATAAACCGAATATAGCCTTAATTTCGGGTATTGTATGGAATGAGTTTAACTCGAAAATATCACAAGAGGAATATATTAAACAATTTGAAGATTTTATTGACTCAATTCCGCCTAAAGGTACCTTAATTTATAATAAGGAAGATGTTGTGTTACAGAAGGTTCTCCAAGATACGAAAGATTGTAAGATCAATAGACATGGCTATAAGATTCCTGATTATACAATTAATAAGGGGGTAACCTATATCAATACACCGGATGGAGATGTTCCTTTGCAAGTGTTTGGTAAGCACAACCTATCTAATATTGCTGGGGCCTATACGATCTGCGAATGGTTGGGGATCAAAAAGAAAGAGTTCTTTGAGGCTATAAAAAGTTTTAATACTTCGATTCGTTATTTGGAGTTTGTTGCAAGCTCGGAAGGATCGGTGGTTTATCAGGATTATGCCTGTAATGCGGATAAAGTGAAGTCAAGTATTCACGCCGTGAAAGAGCAATTTCCTAATCAGAAATTGGTCACAATTATCGAATTAAACTCGTATGATAGTTTAGATTCTTCCTTTTTGTTACAATATGCAAACTCGATGAAAGAGTCGGATGTCTCTGTGGTCTACGTGAATATAAATTCTTGTAAAGAACTTAATAAAGATATTGAAAGTGTCCCAAATAATATTAAGGATAATTTTAATAATCCTGATTTAGAGGTTGTTGTAAGTTTAGACGGACTCTATTCATTTTTAGATGGTGTCAAATCAAAGGGGTACAATTTACTTCTTATGAGTTTAAATAATTATAATGGGGTTAATTTGTCCGTGCTGGCTGATCGGTTTTTTAGAGATTTTTAGAGAAAAAATTATAATTTAATGTAAATTAAATTGTAATTTATTATTTTTGTTTAAAATATCTACCAGATGAATGCATTAGGAAAAAAAATCAGATTACTTAGACACCAAAAGGGGTGGAGTCAAGAGGATGTTGCAAAACGATTGGATATCTCAATCCCAGCATTTTCTAAAATTGAAACAGGGATTACAGATGTGAATTTGTCTCGCCTGAATCAAATCTCAAAATTATTCAATTTGACAGTTGTTCAACTTTTATCTACTTCTGATTCTGAAGAAGACAAAGAGTATGTAAATGAGGTGAATGCTTTGACGCAAAAATTACAACAACGCGATAGCGAAGTAATTGAATTGCAGAAAAAGGTTATTGATCTTTATGAGCAATTGCACAAAAGATAAGGCATATTAAAATTGTTACCGAAAAGGCAATCCAAAGGGTTGCCTTTTTTTGTTTATGCAACTTTATTTTGGTCAAAAGTGATTTTGTTTTTGTTTCTTTGTAAGTATTTTATCAAAAAAATAAAGGTTGATTATTTATGGGGAGATTAAACGGGGATATTACGACTAGCCCGTCGACTGATTTTTTTAAGTCAAATGTATTGGGGCAGCGTTCAGGGCTCTTTGTCCTTTTCTTTACGGAAATGTGGGAACGTTTTTCGTTCTACGGGATGCGTGTACTCTTAATGCAGTTTTTAACTGCTGCAGTTATTCAAGGTAGTCCTTTCTCGGGATGGTCCTGGACTGCACAACAAGCTGGAGCACTTTATGGGACCTATGCCATGATGCTCTATTTAACTCCTATTATAGGAGGGATTATAGCGGATAAATATATTGGATCACGTAAAGCTGTGATCATCGGTTCGGCGATTATGACGCTTGGCCATGCTGCAATGGCCTTTGATACTTCGATTATGTTTTTCCTTGGTTTAGTGTGTCTAGTTATCGGAACGGGTTTCTTCAAGCCTAACATGCCATCTATCTTAGGTGAGATGTATAAAGATCTGCCAGAAAAAAAGGACGGCGCTTATACCATATTTTATATGGGGGTCAATGCTGGCGCTTTCTTTGGTATGATGCTATGTGGATATATTGCCGAAACTTATGGCTGGCATTGGGGATTCGGTTTGGCTGGTATCTTTATGCTTTTGGGAACACTGCAGTTTGTTTTTGCAAAACCACTCATGGGAAATCTTGGTGTTTTAAATAAGTCCACCTCTGGGGAGCATAAAGTTATCGCTGAGGATACGGATACAAGAAATCCATTTACCATACGGGATTATGTATTGATCGCGATAGTTTCTATTATTGGTTTTGTATACGCTTTTAATGACCCTTTATCGAAGAATGGTATTGTTGATGTATTTTCTCGTTTGGATACGCCATTTCTAAGAGGGCAGTATATAATGGTCATTGTGGCGTTGATTCTTTTCATATATCTTATTGTTACACGGATTATGCGTTATGATAAGGTTGTAAGGGATCGGATGTTCGCAGTTGTGCTGTTGGCTTTTTTCTTGGTCTTCTTTTTTATGAGCTTTGAGCAGGGGGCAACTTCATTAGTTCTTGTGGCTAGAGATAATATTGACAGATCACTTACTGGTGCTGCATTAACAACCTTTAATGTGGTAAATGGTTTATTGACGATTGTACCGCTTTCGATTATTTCTTGGGTTCTGATTAAATTGGCAAAAGTAACCTGGCACAAAATTGCCATTTCAAATATCGTATTATTTATCTGTTTTGGGTTGATTTGGGGAGCAGTAATCTGGATGTTGTACAATGAGTTCAATAAAGAAGCATCAGAAATCAAAGTTTCTTGGTTCTCTATCTTAAACTCATTTTTTATTATTGCACTTGCCTCTTCGGTATCCAAAATTTGGGAGTCGAAGTATAATCCATCGGCAGCCTTTAAATATGGCTTTGGTCTGATTTTGGTTGCGATAGGATTTTTCATTATTGGATTAGGATCAATAGGAATAAGCCAGGGTGCTAAAATCTCGATGGTATTTTTGGTGTTGACCTATTTGTTCCATACATTGGGTGAATTATTTATTTCACCTGTAGGCCTCTCTTATGTATCGAAATTGGTGCCGGCTCGCATGCTCGCATTTATGTTTGGAATCTGGTATTTGGCGATTGCTATTGCACAGAAGGTTGCAGCGGTATTGGGGGGACAAGTGGAGACCATTCAAGAGGAACACTCCTTGAGTTACTTCTTCTTCTTATTTACAGCAATTCCTGCCTTAGCAGGCCTGTTAGTAATGCTGTTTAATCCATTGATTAAACGATTGATGCACGGAATTAAATAACAAATATATAAGCTTCTTTTACGAAAGAAGCTTTTTTGATTAATATAAATTAGTATGGAGGTTAGTACAAGGGAATCGCTAGAAGAGATTCAAAATTTTGACGGAAAGTACCCAAAGCAAATCTGGAGTTTGTTTTTTTCCGAGATGTGGGAAAGATTCTGTTTCTATGGTATGCGCGGTATGTTGGTGTTCTTTATGATCACACAATTAAACTTTGCTGAAAAGGATGCCAATTTACAATATGGAGCGACACAGGCATTTGTTTATGCGTTTACATTCATAGGTGGGCTGTTTGCAGACAAAATTCTTGGTTTTAGAAAATCTTTATTTTGGGGTGGCTTATTGATGATCGTAGGGAGCTTATTTCTTGCTGCAGATCCGCATAAGTATTTCTTTTTTGGTTTATCATTTATCATAATAGGTACCGGTTTTTTTAAACCCAACATATCGACGATGGTAGGCGAGCTGTATAAAAAAGGTGATGTTCGTCGTGATGGTGGTTTTTCGTTGTTTTATGCGGGAATAAATTTAGGTGCATTCTTAGGCGGATATATCTGTGTTGCGATCGGTAAAGGATATATGCTGACGTCAATTATTTCTGAGGGACATCGTTGGAATGTTGCTTTTGGCTTGGCGGCGGTAGGAATGTTGGTTAGTTTAGTGAATTTTCACTTTACCAAAAGGCATTTAGGACCAATAGGACTTCAACCAGGGGATCCTGAGGCCATAGTAAAGACGAAGGCATTACCAAAATGGGTAGAATATGCTGTATATATTGCCACGTTGATTTTTATCCCTATTATTCAGATCATGGTGTCAAAAACGCAGTATACAGACTATTTTATGTACACAATTGGCCCATTGACGCTGTTGTATCTTTTCTATGAAATGTCTAAAGTGACTGCTGAAGAGCGGAAGAAATTAATTGCTGCCCTGGTGTTTATTCTTTTCTCGATTATCTTTTGGGGAATATATGAGCAAAGTGGCGGTTCCTTAAGCATCTTTGCTGCTAAGCATTTGAATGATTCTTTATTGGGCGTTATGACGCTCGATCCAAATGGTGTTAACAATTCAGGTGGAGCGTTATTTATTATTGCATTAGCACCTCTTTTTGGCCTTTTTTGGATTTGGCTGGGCAAGCGTAAACTTGAGCCAAATACCATTATTAAGTTTGGTCTTGGTTTTGTTTTCTTGGGATTAGGTTATTATGTTCTATTTGCTACGCGTTTATTCGCTCACGATGGTATGACCTCATTGGATGTCTTTACCCTTGCGCTGCTTGTTATTACCGTTGGGGAGCTTTGTCTATCACCAATTGGTCTTTCCATTATGACGAAATTGTCTCCGGCGAGATTGCAAGGTATCATGATGGGAATGTGGTTCTTGGCGAGTGCTTACGGTCAGTATGTAGCAGGTTTGATCGGTGCTAGTATGGCCGAAGCTAAGGAAGGAAGTTCATTGGCGGATAAACTGGTGACTTATACAGAGAGTTATAAACAATTAGGCTTATATTCTTTGATTGCTGGTGTGGTGCTTATAGCCTTGTCGCCTGTTGTGCGTAAATTGATGGGTAACGTGAAATAAGCGGTAATAATTTTGACACAGTAAAGTTATTCTTTCAATATAAAAAAAGCTTGATTTAATAATCAAGCTTTTTTTATATCAATAAATCCATTTGAATTTATAATCTTTTTCTGGAACCTTCATCCGATCAGCCAGTCTAGCCAAACGATCGGGTAGTTTTAGTAGATAATCTCTCGCTTTCTCACCTTTATCATTCAGGCCAGTAACTTGATCTATTTTCCACTCACTATTCAGCTCTTTCAAGATATCCACGTAGTCCAAAGCAGTATATACTCCCAATCGTTGGGCCGCGTCCGAGAAATGTGCAAATGCTTCTCCTTGGGGCTCGCCTGCTTCTCTTAAGAACTGGGCTGGCATAACGATTTTTTTACGCATCATATCCTCAAATGCAATCATGACTTCACTCGGGTCTACTGTGATTGCTTTTGAAATAAAAGACATATAGGCTTTGGCATGGCGTGCTTCATCAGATGCGATGACACCACACATTTTTGCCAAAAGTTTATCTCCGCTTTTTTTAGAAAGCCCAGATACACGACGGTGGGAAACGTTGGTTGCCAATTCCTGAAATGAAGTATAAATAAAATTCCGGTAAGGGTCTGCACCAGTACCGATATCAAAACCGTCTTGAATAAGATATTGTGTAGACATTTCAAATTGGCGCATGTCTATTCTGCCTGACAAATAAAGGTATTTGTTCAACAGGTCACCGTGGCGGTTTTCTTCAGCTGTCCAAGCGCGTACCCATTTCATCCATCCACCCTGTTCGTTTTTGTCAACATCTTCTACCATGGTCAACCATGATTCGTACGTTGGAAGGGCCTCTTCGGTGATGGTGTCACCAACTAATACTGCGACTAAATCATAAGAGAGTTCTTTTGCACTTTCCTGCAACTCTTTTACTTCCTCAAAAAAAGTGTCCCTGGAAGAATCTGGAAGAAAATCGGCAGGTTGCCACATGTCTTCAACAGGCTTCAGGTATTCGCTCATCTCATTGAGCATGAACGGTTCCAAATAGGCCATCACTTCTTTACGTGAGCCTTCTGGTAAATTTAGAGGTAATTCTTGCATATCATTACAAAGGTAACTAAATAGCATCAATAAATTATAAAAGCGAACTATAATTGTTTAAAATGCCAAAAATTACTTTTTTGGCTGAGGATACCTTGGAAAACCGACATTGATAATGACATAAAAAACAGATTGGTCAGCCTGTATTCGATAAAATACTATTAACTTTGTATAAATTATTTAGACGACGTTGGAAAAATTTAATATAGATAAAATACGTGCCGATTTTCCGATTCTGAAGAGAGAGGTCAATGGTAAACCATTGGTTTATTTGGATAACGGCGCGACAACACAGAAGCCGAGTTCTGTTATCAATTCGATTGTACATTATTATACAGATATGAATAGTAATGTGCATCGGGGCGTACATTATCTTAGTCAGATATCGACGGACGCTTTTGAGGTGACTCGGAAAAAAGTTCAGGCTTTCATCAATGCTGCTGAAGATAAGGAAATCATTATCACCAAAGGAACAACAGATGGAATAAATCTGATTGCAACTTGTTATGGCAGAGCTTTTATCCACGAAGGTGATGAGATTATTATCTCAGCGATGGAACACCATTCTAATATTGTGCCTTGGCAGATGCTTTGTGATGAAAAGGGCTGTAAAATTCGGGTTATTCCGATGAATGATAAAGGTGAGCTCGATATGGATGCCTATAGCAATTTGTTTAATGAGAAAACCAAATTAGTTGCTGTAACCTATGTTTCAAACTCCCTCGGGACAATCAATCCTGTGAGCGAGATGATTTCAATTGCTCACCGACATGGTGCAGTTGTATTAGTTGATGCTGCACAAGCGGTTCAACATATACAGATTGATGTTCAAAAGCTTGATGTAGATTTTCTGGTATTCTCCGGGCATAAAATGTACGGCCCTACTGGAGTTGGGGTGTTATACGGTAAAGAGGACTTATTGAACGCGATGCCGCCTTATCAAGGTGGTGGAGATATGATTAAAGAGGTTACTTTTGAAAAAACGACCTATAACGAACTGCCCTTTAAATTTGAGGCGGGTACGCCCAATATTGAGGCCGGTATCTGTCTGAACGAGGCTATCGATTATATCAATTCAATAGGTCTGGAAAATATCGAGGCCTACGAGCACGATTTGTTGCAGTACGCTACGGAGAAGTTGGCTGAAATTCCAGGTATGCGGTTTTTTGGAACGGCCGAGAAGAAATGTTCCGTTATTTCATTTGTAATCGACGGCACGCATCCTTATGACGTTGGTGTGATCTTGGATAAATTAGGAATCGCTGTGCGTACAGGCCACCATTGTGCCCAACCTGTCATGGATAGGTTTGGCATCCCGGGAACTATTCGTGCTTCTTTAGCCGTATATAATACAAAAGAGGAAATAGATATTTTGGTCGCTGGTATCCAACGCGCGGTCAATATGTTGGTTTAATAAAAAATAGGTATGACCATTAATGAAATACAGGATGAATTAATTGAGGATTTTGCTTTCTTTACGGATTGGATGGAAAAATATGAGTACATCATCCAGCTGGGAAAAGAAGTGCCTCTAATTGATGAACAATACAAAACAGATGAATATATCATCAAAGGATGTCAGTCCAAAGTATGGCTTTTCCCGGAAATAAAAGATGGAAAAGTGTATTTTACGGCAGATAGCGATGCGATTATCACAAAAGGCTTGGTGAGCTTAATGGTCAAAGTGCTATCTGGACATAGCGCCAAGGAGATCGTTGATGCCGATTTATATTTTGTAGATAAAATAGGGTTAAAAGAACATTTGTCACCGACAAGGGCAAATGGCTTGCTATCCATGATTAAACAGATGAAATTGTACGCATTGGCCTTGCAAGTGAAAGCTTAAAAGGGGATTATTTATCCCCTTTTCTTAATACTATTTTACATAGCTCTTATCCTCAGCTTGAGGTTCCTCTTGAAATTATCCTATGAGCTCCTCGATAATGATTTTTTTCATTTTCATGAGCGCTTCATTCGCCTCCGGTCGCTGTAGTAATGTTGCAATTTGTTCGGGTACGATCTGCCAGCTTACGCCGAATTCGTCTTTACACCAGCCACACATGCTCTCTTTACCTTTTTTCGTGATATTATTCCAGAAATAATCAATTTCCTGCTGATCTTTACAGAGGATGGTGAGTGAAATACCTTCGTTAAACGTGAAAGTTTGAGGAACTCCGCTATCCATTGCCATGAGCGTAAAATCCCGGACTAAAAATTGGGTATGTTGGATTGATCCGATATATTCACCTGCTGTGTATTTCATGATCCCATTGCTTCGAAAATCATGAAATAATTCTGCATAAAATGCTAAAGCCTGTTCACAATTTCCCTGTTGCTCTCCGCAATACATTAAGGTTGGTACAATTGCCTGTTGGTTGGTGTCGCTTAGTTTACCGAGGTATAATTGCCAATTGACACCAAACTTGTCGGCCAGCCAGCCGTAGTAAGGGCTCCAAGGGTAGGAGTTTAGTGGCATTAAGGTATTGCCGCCCACAGAAAGTGAATTCCAGATACGATCAATTTCCTCTTTGCTTTCGCAAATGGCCATAAATGATATGGAGGGGTTGGGTTTGAATATGGGACCTCCATTTATTCCAATAAATTTTACACCGTTTAGGACAGCTTCAATAACGATGGGAGAGCTATTACTAATATGGCTTTCGGGGAAGATGCGACAGTAAAGATCAAAAGCTTCCTGCGCGTTTTGATCGAACCAAATGGATGGGATAATTGAATTATTCATCATTTTCTTTTTGTTTTAGCATTCACCTATTTGTATTTGTCGTTTAAGCCCTTTTTAGCGAGGACCAACGGCTTAATTTTTTCAAGACGGGATTGTTTCGTTTTTTCTTGCTTGGCCTCATCGATGTACTCGATGTATTCTTTCTGTTTTCTTGGTGTTAAAGCCCGGAAACTTTCCTCGAAGGTCGGATCTGCCTGTAGCGCTTCTAATAATAGACCAGTGGGGGGCTTCGTTGGAGATTTCGTTGGTTTGAGCTCTTTTCCCTCGTCAATGGTTTGGATGGATTCTTGGATATAGGCGGCTATTTTTTCGACATCCATATCCATAACGTTTTCAAAGCGCCATTGTCGTAATGCTTTCGTTTTTCCTTCGGAGGCACTGATGAGATGTTTATCCGGATCGGCTAAGAATACACCATTATAAAACCAAAGGGAAAAGAAATTTTTAAAGCCGCCCCAACCGATGACATTTTTTCCTTTATGAGTATAGATGTAACTCCCCCATTTGAATTCCTTTTTTAAGGAAGTTCGCAGGATGATTTGCTGCATGAGTTCTTCGGCCTCCTGCCAGTTCCCTCGGCTTTGGTACCAATTAGGGCCTTGTTTGTCTTTAAGCTTATCAATATTAAAATTGACAATATCGGTAATTATTGGTATTGGAATCGGTTGATCTAAAGGGATTTGTATCGCACCTTTTGTGGTTTTAAAATTTTTGAGTTCTGTAGCGAAGTGCGCAATAGCAGCTGGTCCTGGATAGAGGCCCAAATGGTTTTTGTTCATCGCAAAATGGATGATATTACCCTTGTATCTGAAGGTCGGCATTTGATAGGAGATCGTTTCATCTGCAGAAGGAGGGACTAGGCCAGCAATAAGCTGTCTCACCTTGATCAGATATTCTTTTTTTTCCTCTTCAAATTGATTGATATATTCGTCTATTGTTGCGATGCTCGTTGCCATAATTTGTGCTATTCTTTGATTCTCGTATACTTATTCTCAATAAACTGTATCGTTTCGGACATAAGCTGATGGAGTATCTCTATATTGATGTCGCTTAATTTCTTGATGTATATGCAAGCTTTGCCTATTTTGAATTTCCCTAGCTGATCGACCAAATGTCGGTGCTCATCGGCACCGGTAAATACATAAAGGGAGATTGCTGATTTTCGGGGACTAAATCCGATCAAAGGAGCATAGCCTTCATGCCCACTTGCATAGGTATAATGATAGTTTCCAAATCCGATGATAGTTGGTCCGTACATTTTAGCCGGCTCACCCGTTGTGGTTTCCATAAGTTGTATCAGTGTTGCACTATCGATTTGTTTTTGTGGGTCGTCAACTGTTTTTATAAAGTCTTGGACAGATGCTTCGGTATATGCCGTTTTATTTTTTGCCATGTATTAGTTGAAGTCTTTTGCCGGATATTCGGATAACTTTAATTGAATATCTTTAATTGAATATATTGTGTTTGAAGTAATTCGATGAGCAGCTATTTTTAGATAGCACTATTTTTGGAACATAAAATCGAAAGCTCCAGTTCTCAGATTGATATCGTATTCTAGATAGGCTTTCATACACGCTAAAAAGTTGGCCCAACCTTCTGTTTGTCGCATCATAATCAGAATTCCATCTGCATCGTTGTTCATTTCGTGTTCTGTAATCTTTATGACCGTCGCGCTTTCTCCGAATGTGGATAGTGTGATTTCTACCAGTTGATTGGGAAGTCCCCCGCTCCAGTCAAAAGAGATATAAGAATTGGGGCTGATGGTTTTTCCTGTCACGGGAAAACTGTCGGGAAATTCTGGAAATGTCCATTCTACCGTTTTATCTGTCTCTAGACGTCCAGTTGAAGATTTTATAAAATAGTGATTCATTCTATTAGGATCTACAATAGCCTCAAAAACTTCGTTGATTGGTCTCTGAATTTGGATGCTGGCTTTGGCGGTTAGTTTTTCCATATTAATTTAAAGTTTTAGACAAATATTCAATAAATACAGATAGCTTGTATCTGATTATGTTAAAAATATTTAAAAGATCTTTTGGTGACCATGGAGCAATCTATTGCTTAGATCACTGTTTATTTATTTTAAGATGTATATACGATATAAACATCCTATTAAAGAATAGGTTTTCTTTTTTGGGACTCGGATCAATATTTCCCCTAAAACGAACGAATTGTACACTTATAAAATGTAGTTTTAGATTATTTTTGATTATAGTTAAAATCGATCCTATATTCCTTCCATTAGGTCGCCAGGAACGATAATTCAATAAATTTAGAAAGGGTGTCTGTCTGAAATCTTTCAGGTTGGATTTGCCATCTTCATAAAACCAAAGTTATGTTTAAAATCAAGTGTTTTTTTCTTTTTATACTTTCTTCGGGAATATTGTTTTCGAGCGCACAGATTAAAAATGTAAATGAGGGCAATGAGGCTTCAAATATGTTTAATGATGCGACAGCACGTGATAAAAATGCGATTGTTGAAGCAGAAACTGGTTGGTGGAAACAAGCTGCATTAACTCGTGAACAACGCCTAGAAAAATGGAAGGTAGCCTCATTTGGGATGTTTGTTCATTGGGGTGTTTATTCTCAATATGGAAATATTTGGAAGGGGAGGCCGGGAGGGGGCTATGCGGAGCATCTGATGCGTGTGATGAAAATCCCACGTACTGAATACCTTGATTCTGCACGTAGATTTAATCCTTTAAAGTTTGATGCAGAGGAATGGGTATTGTTGGCAAAAAATGCAGGGATGAGATATTTTATCATCACGGCTAAGCATCATGATGGCTTTGCGATGTACCCTTCCGCATTTTCAAGTGATTATTCATTGTCAAGCACCGCATTTAAAAGGGACCCATTGGCGGAATTAGCAGTAGCCTGCCATAAACATGGGCTTTTGTTTGGATTCTATTACTCGCATGCTTTTGATTGGGAGCATCCGGATGCTCCGGGCAATGACTGGGATTACAGTAATCCAGGTGGGGATAAATTGTTGGGTGGTACAAATTGGTTTGACAAACATCCCGAATGGTTGACAAAGGCCAGGCATTATGTGGATCAAAAGGCGATTCCACAGATTGAGGAGCTTATTCAGCGCTATCATCCGGATTTGTTGTGGTTTGATACACCTCATAAGTTGCCGCTATCTGAAAACCTGAGAATTTTAAAAGCTATTCGAACAGCAGATCCGAATATCATAGTCAATGGTCGATTGGCCCGTACAGAGGAAAAGAATTATGGCGATTATCTGAATACGGCAGATCGACCTGAGGAGTATTATCCAGTTGCTTCTGGCGCTTATTGGGAGGCCATACCAACTACAAATGAATCTTATGGCTATTCGTCGACCGATAAGAGCCATAAACCGACCGCTCATTTTATCAAACTCTTAGCGAAGGCTAGGGCCATGGGTGGGAATATTCTAATGAATATTGGCCCAAAAGGTGACGGAAGCATCGACAGTGCTGACGTCGCAATTTTAAAGAGGTTAGGTCACTGGATGCGGGGGAGTAGTGAAAGTGTCATTGCTGTTGGACCATCTCGTTTACCTCGTCAGCCCTGGGGAGTCATTACACAGCGTAAAAATACCCTGTATTTACACGTTTTCGAACGTCCTCTACGGAATGATCTTATTGTCGGCGGACTGATTGCTAAGGTTAATTCTGTTTCGTTACTGTCGGGAGAAACGATCAGAAAATACAGATCCGAAAAAGATGGACTGCATATTCCTATAGATCAAATTACGTCTCAGGAGGATGACCTGGTTGTGGTGGTGCAATTGAAGGATACGATAACGAATCCAATAAATCCTGATTTAATGTATGTGGATCATAATATCAATAAAAACCGGCTACTGACCTTTTATGCAAAACAGATAGGTAGTCCGATGAAGTTTGGAGATGGTAAAAGGAATCGCTACTATGTGACGGGGTGGACTAGTTTAAATCAGGGTTTGAGATGGGAAACGAATGTGTTAAATGGCGGACGCTTCAAGGTGGCTATCCGGTATGTGAAAGATGTTGCAGGTACGGGAGGGAAGCTCGGCTTAAATTTAGGGGGGAAGAATACGGATTTTACAATAGATCCGTCGTCTGCTGTCAGTTTGCATGACAATCAACTTGAATTGGGTACGGTGCTATTACCAAAGGGCAAGCAAGTGATTGAATTACGTGCCCATACTATAGCGGGGGGCGAAATGGTGAAGTTTTTGGAAGTCATATTACTGCCCGAATAATTTGTATTGAGATCGGTGAGCATCTGTCGATCCTTTGTTTAAATCTATCTCGGTTTAATTTCCTCTAAGTCTCGCATACCAACTTATACCTAATAACAATTTTCAATCAATTTTTAGACAGTGATTGCTCAGTGATTATTCAGTCTATACTGAACTATCACTGAGCAATCACTGAACGAGCACTGAACAAGCACTGTAATAAAAGCGAATTTCGTCCCTACTTGATCCTAATTTGTGCAGCTAAAAATTAAAAAAGAAAAGGACTACGCTTAGATAACAAAACGATCGTTATTGTGGGGTAATAGAACATTTTGGGATGTAGATTAACATGTTCCGATCAAACCCTGTCTACACTTCTTTCGGGTTCAAATACCGATAAAGCAAAAAAAGCTAATCGTAAGATTAGCTTTTCTTTTGTGATCCCGCTGGGATTCGAACCCAGGACCCATACATTAAAAGTGTATTGCTCTACCAGCTGAGCTACGGAATCCTTTCTGTTTTTGAAAGTGATGCAAAGGTAGAAAAATAAGTTATTTGCGCAAAATGTTTTTGTCTTTTTTATTGATTAAAGTTGTAACTATTTAAAAATTACCGAATTATTTTTTATTAAAAAAGTCTTTTAGAAACTTGTGGATAGGATTGATTTGTATGGAGGCTGTTTTTTGGAACGAGGAGGTGTATTTTTAATGCAGGATAACCATAAAAAAAGTCAGCTAACTGCTGACTTTTTTATTTTTTAGGGTTGTATTGCTAACATTATTCAGTTACCACACCCATTTTGCTAAACTTATCAATTCTTTCAGTAACTAATGTATCGCTATCTTTAGCCGTCAATTCAGCAAGATCTTTCAACAGCTGGCTTTTTAGATTAGCCGCTGCTGCCGCGGGATCTTGGTGAGCACCACCTAGCGGTTCAGGGATAATACCATCAATCAAGCCGTTGCCCAACATGTCTTCTGAAGTCAATTTTAATGCCTCAGCGGCTTTTTCTTTATGATCCCAGCTTCTCCATAGGATAGAAGAACAAGATTCAGGCGATATGACCGAATACCAGGTATGTTCCATCATGTAGACTCTGTTTCCAACGCCAATACCCAAAGCTCCACCTGAAGCTCCTTCACCAATAACAATGCAAATGATTGGAACTTTCAATACAGCCATCTCCATGAGGTTGCGTGCAATCGCTTCACCCTGTCCGCGTTCTTCAGCTTCAAGTCCTGGATAAGCACCCATCGTATCAATTAAAGTGATCACAGGTTTATTGAACTTTTCAGCCATTTTCATTAAACGTAGGGCCTTTCGGTAGCCTTCAGGATTGGCCATTCCAAAGTTGTGGTATTGACGCTCTTTGGTGTTTTTACCTTTTTGATGACCGATGATCATAACGGCATTACCATCAATAGAAGCCATACCACCGACAATCGCTTTATCATCCTTAACGGTTCTGTCACCATGCAACTCGATAAATTCGTCGCAGATAGCTTCTATATAATCATAAGTCTGAGGGCGATCCGGATGGCGTGACATTTGAACGTTCTGCCAGCCTGTTAAATTGCCGTATATTTCTTTTTCAGTAGAAGCAAGCTTTTCTTCAAGCTCACGAACGGTTGCGCTCATGTCAACTTGAGTTTTTTCGGCAACTTGAGTTACCTTTTCAATTTGCAATTGCAAGTCTGCAATTGGCTTTTCAAAATCAAACGTGGTTTTCATATATCTATTTTATGAAAATATTCAGAGGGCTAATTTAGCGCATTTTTTCTGAAATTAAAATTAGGGAGGATAATATCATTGGAATTCCTTTGTTACATTTGCGTTATAATCGTACTGGTGGCTTAGTTTTTGATTGTAGGCCTGTGAAAAATGTTGACTTATGCTGAAAAAATATTTTTACTTTCTTTTGTTACTGATCTTACCTACACTTGTTCGATCAGAAAGTTATCCTGAGGTTTTATTTGACAATAGTGTTATCAACGGGAGTTATGCTAAGAGTATCGCTCATTATACTGGTGAATCATGGATCCAAAATGTGAGCTATAGCCTACCGGTTTCCGATAGTTTGTTTTTTACGCCAGGCAATTCGCTTTCTTTGCGGTACGTTTCTTCTCCTAATGGTAAATGGGAGGCAAGTATTTTAAACGATAAACAGAAATTTCCCTATTTAATTGCTAAGGATGATCAGCTAACTTTTAAGCTTTTTATTCAAAGCAATACTGAAAAGGGACAATTGCCAAAAGTCACCTTACAGCAAAATGATACAAGGACAAATGCTGTGGATATCGCAAATTATATCGATGATTTTGCTTATGATACCTGGCTTAATGTTTCCATTCCAGTCGCCAAATGTGTAGGAATTTCATTAGGGAAGCCTGTTTCGGCTTTAATTCTTGAACAGAATGGAACTGCACTGCAGACAAATCAATTATTTATCGATCAAATAGAGTTTTTGCCCAAAAACTATCCAAAGGTAAGACTGTCATCAGCAGCTATCTTATCTAAGATCAGTTCCGTGGATAAACAAGTCGAGTTGGTCTGGCAATTGCCGCTAACACCAAGTATTCGCTACGTGAAAATCTATCGTTCGGAAGATAAACTCAATTTTCAGCCGATAGCAATTTTACCCATCTATGTACAGAAGTCGCTAGATAGGGTAAATGAATATAACAAATCTTATTATTATAAGATCGCTTGGGTAGACTATAATTATGTTGAATCTCCTTTTTCTGAGGTTAGGGAGGTACAGACAAAAAAAGGTACGGATACGGAGATGTTGAATTTTATCCGGAATGCTCATGTGAATTATTTTATAGACAACTATGATGTGAATAGTGGTATGTTTCTGCCTGATCGAGGCAATAGGCAGGCTATTGTATCTACAAATGAAACTGGCTATGCGATCTTGGGCCTACTTGTGGCAGGAGAGAATAACTTGATCTCGCGACAAGCTCTTTTAGTCAGGTTAACACGGATTGTAAAATTTTTGAGCAGTGCACAACAACATCAAGGGGTCTTTACAGCGCTTTACGATGGCCGGTCGGGGGTGCCTTATTATCGCGATTCAATTCCAACGTACGATTTGCGCGGAACCTCCCATATCATGGAATCGCTTTTAATCGCCCGGCAATATTTTTCTAAAGAAGATCCCGAGGAACAGACGTTGAGAAATAATATTACGAAGCTCTGGGAACGCATAAATTGGAACTATTTTACCGACGCACAGAATCCTGATGTACTCTGGAATAAGTGGTCGCCTGTAGACAGTACAGCTAGATCGAGGCCTTTGGGGGGATTTAACGAGAGTTTGGGTACCTATTTACTAGCGATGTCTTCACCTACCCACCCTTTAGCTATTTCAGCTTATATCAATGGATTTGCAACCAAACATCAAGGCAACGAATTGTATTTTGGGGATGACTCCAGTGATTTGGCTCCTGAACTCAAAATGAAATTAAATGATTCTTTGGCGCTTTCAATAAGTGCAAACCCTTTAATTGGCGATAGGGGAAATGCCGGAATTTCGATCTACTCCGACGACAAAGTTATTTTTGCCAAGAGTATTGCAGGCGGCAGTTTAAATGAATCATTGATGTCTGTCTATCGTCCCTTTTTGATTATGGATCCTAAAGGGAAAGTAGATGACTTTGTAGATTACAAAAAATATTTATCGAATTATATTCTTGCCTATAAACGGAGAGATAATGAAATGAGTATAGGGACACGATTTACCGATATTTGGGGAGTGGAAAATGTGGAAGATACCTATCAGGGGTATTTGGTGAATCCTGCAATAGCTATTGCAGCTTACCCATTTGAAAAGGAGATTGGTCTAAAAGCATTACGTAAATTTTACGAAGAATACGCTGATGTGTTATTTACACAATATGGTTTCAGAAGCTGGATTGATATTAAAAACAACGATGTTTCTGAAAGTTATCGTGCGAGGAATCAGGCAACGATTGCTGTGATGATCGAGAATGCAAATTCAGGCATGATTTGGAAATTGTATGAAAATATTCCTGAGGTAAAAAAGACTTTAGAAAAAGTATATACCAAGAAATAGATTTGTTACGTTAGATATGACGTAGAAGGGATGTCATATTGGACTTTTTTCGCTATATTTACTTGCTTAAATCGATATTAAATACGTTAGAAACGACATGCTTAGAAAAATTAATTTGGGAATTTTAACCTTATGTGCAAGTTTATCGTTATTTTCCTGTAAACAACAAGCTATTGTAGTCAATCCAGGTGCAGTTGTAACAAAAGATGGAACTGATGATGGTTTGAAAAATGTGAAGAAGGATTTTAATGACGCGAAAAGAACTGATGAAGGGATTAAGTTTAGTATATCGTCTGATTTATTGTTTCCAACAAACTCTTCTTACCTATCTGAGAAGGCAAAAACTGAAGTTAGTAAATTGGCGTTGATCTTGAAGGAAAGTAATAATAAGATCAAAGTTGATGGGTATACTGATGCTACGGGTACTGTTGAGTATAATCAGTGGCTTTCCGATAAAAGAGCGGCGTCTGTTAAGAAGTTCTTGGTAGATTCAGGGGTTGCTGAATCACGCATTACGGCAAAAGGTTTCGGTCAGTCAAATCCAGTTGGAGATAATAAAAGTCCGGAAGGACGTCAAAAAAATAGAAGAGTGGAAGTTACTATTTTAGATAAAAAATAGTTTATCAGACCAATTCTTAATATAAAAAAAGCGAGATATTTAAGATATCTCGCTTTTTTTATGCAGTTATATGGCGGTTTTACACCGCTGTATATGGTCTCCCGAAACAAGGTGTTTTAAAACAGGAGACATCGGAATGGGGCCTGTTCTGCAGAAATTGTTTTCGATAAAATCCGGGCCTAAGACAAATAGCGTTGAAAAAGATGAATTTAGAGGAAGAAAATAATAGACAGAAGCCAATTTTTCGGGAAGCCATGTGGTTTTGGTTTGAGTTAGGTTGGATAAGTTTTGGTGGAACAACCGGCCATGTGACCATTATGCACGATTTTTTGGTCGAAAAGAAAAGATGGGTAAGTAACAGGAAGTTTTTTCAGGCACTTAATGCATGTATGTTGTTGCCGGGACCGGAAGCGCATCAATTGACGATTTATTTAGGATGGAAGTTGCACGGCATAAAAGGTGCTGTGTTGGCCGGGGTATTTTTTATTGTTCCCTCACTTCTTATTATATGCGGACTCAGTACACTATATGCGCACTATGGCAACACCGCATTGTTTATTGCTTTATTTTCGGGTTTAAAACCTGCAGTTCTTGCGATCATTATATTTGCAACCTTTCGGGTGGGGCAGAAATCTCTTGTCAGTACATGGCATTATTTGGTAGCATTGGCCGCTTTTCTTCTATCGTATTTTGCTGGGGTTCCAATGCCCTGGATTATTATGGGTGTGATCGCTGTTGGTCTATTACTATATGCAATCTTGTCAAAAACTTCCAAAATTGATGCTAATCGTGAAAATGAAGACAAGCAGTTCGAATCTACTTATTATGTCAATACGCTCGAAACACTTCCTTCGGTATCCTACCGTCGTATTTCTCTTCAGGTGTTGCTGTTTTTCTTACTATGGTTGATTCCGTTGAGCATTTTGCTGTTTTTTACCATCGACACGGAATTTTGGAAGACACTTTCTTTTTTATTTACAAAGTCTGCGTATTTGACGATTGGAGGTTCTTATACAGTCATTCCCTATGTTGCAGCTCTTGTGACAGAGAAATTGTTTTGGCTTTCGAAGAGCCAGATGATAGATGGATTTGCTCTTGCAGAGACGACCCCGGGGCCTTTAGTGGTTGTTTTGGCCTATGTTGGTTTTATGGCTGGCTTCAATCATTTTCATCAGTCCTATTCCATGGCCGCAATAGGTTTGATCACTACAGCATATTTTACCTTTTTGCCAAACTTTGCCTTGATTTTTGTTGGGGCACCACTGATTGAACGGACCCAAAAAAATACATGTATACAATTTATCCTATCTTTAGTGACTGCATCCGTAGTTGGTGTAATCGTTAATTTAGCCTGTTATTTAGGTATAGGGATTCTATTTCCAAGTGGTGTCAGTTCTTGGTATGCCATTGAGCCGATGGCTCTGGTTTGGGTGCTATTTTCACTTTTTCTTTTATTCAAGTATAAAATAGGCATGTTGAAACTTATATTGTTGAGTTTGGCCTACGGCTTTCTCTTATTTTTATGGCGATAAAATAAAATGTCCATTGGCTGATGAGCTTCGCAAGCAAGTTTATTAAAGATTGAAGGGCGTTTTGTGAATTTGATAGGGCCATTCGAGGTAATATACGCGCATAAACAAGAAAAGCCCATCGTTAGATGAGCTTTCTTGTACCTAGGGCGGGAATCGAACCCGCACTCCCTTAACGGGAACAGGATTTTAAGTCCTGCGTGTCTACCAGTTCCACCACCTAGGCAGGTGAGCGAAAAACGAGATTCGAACTCGCGACCCCAACCTTGGCAAGGTTGTGCTCTACCAGCTGAGCTATTTTCGCATTGGAATTTTATTTCAATTTTTAAAAGAACCTTGCGTTCCTTTTTGGTGATGCAAATATAGAGCGAAAATTCAATATTGCAAAATATTTATTTACTTTCTTTCTGTGTTTTTTATAACTCCTTTGAATTCAGTGTAGAAAAAATTAAATCACTTTCAAATCCGCGGGATAGTGCAAACTGATAAACTTTGTTTTTAACTGCATAGTGGTTCTTACCACTAATTTCACGGAGTTTTTTGTCAATGATATGATTTAAGATTTGTTCATATTCATCTGGATCGATTTGCTTAAATGCAATTTTTATCAATTGTTCGGATACCCTTTTTGCTTTGAGTGCCTGCTTGATTTTTACTTTACCCCAGCCTTTCATGCGGAGTTTTCCGTTACAGTAGGCAATAGCAAAGCGTTCTTCATTTAAAAAATTATCGCTGATCAAATTGGCCAATACATTTTCGACTTCTACTTCATTCAGTCCCCAGCTGTAGAGCTTATCGCGTACTTCTTGCTGTGCGCGTTCTTGATAGACGCAATAGCTTTCCGCTTTCAACTGCGCCTGATGCTGCGTTAATATCTTCTTGTTTCTTTTTTCTTCGTCAAACATATTGTCAAAATTTCAAAAATAATATGAAATAACTAAAAAAATGTTCAGTTTTGACACAATCAAAATATATCAGGAGAATGTACAAAATATCGGAAATCGCCCAGATTTTACATCCCAATCGCACATTTATCACGGATCCCAATTCTTTTGTCCAGCATTTATTTTATGACAGCCGTAAAATTGCTCAGGCGGACAACGGGATTTTTTTTGCACTTCAGAAGAACAGAGATGGTCATCGGTATATCCGGGAAGCCTACGAAAAAGGAGTTCGTAATTTTGTGCTTCAGGCCGATGAGGGACAGGAAATGGAGCTTTTGGAAGCTAATATTCTTTGGGTAGCGGATAGTTTAGTTGCTATGCAGGAGCTGGCAACTTTTCATCGTCAGAAATTTGATTCTCCTGTCATTGGAATTACTGGGAGCAATGGCAAAACGATTGTAAAAGAGTGGCTTTTCCAGCTTATGTCTCCTGAATATAAGATTTACCGAAGTCCTAAGAGCTATAATTCTCAACTTGGTGTGGCGTTGTCCTTGTGGGGGTTATCCGATCAGTATAATCTTGCGCTAATCGAAGCGGGGATTTCAGAAAAGGGGGAAATGCTGCGCCTTGAGCAGATGATAAAACCAACTATAGGACTATTGACCAACATCGGTGTTGCCCATAAAGCTGGTTTTAAATCTAAGGAGGAAAAGATTTATGAAAAGCTCGAGCTTTTTAAAAATGTTGAAACCATGATTTTTCCAAACAGTTACCTCGAAAATATTCAATTGCCTTATAGGCCACGAAAATTTTCTTGGGGGCTTGATGAGGGCCTTTCTTTGGAAGTGTATTCCATCAAACAGGTTAACGACCGATTTACTATGGTCACGTTCTATTATACCGGTCGCACCTTTGCTGTTGAAGTGCCGTTTGTGGATAAAGGAAATGTTGAGAACGCGATAAATTGTGTAGCGGTGATGCTACGTTTTGGTTATGAAAATGAAGTGATCGCATCGAGGATTAAAGAGTTGCAGCCAGTGGCGATGCGTCTTGAGTTAAAAAAAGGAAAAAAGAATAGCTCAATTATCGATGACTCGTATAGTAATGATCTAGATGCGCTGCAGATAGCCCTGGAGTTTTTAAATCAGCAAGGACAGCATCCGTTCAAGATGTTGATATTGTCGGATATCCCTGGTGTCCATATCGAAGATGAAAAAAGTTTGTCCAAGCTGAAACGTTTGCTTCGTGAGTATCGTTTGGATAAATTGATATTGATAGGTGAAGTGTTGCCTAAAGTGGCAGCACAATTTGAAGTGCCTTCTATTTCATATAGCGATACAACTGCTTTCTTGGCCGATATTAGGTCGCTTTCTTTTGAAAATGCCACGGTATTATTGAAAGGAGGACGTGAGTTTCATTTTGAACGTATCAGTCAGCTTTTAGTTGCAAAATCGCATGATACCGTGCTTGAAATCAATTTGAATGCACTCGAGAATAATTTGAACGTATATCGACAGCTCCTGCCGAAACAAGTGAAACTGATGACCATGGTCAAAGCTTTTTCTTATGGTAGTGGAAGCTTCGAGATCGCAAATCTTTTGCAATTCAATCGGGTGGATTATCTGACGGTTGCTTTTGCGGATGAGGGAGTTGATTTGCGTGGTGCAGGCATAAAATTACCTATTGTAGTGATGAGTCCTGATGAAAGTTCTTTTGAGTCCATTGTTCAGTATAACCTTGAACCGGAAATTTATAGCTTTAGAATATTGTTCTCCTTTTTGAATTTTCTGAAAACGAAACAAATAGCTTCTTTTCCGATTCATATTAAGATAGATACAGGTATGCATCGGTTGGGTTTTATGCCTGACGAGGTCGATCGTTTAATAGCTGTGTTAGGTGCGGAAGCGGTTTTAGAGGTTAAATCTGCATTTTCCCACTTAGCGTCTGCAGGTAATGAAAAGGATCGGGAATTTACACAGCGACAAATTGATCTGCTGGATGAGTTTACAAAGCGTCTCGAAAGTGGTATAGGATATTCTTTTCTACGTCATATTGCAGCAACATCGGGTATTGAATTGTGGCCGAATGCGTATTTTGATATGGTGAGGTTGGGGATAGGTCTCTATGGTATCGATATTGAGCGCCATGATTTACCCATTAGGGAGGCGAGTACCTTGAAAACGAATGTGACACAAATTAAATACCTCCCAGCAGGTGAAACCGTAGGTTATAATAGGCACGGCGTCCTGTATAGAGACAGTAAGATTGCGACAATTAAAATTGGTTATGCAGACGGTTACGATAGGCGTTTTGGTAACGGTGTCGGTAAAATGTTGATAAACGGTTTTTTAGTCCCTACTATAGGTGATATATGTATGGATATGTGTATGTTGGACGTAACGGATGTGGAAGTTGGAGAGGAAGATGAAGTTATCGTTTACCCTGATATAAAGTCAGCGGCGAAGACTATAGGGACGATTCCCTATGAACTGCTGACGAGTATTTCCCAACGCGTAAAAAGAGTATATTTTTATGAATAATAAAGGATATTCTGCATTTTTGAATAAAATTTGATTTTCAATTCATGTTTAGCAAATTAATCAGAGGATTTATTAATTATTTGATACGAGGTGTCCTGGTAGTGGTTCCTCTAGCTGGTGCAATTTTTTTAATAGTTTGGATTGTTGCATCAGTTGATTCGGCATTGAATCTAACTGAACATTTTTTGGAGGATGATAGGGGGCACCCCTTGTATATTCCAGGAATAGGTATTCTGACCGTTATTTTGGTATTGGTTCTGGCGGGGCTTATTTTTACAAATTTTGTGACAGACCCCATTAAAGTGTGGATTAATCATCAGATCCAGCGGATTCCACTTTTAAATACATTATATTCTTCGATTAAAGATTTTACGGAGGCCTTTGTTGGTGATGCAAAGAAATTTAATGAACCTGTCCTCGTGACGGTGAATGAGTTTGGTCTGAAAAAGATAGGTTTCTTAACGCAGCATGATTTAAAAAGCATTGGGCTTGAAGAAGAAGTTATGGTGTATTTTCCATATTCCTACTCTTTTGCAGGGCAGGTTGTCATTATCAGTGCAGATAAGGTGAAAAAATTAGATATGTCTCCAACAGATGCCATGAAACTCGTTGTTTCCGGTGGTGTGAGCGGGATAGCCCATTAGTCGGCTTTCATATCGCTTAAGTAAAAATGCTGGAAGTCGTTGTATGATTTCCAGCATTTTTATTTTTGCCTATTGTGTCTTTCAACGTGTGCGACTTTTTCAATTTATACGTCCACGTTGTTATCGGTTCAGGATATTGTTATTGATTTTTTTTCTGTCCTAAAGTCGGATTTACTGGTGGGATTGGAATATAGCCGTCATCGCCAGGTACTTTTGGAAATTCGTGATTTTCCCATTTTTCGCGCGCTATTTTTAAAGTTTCAATGTCTGAAGCGACGAAGTTCCAGTCGATATATCGTTGTTCAGGAAAAGGTTCACCACCAAAAATGTAAACTGAAGTACCCGCCTTCATTTCGAATTCACATAGTTTTGCATCCTTGGCAACTAAAATCTGTTTTGGACCGAATTCCTGGCCTTCCGCATGAACAGTTCCATGAAGGATATATAATCCACTTTCGCCATATAGGTAATCGCCCAGTTTGATGGTCGCATCTTGTTCTGCTTTGATTTCAATAAGATATAATGGACTATATACCGGAACCTCGGAACGATGGTTTTTAATTTCACCTGCAATTAAACGATAAGATACACCCTCTTCGGTCCAATGTGGAAGCTGTGGTTCTTCTATGTGAACAAAATTAGGTTCCATTTTTTCGAGTTCTTTTGGTAGGGCCACCCAAATCTGCAGCCCATGTAGGTCGTGCGGGGTAGATCTCAGCTGTTCGGGAGTTCTTTCGGAATGTGTGACACCCTTACCTGCCGTCATCCAATTGACTGCTCCAGGTTTGATCTCCACGGCATTTCCTAAGCTGTCACGGTGCATAATGCTACCTTCGAATAGATAAGTCAATGTGGATAACCCGATATGCGGATGTGGAGCAATATCCATAAAGTGCGGTTCGGCAATGTTATCAGGTCCCATGTGGTCGATAAAAATAAAAGGGCCGACCATACGTTTCTGCCTGAAAGGAAGAAGTCGCCCAACTAAGAAATTGCCTATGTCAGCGGCTCTTTCTTCAATAACTATTGCAATATTTGACATAATGTTTCCTTATTTTTGTGTTTCTAATCTACAGCAATTTAAGAAATGTCGAGTATAATCAATCGTTTTTTGGGTAAAAAGAGTGTAAGAAATGAAGAGCTTTTAGCACTGGCGGATAGGTTGTCTTTTAGGAACAGTCAGCTGGACAGTTTTTTGATAGGGCATTTTATACAACGTGACAAAATAGATTCAGCGGACTATTTTGCTTTTCAAGAGCAGTTGCTTAAGCTTCATGTTGACCGATTTGAGGCTATGCAGGTGGAGCTTAACTTGTTGAACCAATATTTGCAGTTGGCTGAGCGTTTTCTTCCAGCAGGTTTTTCAGTCAAATGGGAAAATAAGCTACAGTTTCAGGATGAAATTATGTTGCCGTCGCTTATTCTTTTTCCTGTGGTACAGCATGCTGTTGAAAATGGTTATAATACGATGTCTTCTCATCCAGTTCGGATCCGGTTATCGGGCTCATCCAAACTGATTATGCTGGAAGTTAGCTATCGCGTGAACCATTACCTGGAAAGTCAGTTTAGTAGCACATTGATACGTGATTTTCGATACCGATTGGACTATCTTTTTCCGGAAAAACATAATTTGCTGATGAATAGCAACAGCAATACTTCTCGAATAACTTTAACTATCCAACTTTAGATGATATTGAAGTGTTTTAATGCATTCCAGATACCATTTTCATCAACGCTGTCTGTTATATAATCTGCAATTTCTTTTACCTCGGGATTTGCATTACCCATAGCAATTCCAATATGGGTGTGCGCTAGCATTGTAATATCATTTCCGCCGTCGCCAAATGACATGGTTTCTTCCAAGCTGAAGTTGAAATGATCTAAAAAAACATCTATTCCAATTTTTTTGCTTTGCCCCATCGGATTGACATCAGCAAAAACGGGCGTCCATCTCGACGCAACTGAATTTGGCATCACATTTTCCATAAATTCAGCTTCTTCTTCAGGATTGATGAAAACATTGACCTGCATAACTGAGTCAAGATCAAAATCCTTTTCGTAATCCCGAACTGGTGGGGTGGGGACATTGACCTGCTGGTACATTTGGAATACCTCCGGTGTAACCTGGTTCAAGGAAATTTCTTTTTCAGACATGAATGAAAAAGTCAGGTCTTCACGCTTTTTAGCATAATCCAATAAGGAGCGAATGTCTTTTTGAGGAATGTTATTTTTATAAATTACGTCCTGTTCCTTCGTGACGCAATACCCGCCATTGAAGGTGATATATCCATCAAAATCGAGGTAACGAATATGCCCCAGCTGATTGTAGGATCTTCCTGTTGAAACAAATACCTTGATGTTTTTTTCTTTTAATAATTGAAATGCTTGTTGAGTAGATTCGGGAACTTGATGTGTTTTGAAACTTAGCAAAGTTCCATCGATGTCAAAAAAGATAGCTTTAATCATGGATTTTTGGGTCAAAATCAAATATACTAAATACTTGGGATAGTGTAACTATTACAATATTAAATTTGAGGTGTTTTATCGCCCATAGGCTTATCTCGTTTTTAATTGTATTGAGGATAAGTATGCCCAAATGGAAAACAGTCGGTCTGTAGATGCTAAGTTGCGGTTTTAGATGAGAATTTTTACCACACTGGGGAGAGAGCAATAAATATCAACCGCATAATTAGAAGGAAATAAAATCGGAGATACAAGGGGATTAATAGGGAGATTATAGGGGTTCATCCGAATGAGGTCCGAATGAGGTCCCTATAAAGTCCCTATGAAGTACGTGTTAAAAAAACTGGTAATTTGAAGTTGGTATACTGTTAGATCTTTTGATATACATGATAAAAAAGAGCTCGAGGGCTTGATGATTTGGCCTGATATTGACTTTTTCGATGCAAATAAAAAGAGAAAGATAAAGGAGTTTATGATACTGTTTCTTGTTAAAGCGAAACAACTGCAAGATATCGTGTAACGCCAGATTTTCTTTAGTGGATTTTCGCAAAAATCTGACACAATCTTCTCTAATAATTTCGTAAATTTCAAGTTCAAAAAAATGTAAATTGTCTTGCATTTAATGTATTGTATTAAAGAGGGTTAGAATTTTATGTATATTATTTTCGATACGGAAACGACGGGTTTGCCTAAGCGTTGGGACGCACCAATTACCGATACGGACAATTGGCCTCGCTGTATTCAATTGGCTTGGCAGATCCATGATGAGATGGGAAATTTGGTCGAACATCACGATTTCTTGATTAAGCCAGATGGATTTGATATACCCTATGACTCTGAAAAAATACACGGCATATCGACTGCATTGGCCGAAGAACAGGGATTGCCGCTTCAGGAGGTCCTAGAGAAATTTAATGTGGCATTGAATAAAGCCAAGTTTGTTGTTGGACAAAATATTGGTTTTGATTTGAATATCATGGGCTGTGAATTTTACCGTTATGGTGTTGCGTCCAATATGGCTAATATGCCTGTATTGGATACCTGTACGGAAGTAACAGCTGAACTGCTGAAAATTCCAGGCGGTCGCGGTGGGCGTTTTAAATTACCCAATTTGACCGAGCTGCATTCTTATTTATTCGGGGTGCCGTTTGCTGAGGCACATAATGCAACAGCCGACGTTGAGGCGACAACACGTTGTTTTCTGGAGCTTGTCAGAAGAGAGGTATTCACTGCCGAAGAACTTCAGGTCGATACGGGCTACTTTGTCGATTTTAAAACCAACAACCCGGGGCCTATACCCACTGTTGGACTGAAACATATCAACCTAAAAGCAGCTTCTGATGAAATTAGAAAACGGTCTCAGCCAGATGAAGTCAAGGTTGTCGTTGATGCGGACGCGTTAGCAGCTTTAAAGGATGCCAAATTTGCCCATTTACATAACCACTCTCAGTTTTCGATCCTGCAGTCGACGATGTCGTACGATAAGTTAGTTTCGGCAGCGGTCAAGGATAATATGCCTGCTGTTGCGTTAACGGATCACGGAAATATGATGGGGGCTTTTGAGTTTGTTTCTCGTGTTATAGGCCATAATAAAGAAGTTGAAGCACAAAATGCGGAGGCAGTTGAGAATGGAGAGGAGCCTACTGGTCAGCTTTTAAAGCCAATTGTTGGTTGTGAGTTTTTTGTTTGTGAAAACCACAAAGATAAGTCCAGGAAGGATAATGGTTATCAGATTGTGTTATTGGCGAAAAATAAACGCGGGTACCATAATCTGGCTAAACTGGCTTCTTTTGCTTATACGTCTGGGTTCTATTATGTTCCGCGGATTGATAAAGATCTTATTCTTCAATACAAGGAAGATGTTATTGCGCTGTCAGGTAACTTACAGGGGGAGGTGCCGAATAAAATACTGAATATTGGTGAGAGCCAGGCCGAAGAAGCTTTGCTGTGGTGGAAAGAACAATTTGGGGATGATTTTTACCTGGAATTGATGCGTCATGGTCAGGAAGATGAGGATCGTGTGAATCAAACCTTGCTGAAGTTTTCCCGCAAATATCAGGTCAAAGTTGTTGCGACCAATAATACATATTACGAGAAGAAAGGCGATGCACATGCGCATGATATTTTGCTCTGTGTGAAAGATGGTGAAAAGCTATCGACTCCAAAAGGTAGGGGACGTGGATTCCGTTTTGGTTTACCCAATCAGGAATATTATTTCAAATCTTCAGATGAAATGAAGGCCCTTTTTAAAGATTTGCCCGAAGCGATTCTAAATATTCAGGAGATTGTCGATAAGGTAGAGATATTTAAGTTAAACCGCGATGTCCTATTACCTAAATTTGATATTCCTGAGGAATTTCAGGTGGAAGCCGATCTTGAAGATGGGGGAAAACGTGGTGAAAATAAATACCTGGCGCATCTTTGTTATGTGGGGGCTGAGAAGCGTTATGAGGAAATAACAGATGATATTCGCGAACGTCTTGACTTTGAGTTGGCTACCATTGAGAAAACGGGGTATCCGGGGTACTTTTTGATTGTTCAGGATTTTATTGCGGCGGCCCGGGATATGGGAGTTTCCGTGGGGCCAGGACGGGGATCTGCTGCTGGTTCGGCAGTAGCTTATTGTTTGGGAATTACCAATATCGATCCGATTAAATATGACTTGCTTTTTGAGCGTTTCTTAAATCCCGACCGTGTGTCCATGCCTGATATTGATATCGATTTTGATGACGAGGGACGTGGACGTGTCATGCAATATGTAATCAATAAATATGGTGCTAGTCAAGTTGCCCAGATTATTACCTATGGTACAATGGCAGCAAAGTCATCCATCAAAGATACAGCGCGTGTATTGGACTTACCTTTGGGTGATGCCAATGAAATTGCCAAGCTGATTCCGAACCTTAAATTATCCAAGATTTTTACTTTAGATGATGCCGGTTTAAGGGAAAAGCTAAGGACTGAGGAAATTGAAGCCGTCAATAGATTGAAATCTATTGCGGATGGTGCTGGATTGGAAGCGGAAACGATCAGACAGGCCCGGGTTTTGGAGGGTTCTGTACGAAATACAGGTATCCATGCCTGTGGTGTTATTATTACACCAGACGATATTACTAATTTCGTTCCTGTTTCTTTGGCAAAAGACTCTGATCTTTATGTGACGCAGTTCGATAACCACGTTGTTGAAAGTGCCGGTTTGCTGAAAATGGACTTTTTGGGTTTAAAGACACTGACACTGATTAAAGATACGGTAGAAAATGTCAAATTAAGTCATGGTATTGTGCTGGATCCGGATCAGTTTCCGATCGACGATGAGCTTACGTATGAGCTCTTTCAGCGTGGAGAAACCATAGGGGTGTTCCAGTATGAATCTCCTGGAATGCAGAAATACATGCGCGACCTTAAGCCGACAGTATTTGCCGATTTGATTGCGATGAATGCACTCTATCGTCCGGGACCAATCGAATATATTCCAAGTTTTATTAAGCGTAAGCACGGTATAGACCCCATTGTTTACGATTTGGATGCTTGTGAGGAATACCTCAAGGAAACCTACGGTATTACAGTCTACCAGGAGCAGGTTATGCTCTTGTCCCAGAAGCTTGCGGGATTTTCAAAAGGTGATGCCGATGTCTTGCGTAAGGCTATGGGTAAGAAGCAAAAGGCTGTACTCGATAAGATGAAGCCGAAGTTTGTTTCGCAGGCAGAGGAGAAAGGGCATAATGCAAAAGTTCTGGAGAAGATTTGGACCGACTGGGAAGCTTTTGCGAGTTATGCATTTAATAAATCCCACTCGACCTGTTATGCTTGGGTTGCTTATCAGACCGCTTATTTAAAAGCGCATTTTCCTGCGGAATACATGGCTGCGGTACTTTCCAATAACATGAATGATATCAAGCAGGTGACATTCTTTATGGAGGAATGTAAACGAATGGGCTTGCAGGTATTGGGGCCAGATGTGAATGAATCCTATTATAAGTTTACGGTAAATGAATCTGGAGCTATTCGTTTTGGAATAGGTGCGGTGAAAGGTGTTGGGGCAGGAGCGGTAGACGCTATCGTGCAAACACGGCAATCAGGATTGTATAAATCTGTTTTTGATATGGCTAAACGAATCGATCTTCGTGCGGTCAACAAGAAAGCTTTTGAGAGTCTGGCTTATGCTGGAGGCTTTGATAGTTTTGAGAATACGCACCGTGCACAATATTTTCATTCGGATGAAAATTCAACAGGAATGGAAAAGGCGATCCGATTTGGCCAGCGCTTTAAGGAAAATGAAAGTTCGGCCCAAGCGAGCTTGTTTGGTGTAGGAGGGGCTGCAGAATTGCCTGAGCCGGTTTTGGCGCCATGTCCGCAATGGGGATTGATTGAAAAGCTTAAATATGAAAAAGATGTTATCGGTATTTATCTGACCAGTCACCCCTTGGATACCTACCGGTTTGAGATTGAACATTTTTGTCAGAATTCGGTGTCAGATTTGGCCTTGATCAATAAGGTTAAGGCGGCAGAGGTCGATGAAGAGACTTTGCTTGAGTTTAATCGGATCAAGAACAAAGAATTGGTGATTGGTGGTATTATCGCATCGGCAAACCATCGATTGACGAAGACGGGTAAGCCTTTTGCGTCATTTATCATCGAGGATTATAGTGATTCTTATGATATGGCAGTTTTCGGTGAAGAATATGTCAAGTTGAAGGGATATTTGCAAGAGGGATATTTTGTGCAATTGCGGGGTTTGGTACAGGAGCGTTTCAGACAGGTTGGAAATTGGGGCTTTGAGCTACGCAGTGTGCAGTTGCTTTCGGATCTTCGTGAGAAGATGGCGAAGAGTTTTACGATCAATATTCCTTTACCTAAGTTGAACGAAGCATTTCTTGATGGTATCAAGGATATACTGGCGCAAAATGAGATCGAGGGAGTTGTGCCAAATTGTCAATTAAAGTTTAAAATCTGGGATCCCCAAGATGAAATATCTGTCGAAATGCCAGCTAAAAGTCTGAAAATAAACCTAACAAATGAATTTTTGGACTGTATAGATAAGTTTGAAGGGATAAATTACCGATTGAATTAGTTTGGATTAGAATTTGTGTAATTAAGATTACAAATACATTGGTAGTAGTTACTATCTTTGTTTTATTGATTTTAGCAATTAAATAGTATTATAGATATAACTTCGGTTTATAAAATTAAAAGATTATGGCATTAGAAATTACAGATAGCAACTTTGAAGAAGTTGTCTTAAAAGCAGACAAACCAGTATTAATCGATTTTTGGGCAGAGTGGTGTGGTCCTTGCCGTATGGTAGGTCCTGTGGTTGAAGAATTGGCTAAGGATTATGAAGGTAAAGCTGTTGTAGGAAAAGTGAATGTAGATGAAAATCCAGAAATTTCTGTTCGTTATGGCATTCGTAATATTCCAGCTTTATTGTTCTTTAAAAATGGAGAAATCGTTGATAAACAAATTGGGGCTGTTCCAAAATCAGTATTGAACGAGAAATTGGAAAAACAATTAGCATAATTTAGCGAAAAAATTAAAAAAAAATAGCCTGAAACATTGTGTTTCAGGCTATTTTTTTTAATTTTTTACTGTTTTTATCTTGTTTTTACAATTTTTTGTTTGTTTTTATACTGATTTTATTTTTTTTATAGTGTTTTCTTGATTTTATACACTTGTTATTTCATGTTTTTTTTGAGTTTTACTGATTTTTCTATTGATATTTTTGTTTTTTTAAGTTATTTGTGTTTTTTTTAGAAAAAAAAATGAATTTAATTTGTAAAAATGAATATTTTTTGCTTCTTTTGAGTATTGAAATTGAGTTTCGAAAATAATTTGTTCCGATTTTCTTGATTTTGATAGTTTTTTTATGATTCGATAGTTTAAGAGTTGTTTTTTTGAAAAAAATAGAGATTGATAAAGATTTTCCCTTTCAAATACCCTAGATTATGCCTCGCGTTGCTCTCCGTAACGCGAGTTTTTTTTGGGGGTAAAGTAGGGGTAAAACAAAAGCGGCTATCCGAAAGGATAGCCGCTTTATATTATTGACTAAATAAACTGAATTATTCAGCAATTACTTCGAAAGGAACTTGAACTTTCACTTCTTTGTGTAAGTTTAAGTTAGCGATGTATTCACCTAATTCTTTAGGTTCAACTTCGAAAGTGATACGACGACGATCTACATCAAAACCTTTTGCTTTCAACGCATCAGCAATTTGGATGCTGTTTACTTTACCAAAGATTTTACCAGATTCACCTGCTTTAGCACCAATTGAAAGTTTGATAGCTTCCAATTTACCTGCTAATTCAGTAGCGTCTTTTTTGATTTTTTCTTGTTTGAACTGAGCTTGTTTGATGTTCTCAGCTAAAACTTTCTTTGCAGATTCAGTCGCTTGGATAGCAAATCCTTGCGGGATTAAGTAGTTACGACCGAAACCTGGTTTTACATTAACGATATCGTTTTGCTCACCTAAGCCTTTGATATCTTGTTTTAAAATTACTTCCATTCTCTATCGTCCTCCTTATTTAATTGCATCAGCTAAGTAAGGTAATAAGCCGATGTGACGAGCACGTTTAACAGCTTGAGCTACTTTACGTTGAAATTTCAAAGATGTACCAGTTAAACGACGAGGTAAGATTTTACCTTGATCATTTACAAATTTCATCAAAAAGTTAGCATCTTTATAATCGATATATTTGATACCATTCTTTTTGAAACGACAGTATTTTTTACGGTTGTCCTCTACTTTAGGAGCAGTTACGTATTGGATATTTTCGTTAGCCATTAGTTTGCGCCCTCCTCAGTTTTAGTTTCAGCTTTTTTGTTGAATGCACCGCTACGTTTTTTCTCGTTGTATGCTTTGGCATGTTTGTCTAAGCTTACAGTCAAGAAACGCATAATGCGCTCATCACGTTTGTATTCAACCTCTAATTTATTGATTAATTCACCTGGAGCCTTGAATTCAGTTAAGTGATAAAATCCAGTAGTTTTTTTCTGGATTGGATACGCTAATTTTTTCAAACCCCAATTGTCTTCAGCGACAATCTCGGCTCCGCCTTCTGTTAAGATGTTTTTGAATTTTGCGATTACTTCTTTCGCAGCATCATCAGAAAGCAACGGGGTAAGAACGATTACAGATTCGTACTGTTGCATTTTGTTAATTAATTTTGTTATTTAAAATTCCACTTTTGTGGAAGTGCAAAGGTAGTTATTATATTGTTATGTTGCAATGCTTTGAAATAAAAAAGTTTAGACCCTTTCCTGGAATCTAAACTTTTTCTCAAACAAATTCGACTATATCTTAGTTCAATTTCTTTAATTCTTCTTTGATAGCTGCCTGGATTTTTTCGCTAATAGGCACTAAAGGAAGCCTTAATTGATCTTTTCCAATCCCCAATTCCTGCAGAATGTATTTTACACCAGCTGGGTTTCCTTCAATAAAACATAGATCTGTGATGTTAAGAAGTTCATTGTGTATTGATCTAGCTTCGGCATAATTGCCTTCAGCACATAACTTCGCTAATGTGGCTACCTTTTTCGGTAACGCATTTCCGATCACTGAAATGATACCAGCAGCGCCAAGCGACATCATCGGCAAGGTAACCGGATCGTCTCCGGAAATCAATAGAAATTCTGCTGGTTTATCCCGTAGAATTTCGCTGAATTGTGCAAAATTGCCGGAAGCTTCTTTGATGGCTACGATATTCGAAAAATCATTGGCCAGTCGCAATGTTGTCTGTGCTGTTATATTGCTACCCGTACGTCCAGGTACATTGTATAAAATAACCGGAAGTGGAGAGGCGCTTGCAACAGCCTTATAATGCTGGTAAATGCCTTCTTGTGTTGGTTTGTTGTAGTAAGGAGATACCGATAGAATTGCGCAAAAACCTGTTGGATCAAAGTTTTTAATTTGCTCCACAATTTCGGCTGTATTATTTCCACCAATTCCAGCAACCAAGGGTAGTCTACCGTTCACGCGCTTGACAGTAAAATCCCAGATGCGCTTTCGTTCATCATTGGTTAAAGTGGCAACTTCTCCAGTTGTACCTAAAGAAACCAAATAATCCATACCTTCGTTGATTTGCAAGTCAATTAGCTGACCTAATGCTTCGAAATCAACAGATTCATCTGAGTTAAAAGGAGTGACTAATGCTACTCCTGCGCCGTGAAGCTCGTTCATCTTGTTTTTGTATTTATATAAATTTAATTAAAAAAACTTACTTGGGATTAATGAGTTCAAATAGTTCTTGATCATTAATCATCGGGATACCCAATTTTTCAGCCTTCGCTAGTTTGGACGGTCCCATTTTATCTCCTGCCACGAGATAGCTTAGTTTGGCAGAAATGGAAGATAACATCTTTCCGCCATTGCTTTCAATTACAGCTGCCAGCTCTTCACGTGAATGTTCTGCAAATACACCGGAAATCAGAAAAGTTTTCCCTTCAAGTGAATTGCTCGCCAGGATAATCTCCTTTTCCTCAATTTCGAAATTTAAGCCATAATTCCGCAGTGCAACAATCTGTTGTTGATGAATTGGATTGTCTAAGTATTCTTTGACGCTCTCCGCGATACGGCGTCCAATATCTTGTACTCCTTCGATTTCTTCTGTTGAGGCTTGGGCTAGCGCATCAATATTTTTGAAATGCTGCGCCAATTTTTTTGCAATTGTCTCGCCGACATGACGTATTCCAAGCGAAAACAAAACTTTTTCAAAGGGTTTTTCTTTGGATTTTTCAATGCCATTGAGCATGTTATCGATTGATTTTTGACCGAAACGTTCCAGTTGTTGTAGGTCATCTTGATGGTCTTTCAGGCCATAGATGTCAACGATGTTGTGTAGCAAACCTTTCTTGAAGAAAGTATCCACGGTCTCATCTCCCATTCCTTCGATATCCATCATTTTTCGTCCGATAAAATGTTGCATTTTGCCAACAATTTGCGGCGGACATCCAGTTTCATTCGGGCAGTAGTGTACTGCTTCCCCTTCTTGCCGTATAAGTACTGTGCCACATTCCGGACAGGAAGTCGGGTAGACAAAACTTGTCGATCCCGATAACCTTTTGTCGAGGTTTACCCCAATTATTTTAGGGATAATTTCGCCCCCTTTTTCCACAAAAACAGTGTCATCTTCGTGTAGGTCGAGACGTGCGATTTCATTTGCATTGTGTAAGGAAGCGCGTTTTACGGTTGTGCCTGCCAGCTGTACAGGTTGAAGATTGGCAACAGGTGTAACAGCGCCGGTACGTCCAACTTGATAACTAATCGAGTTAAGAATGGTTTCTACACGCTCGGCTTTGAATTTATAGGATATTGCCCAACGTGGATTTTTGGCCGTAAAGCCAAGCTCTTCCTGTTGTGCGTAATCATTTACTTTAATAACGATTCCATCAATTTCATATCCTAGGTTGTGACGTTCGACATCCCAATAGTCAATAAATGCAAAAACATCGGTTAATGTACTGCATTTTCTGCTATGCTCGCTGACGTGGAATCCCCAGTCTTTGACATGGTTTAAGCTATTCCAATGATCGTGAAATAGATTTGTTCTGTTGTCGCAGTACAAAAAGTAAAGGAAACAGTCCAATGGGCGCTTGGCAACTTCAGCAGAATCTTGGAGTTTGATGGTTCCAGAAGCGAAATTTCTTGGGTTGGCATAGGTTTGCTCCTCATTATCGGCTCGTTCCTTATTCAGGCGGAGAAAAGCTGATTTATGTATAAATATTTCACCTCGTATTTCGAATTGATCTGGATAATCTCCTTCTTTGAGTTTGATCGGGATAGAACGAATCGTTTTAACGTTGTTGGTGACAACATCGCCTTGTGTACCATCCCCGCGTGTAACAGCTTTACTTAGTAAGCCATTTTCATAAGTCAAGCTGATGGATAAACCGTCAAATTTTAATTCACAAACATACTCGAACTGATCGCCGATGATTTTGCGGATACGCTGGTCGAAGTCAAGTAATTCCTCCTGATTGTATGTGTTGCCCAATGAAAGCATTGGCCAGCGGTGTTTTTCCGTTTGAAATCGGGAGGTAATGTCTCCACCAATACGCTGTGTAGGGGAGTTGGGGTCGGCAAAGTTGGGATATTGAGCTTCCAGCGCTTCGAGTTCCTTTAATTTGAGGTCGAAGTCGTAGTCCGAAATAACACTGTTCGCCAATACATAGTATTGATAGTTATAATGGTTGAGCTCTGCCGTTAAGTCTTTTATCTTTTTTTCAATATCCATCACCAACATTTTGCAAAATTACAAATAAAAAGTACGTTTAAATAAAATAAATAAAGAATCTTGTTGTAATGACTGCTTTATTTTTAAAATGCGGTTTTCTGCATTTTGTGTTTTGGGAAAATAATATGCTATTTAAAATCCTCTGGATTTAGCTGTGAAAATTTATGTTTGTTATTTGTGTAGAAATCAATGATAATTGATTTTCTGTAATGCCCTTTTGTATTTTCTTTCGCCTTGTATTTTTTTCGTTTTTTAGCATTTTTGAAAATATTCAAGAAGAAATACTGATGCGCACGACTGATTGCCCAAGCATCCTTAGGTTTTCTGTCGATCAGAAACTTAGCAAGGGCAGCAAAGTCAAACCAAAGCCTGATGAAAATAATCCATATGGCTTTGCCTAACGGAAGGTTTTTTTGCAGCATGACCATATTATTCCTAAAATTGAGGTAAGTCTTTTTGGGATTACTTGCATTGAGGGTTCCTCCACCAACATGATAAACAACAGATTTAGGGCAATAACCTATGCCGTAGCCCATTTTCTTTAATCGCCAACACAGGTCGATTTCCTCCATATGAGCAAAGAAATCTTCATCAAGGCCATCTGCTTCCTTCCAGGCTTTTGAGCGAATAAAAAGCGCAGCTCCAGATGCCCAAAAGATCTCAGATTCCTTATCGTACTGTCCCGCATCATCTTCTACTTCATGTAGGATTCTCCCTTTGCAGAATGGAAAGCCAAAGTAATCCAGATAGCCACCGGCGGCTCCGGCATGTTCAAACTTCTGCTTGTCATGAAATGAACGTATTTTGGGCTGTGCTGCTGCCAGGGAAGGGTTTCTTTCCAAGTATTCAATCACGGGTTCAATCCAGTTTTGGCTCACTTCGACATCCGAATTCAGGAGTACATAGTAATCAGCATCTACACGCTGCAGTATTTTGTTATAACCTCCTGCGAAGCCATAGTTTTTATCATTTTCAAGTATAGTAATCGTCGGATAGTACTGTTTCACAAATGAAATTGAATCATCATCGGAGGCATTGTCTCCAATGACAAATTCGACATTCGGATACGAACTATTATATACGGATGGCAAAAATTTTTCCAGGAAAAATCGACCATTCCAATTGAGGATAACGACAGCTACTTTGGGTAATTTACTCATTTTCTACGTTTTCTTTTCCAGCGATTATGTGACCATAACCAATATTCTGGGTTTTCACGAATAAGCTGTTCAGCAAATTGATTGTGTATATCGGTAATTTCATGCTCGCCAAAGCCACTTGGATCTTCGATTAAAGTAACGAATTTACAGAAATACTGCCCTCTTTTGGGCTTTCTTCCGATATAACAATAGACCACAGGTGCTTTACTTATTCTAGAAAGTCTTTCGGCTCCTGTATAGACCAATGTTTCCTGATTTAGCCAATTAATAAAATAATCGGAATCCGAATACAGCGGTGTTTGATCCGCAACGAGTATACTGATATTGGGCTGGCCCTTCAACTTGACGATATGACGGAGTATTTGTTTCATTGGTACCATTTCGGCGCCAAACCGTCCCCGCATGTCATTGTACACCGTGTCAATGTCTTTGTTGTTGAGTGGTTTGTATACTATCAGTGTAGGGAAGTTTGTGATTAAACTCAAACGGTGAATACCAAGCTCCCAATTGGCATAATGTGAAGTCACCCCGATTACGTTTTTGCCTTCCTCGAGGTGTCTCGTCAATTCTTCTACATCTTCCAAAGTCATCTTTTTCTTGACTTCCTCAGCCGTAATCGTTTTCAATTTGATCGATTCGACAAGGAGATCCGGGAAAAAACGGTAAAACTTTTTGGCGATAACCAGGCGTTCTTTATCCGTTTTTTCTGGGAAAGCATTCTTTAAGTTTTGAAATACAATATTCTTCCTATATCCAATCATATAGTAGAGTATGTAATAAAGCCCATCGGAGATCAAATATAGAAACCAATAGGGGAGAAGAGAGATGATATAGATTAATGCGTTTAACGCTTTTTGTTTCATGCTATAGCTAAAATTCCCAGTGTTCTTTACAAATATCCTTAATTTAAGTTATTTTTGCGTCACTTATAACAAAAATCATCAGTTTTTATGGAATCGCAGTTATTACTTCCGGCATGTTATCTTCCACCAATATCTTATTTTCATACAATACAAGAGCATAATCTTCCTTTGTTCATCGAGAAATACGAGCATTTTCAAAAGCAGAGCTATCGTACGCGGGCACGCATTGCTTCAGCAAATGGTGTGCAGGATTTGATCGTACCCATTCAACATGGCAATAAAGAACGAGTTCCCATGAAAGATATTCGGATAAGTTATGAATTTAACTGGCAACGTTTACACTGGTTAAGTATACAGACCGCTTACCGGAGTTCTGCATATTTTGAGTATTATGAGGATGATTTTATACGGTTTTACGAAGGTAAATATGACTATCTCGTCGATTTTAATGTGGCCCAGCTGGAGCTTATTCTAAAATCAATCAAACTTAAACGAACAATAGGGTTTACAGAAGCGTATGTGGCCGAGCCGTTAGAAGCGATCGATTTCCGCAACCTTATACATCCCAAAAAAGAAAGTATATGGCCTGATCCAAAAGAATATTATCAGGTTTTCTCTGATAAAAATGGATTTTACCCAGATTTGAGTATTATCGATTTGTTGTTCAACCAAGGGCCGCAATCAAAAAGTTATCTATAGTCGGACGATTTTTTGAACAAAATGCGTTTAATATTGTTGTTATTCAATATTGAACGCATTTAAATGAAACAATTCTTTTTTACTTTTCTCCTTCTTTCTTTGTGTTGGAGCTCTATACGGGCTCAGGGCGGCGTTGATACGATACATTATCGAAAAGTTTACTATTGGGGTACAACCGGAATGGGTTTTCCGATCGGGAAAACCAAAGATATACTTTCGCCAAAGTTTTCGGGTAGTATTGGTTTAGATATATCCCTGAAAAATTCTATGTTTTTTGTATCCCCCACGCTTTATACACTTTCATTTAAGTACAAACAACCCTTAATTGATCCCGATTTCGAATACCGCATAGAAGATGCCAATACGAATTTCTATACTTTTTCATTCTCGGGCGGGATTAGGAAACAGATGCGTAGACTGAATATCTACGGTTTTGCTGGGCCTGGCGTTGGTCTGGCGAGTGAGCCGAGAGCGCGTGTGCTAGCAGATCAAAAGCTCGTCAAGATGGAGAATAAAAATCATCTGAATTTTTCCAGTAAATTGGGGGCTGGCGCAGATTACAAATTTAATGGCTTCTTTTTAGGGCTCGAGCTTGGTTATCTCCATAATTTTAGGAAGATACAGGATAGGCCTGTTAATATTTTTACCGTCATGATCGGGTTAAAATCCGATATCACGCAGATTGGAGACAAAGTCATTGACGTCATCGGTATAGACGGTTCCATCAGTGGTAAAAAAGACAAAAAATAAATTTATTGTTTTAAGACCTGAATGGTGTCTCCAACATGTGCTTCGGCGTCGCTTCCTGTTTTTTTAACTTTTTCCGTCTGTTCAACCGCTACCGCAAATGTGGAAGGCACAATGCCCGCGCCAAATTTAATGGCATAAAACTTGGTGAATTCTGCCCCAAAATACAATATCGCAGCCGAATAGTAGATCCATAATAACATGACAATTATCGATCCTGCGGCTCCATAAAAGCTGGCTGTGGAAGAGAGATTCAGATAGATTGAAATGCCGTACCGGCCTAACATGAAAAGTAAACCTGTAAAAATTGCTCCCCCGAGCATGTCTCTGAATTTTACTTTGGCATCGGGAAGGAAAGAAAAGATAAAGCCAAATAAAATGACAATGACCGAGAAAGTGATGCCTGTATTTACCCACGAGATAAGCGCAATGGGAATAAAGGGGAAATAGGTCATAACTAAATTGGTCACGGCAACGATAACTCCATTGATCATGAGTGAAGCAATTAGTAAAAAGCCCAAGGCGATCACGATGGAAAAAGAAATCAATCTATTGATGATTAATTTTAACCAGCCTTTTTTGGGTTTCGGTTTTACTTTCCAGATATTGTTTATGGAGTCTTGTATATCAACGAATAAGGTCGTAGAGGAGAGAATCAATGTAACAATACCTATCGTGATCCCCATATTGGATTTATTCTCGAAAGTTATCTTTTGAAGATAGGACTGGATCTGCGTTGTTACATCCTGTCCAAAAAGAACCATGACTTCCTCCAACACCTGATCCTGCGCCGAAGATCCACTCTGAAGATGTTCTCCGTAGAAGAAGCCGATACACCAGATCACAATCATAAGAAGTGGGCCGATGGAGAAGACGGTATAGTAAGCCAATGAAGCACTCTTCTTCATACATTTGTCATCATTGAATCCATTAAAGGCATCAACTAAGACATGCCAAATGTTTTTCCAGTAGGCGAGTGTAAATAAATCTCGTAGTGTAACGTGCTTCATAATAAGATGATCAGCCCCAATAATCGTGCAAATTGCTATTCTTGGTTTTGTTCCTGATACAATTTGTCGATTACGGCTTCGTTCTCTTTTAAAATAATTTTTCGTTTTAAACTCAATTTTGGTGTCAATTGACCGTCGTTGATTGTCCATTCCTTTGGAAGAAGAATAAATTTCTTGACAATTTCCCAATGCCCAAAGTTAGTAGATAATCGGTTAATTTCTTCCTGATATTTTTGGATTACTTCTGGATTTTTGATGATTTCTTCGTTTGAACCACTGGAAATACCTTTTTGGCTTGCCCATTTTGACAGCACATCAAATGCAGGAACAATCAAGGCTCCAGGAAATTTTCTATTTTCTCCGAAAACCATGACTTGTCCGATTAATGTAGATTCCATGAGTTTGTTTTCAATGGATTGGGGGGCAATATATTTACCACCTGCCGTCTTAAACATTTCCTTTTTTCGATCGGTGATTTTAAGGAAACCATCGGATGTTATTTCTCCGATGTCGCCTGTTTTGAAGAATCCATGATCGTCAAAAGCCTCTTTCGTGGCTTCTTCATTTTTATAATAGCCAGTCGTGATACTAGGACCTTTGACAAGGATTTCGCCATCTGAAGCAATTTTAACTTCTAAGTTTTTGAGGGGTTTCCCTACCGTCCCAAATTTCAATCCATTGGGTAAGTACGAGTTTACCGCAATTACGGGGGAGGTTTCAGTTAACCCATAACCTTCGAGCACTTTAAGTCCAGCAGCCCAGAATACACGCGCTAAACGTTCTTGAAGGGCAGCGCCACCTGACACGATAATTTTAATATTTCCGCCAAGAGCTTCTTGCCATTTGGAAAATATGAGTTTTCTAGCAATCGCAAGTTTGAGATTGTAAAGCGGTCCATTTCGTTCAGGTTCTTGAAATTTCAGTCCGAGATCAACAGCCCAGAAGAAAATTTTCTTTTTTAATCCCGTTAAGGCTTTCCCTTTTTCAATAATCTTATCGTATACTTTTTCCAGTACACGCGGTACTGTGGTGAAGACATCCGGTTTGACATCGTTGATATCGGCAACGACATTGTCTAAGGTTTCCGAAAAATAGATCTGGATTCCTTTCGAATAGTACATATATACTACCATGCGTTCAAAGATATGGCATAGCGGAAGAAAGCTTAGCGCCGTTTTGAAATCTGATCGGATGAGATGATTGCAGGCCAAGACGTTGCTGTATACATTTTTGTGGGACAAGTATACGCCTTTAGGGCGTCCTGTGGTACCTGAAGTGTAAATTAAGGTTAGCAGATCATCTTCTGTGACTGCATCACGAAGCGGAGCTAGATCAGTTGAGTCATCTTTTGCTGTTTCGATGAATGTTTTTAGCTGGGTATAATTTTCAATGGCATCAAAAGTATACAGTTGTGGGTGTATACCGTGCTCCCTGATCGCTTGTTCAATACGGTCTGTCAATTCGCTGTTGCTGACAAAGAGTACATTGACATCCGAGTCATTCACGATAAATGAAAGATCCTGTGCAGATAATGTGGGATAGAGGGGAACAGTTGCGAGACCGATTTGATTGCAGGCAAAATCAACTAAATTCCATTCGGGACGGTTGCCGGACATGATTCCGACCCGATCACCTTTTTTGAGGCCTAGTTTAAGTAACGCCCTGCTTAAGGTGTCAATCGCGTCGGTGTACTCTTTGGTAGAATACGTTTTCCACTGGCCGTTTCCATCTCGACCTGCCACCATGATGTCCTTTGCGTATTTTTCTTTATATAAGGTTATAAAGTCAAAAATTCTGCCCATATCACTTGAGTTTATTTGGTTACTACTACATGCTGTATTGATCTAAATATACAGAAATAAAGTTGGATAATTCGGGATTATTGTCATAACAAATTAAACATTGTTTCGTTATAGCTGTAGTGGATATTTACCCTATTGAAAAGGTCCTTCATAGGGGAAGTTCTGGTAAATAGTTTTTATGTGCACTGCAATATATTGCATATAAAAAGCAATTTATCTATGTTTGAAAAAAATGTAAAGCAAAAAAGCGTACGATTTTTATGAGAAAAATATTTTTGGCTGTCGGTGGAATGCTGATGTTTGGAGCATTATCCAATAGAGCTATGGCTCAGTTGGACAATAAGGGTGCTATTGGTGGACGTTTTGGGTCTGCTCAGGGAATTACATATCGTCATACGCTTAACTCGGACCATGCATTGGAGGCTATCATGAGCATTCAGAGCAATTCTGATTTCCGCCGTTTCCGCGTTGTTGGTTTATATGAAATCTATAAACCATTGACTGGAGGATTCAATTGGTATTATGGTTTCGGTGGTAGCGTAGGCTCTTATAAAGAGAAAGATAAAATTATAGATGGTCAACGTCATTCGTTTGACTCACAACTCAATTTAAGTATCGACGGTATTGTTGGTATTGAATATAATATTCCCCAAGCTCCATTTCAGATCTCATTGGATGTAAAACCTTATTTCGATTTTCTAAACGAATCCAGTATCAAATTATTTGATCCGATCGGTTTTTCGGTAAGATATAAATTTTAAAAAAGAATAGCGGGAGACCCCGCTATTCTTTTTTAATTTTAATACTAGTACTTTCGTGTTATGCCATCCAGATTTTACCCAGCAATTCCTGTAAAAAGGTTTGTTCTTTGAGCGGACGGATTTCATAGATCTTTTTATTGCTCTTTCTGATCTGAACAGGGATTTCACGCACTAAACCATCTCGTGCCACCAGGAAGTTTAATGTTTCCCCCTCTTTGGCATGTTGAACAATGAAATCAATTTCCTTGTCTTTCACGTCGAGCCTGTTATTATTAATTGCAATCAGTTCGTCTTTTACATTCAATCCGGCGTCATACGCACCAGAGCCTTTTTCCACTGTTGCTACCGAAATTAACCCATCCACTTTGTTGGTCGTAATGCCGAATGTCAATGTGTTGTTATCAATATTGGTATCCACAATTTCGTAACCAACGAGATTAAAATAATCGTTATAATCCAGTTCTCCGTCCTGATGGGCAGCATTGAAAATGTCGTCTAACGACGTGCCTGCGATGCGTTCAGCAAGGCTTCTCAATTCATTTTCTTCAAATCCGCGATCAAGTTTTAGGTAGAACTCCTCATAAGCCTCACGGATAACATCATCCAATTTTAGTCGACCTTCTGTAGCAGCGATAATTTTAATATCCAACAATGCTGTCAGCATTGCCCCCTTGTTGTAATAGGAAATTCCTGAATTCATCGAATTTTCATCAGGCCTATAATATTTAATCCAGGTATCGAAACTTGAGGCTGCGGCAGACTGTATCGCATGACCCGGTCGGTTCAGTACAATATTGAAATCGTTAGCTAGCAAAGCGAGGTACTCTTTTTCATCATAAAATCCACAGCGTTTAATAATTAAATTATCATAATACGAAGTGAATCCTTCCATGATCCAGAGGCCTGTGGTATAGTTCTCGCCATCGTAATTAAACGGTCCTAATGCTTTTGGACGTAAGCGCTTGACATTCCATAAGTGAAAATATTCATGCGCAACGAGACTCAAATAGTTTTTGTAGCTTGTCTCATTTAAATACGCATTCCTCGACGCTCCCAATACTGTTGAATTGAGATGTTCTAGGCCTCCACCTCCAGATTGGTAATTGTGGGTAATAATGACATATCGCTCATTGGGGTTCGAACCCCAGATGCGGGTTTCCTCTTCGACGATACGTGTGATATCTTTCGTCAGACGGTCTTTATCATAACTACCACCTCCGACCATGGCGCATTCATGCTCGACACCGGCAGCTTGGAATTTCCAGACATCTTGGTTACCCGCTTCGATGGGCGTATCGTATAATACGTCAAAATTTGGTGCATAAAACTTATGTTCTTCAATTTGTTCGAGTCCTGTTGATATACTTGCCCAAGAATCTTTTAGTGCTATGCTGACTGTTGAAGGACTGTCTATACGGCCATCGATATGAAAGAAAGTTGCCGTAGGCACAATAAAAGCATGATCACTATCGAAAAAGTTGGTACGCACAGAAACTTCAAAACCGTATACAGCGTAGATTACTTCGATTTGATCCAAAGATTCTGTGGGTATTCGCCAGGTATTTTTTGAAATTTTCTGATAGGAAATCGTATTTCCTGTTTTGTCAAATGATCGAAATCGTTCTACATTTTTAGCATATTCACGAATTAAATAAGATCCAGGAGACCAAACTGGCATTTTTAGATCGACATAAGGCTGGTTGAGCTTTGTGATGCTCATTTTTACTTCGATGTAATGAGCTTGTGCTTCTGAAAATGATACCTCAAAATGTATTTCGGGTATGTTGAAAGGGTCACTGTCCATGAAAGATGATTTTAGTATGAGCTTACAAAATTACAAGTATCGTACGCTTAACCAAACAAAAAAAAAGATTGTTGGTTCTACAATTATGAATCAGCTGCTTCCTGTCATCAT